>JAOUMY010000001.1:300000-600000 GCA_029881255.1 Gammaproteobacteria bacterium | reverse complement strand
CTTGCTTTAAGTTTGGTTGTAATGCTTCTGTGGGATGCATGGAACCAACGATATAACCCAGTTGAGACGCCCAATCAGATCGTGGAAGCTGGTTCAGCGTCATCTGTACCGGCAGCGCCACAGGAAATGTTGAGTACAGTTGCTCCCGAAACGGAAGATCTTCCCGTTTCTCCCGTGTCAACGCCTGATGCTCCTGAAAAGCCAGCAACTGCGACTCAAAACGCCTTAGGTTCAAGTAAGCGCATTTTGGTAACTACGGATGTTTTCGATCTAGAGCTTGAAACACGTGGCGGTGATGTACGCAAAGTTTTTCTGAAGAAGTTTCCGATTTCACTCGATCAGCCGCAGATGGCTTATCCACTTATGGATGATGCATTGCCACAGCTATTTATTGCCCAGACCGGACTTTTATCAACGACTGAAGCACCGGATCATCATTCCATTTTTCAAAGCGAACAGTCTGAATTTCGCATGGAAGACGGTAAGAACGAATTAGTAGTTCCTCTGACTTGGATTTCTCAGTCCGGAATTAGAGTAATGAAGATTTTAACGTTCACTCGTGGCTCTTATCTTATTAACGTGGAGCACAAAATTGAAAACCAGAGCGCAGCTGAATGGAAAGGTCGTTTGTATCGCCAATTACAGCGCAACAAATTTGAAGAACCTGGGAAATCACGTCTCTTGTATACATTTACCGGAGCAGCTGTTTCTAGCGTAGAAAAGCCGTACCAAAAAATAGAATTCGATGAGATGGCGGAATGGAAACCAGATCAGAGCTATACCAAAGGTGGCTGGGGCGCGATGTTGCAGCACTATTTTGTAGCGGCTTGGATTCCACCTAATGAAGAAGCAAACCATTTTTATACGCGCGCATTAAAAGATGACCGTTTTATCGTTGGCATGACATCCTCGGAAACCATAGTAGCGCCTGGTGCAAATACAAATTTTATTAATAATCTTTATGTTGGGCCAAAAGTTCAGTCTAGATTGGAAAAAATAGAGCCAAACCTTAAGCTCACAGTTGACTATGGAATATTACATTTTCTTGCCCAACCTTTATTCTGGGTTCTAGAGTTTTTCCACAGTTTTCTCGGTAACTGGGGTTGGTCGATTATCATGCTTACTCTGATGATCAAGGTATTTTTCTACAAATTATCTGAAGCCAGCTATCGTTCGATGGCGAATATGCGCGCCCTAGCGCCGAAGTTTCAAGCGATTCGAGATCGTTATGGTGATGACCGCCAACGCATGAGTCAGGCCACAATGGAGCTTTATAAGAAGGAGAAAGTAAATCCTTTAAGTGGGTGCTGGCCTATGCTTGTTCAGATACCAGTATTTATTTCTCTCTACTGGATGATTCTGGAATCTGTAGAGTTGAGACAGGCTCCCTTTATTCTTTGGATCCAGGATCTTTCAGCAAAAGACCCATTCTATGTTTTACCCATCGTTATGGGCGTTTCCATGTACTTTCAACAAAAATTAAGCGCGAACCCATCGATGGATCCACTGCAGCAAAAAATTCTGCAGTTTATGCCGCTGGTATTTACGTTGTTTTTCATGTTGTTCCCTGCCGGTCTGGTTCTATACTGGGTGGTAAATAACCTGCTGTCGATACTTCAACAGTGGTATATCACTCACAAAATAGAGAAGGAAACAAGGAAGGCCTAAAATGGACACTATAGCGGCTCAGGCTACGCCACCCGGAAACGGGGGCGTAGGCATTATCCGTGTGTCCGGTCCTCTGGTGTTCTCTATTGCCGAATCTGTACTCGGAAAAATCCCGGCCTATCGTTTCGCAGAATATCTTCCATTTAAAGATGATGACGATAGCATCATTGATGTTGGACTTGCCCTTCTTTTTAAAGGACCCAATTCTTTTACCGGTGAAGATGTACTCGAATTACAGGCTCATGGTGGTCAGGTTGTTCTCGATATGTTGCTTGAACGCGTTGTTGGTTTGGGGGCTCGCATTGCAGAACCTGGTGAATTTTCAAAAAGAGCGTTTCTCAACGATAAGATCGATTTGGCCCAGGCTGAAGCTGTTGCAGATTTAATCAGCGCGACGTCAAGCTCAGCTGCACGTTCCGCAATACGATCACTATCGGGTGAATTTTCTTCCGCAATCCATGATCTGGTTGAACAGGTCATCTCCCTTAGACTGTACATTGAGTCGGCCATAGACTTTTCAGAAGAGGAAATCGATTTTCTTGGAGAAGCGGAGTTAGGAACGAAATTTGTTCGTTTGCAAGAACAATTGGAGCTTGTTCTTGAGAATTCGCGTCAGGGGTCCTTCCTCAAGGAAGGTATGGCCGTGGTCATTCTTGGGCAGCCTAACGCAGGAAAATCCAGTTTGTTAAATGCGCTTGCACGCAAGGAAGCCGCAATCGTGACTGATATTGCTGGCACAACCAGAGATGTGCTTCGAGAGAATATTCAACTTGACGGGTTGCCTTTGCACATTATTGATACTGCGGGTTTACGTGAGGTTGGCGACGTAGTCGAACAAGAAGGCATCCGCCGGGCATGGTTGGAAGTGGAGAAGGCAGATCGAGTTCTCTACATGATAGACGACGTAAAAGGAATATCGGATCTCGATCGAACCATGATCAGCACTATTCCCCCCGATTTACCAGTAACTTTGGTTTTTAACAAGATCGATGAAAGTGGTTCTAAACCCGAGCAATTTAGATTCGAGCAACTCGACGCGTTGCGGCTCTCCGCGAAAACGAATGCTGGGCTCGATCTGCTCGCCAGTTACCTCCGAGCATCGATTGGAATGATTTCGAATCCAGAAGGTCTTTTCCTTGCGCGGCGAAGACACTTGGATGCACTGCAACGTGCAAATATATCCCTGGATATTGCCTATGAGCATTGTGTTTTACAAAAAGCAGGGGAACTGGCGGCAGAAGACTTAAGGGTAACTCAAGGTGCGCTTAATGAGATTACCGGAGAATTCGACAACGAAGATCTTTTAGGGCGGATTTTCTCTTCGTTTTGTATAGGAAAATAGGCAGTTTGGACACTTTCGGTCCAAATCTGGCGTAAGGTGTTGAAATGTTTCATTCAGATAAATTTGACGTCATAGTAGTTGGTGGTGGTCACGCCGGAACGGAGGCTGCCTTGGCCGCGGCACGGAGTGGTGCGGCAACGCTTTTATTGACTCACAATATAGATACCTTGGGTCAAATGAGCTGTAACCCGGCAGTTGGTGGAATTGGAAAGGGCCACCTTGTAAAAGAAATCGATGCCATGGGTGGCATAATGGCCCGTGCGACTGATAAAGCGGGAATTCAATTTCGAATTTTGAATTCACGCAAAGGACCCGCAGTACGCGCTACCCGCGCACAATGTGATAGATTGCTTTATAAAAATGCAATTCGTGCGACTCTGGAAAATCAGCCTGGACTTACCATTTTTCAGCAAGCTGTTGATGATTTGATCGTTGAAAACGGCACCGTACGAGGTGTTGTTACCCAGATGGGTTTGAAATTCAGCGCGCAAGCCGTCGTTCTGACAGTAGGCACGTTCTTGGGAGGCAGAATTCATATTGGACTGAGCCAATATCAAGGAGGTCGCGCTGGTGATCCACCAGCAAATGCTCTTTCCCAGCGACTTCGCGATCTTCCTTTTAATGTAGAAAGATTAAAGACGGGTACACCGCCTAGATTAGATGGCAATACTATCGACTTTTCACAATTGCAGGCGCAACCCGGAGACACACCGGTACCAGTTTTTTCCTTTATTGGGCGTAAAGAGGATCATCCCCCCCAGATCAATTGCTATATCACCGAAACGAATGAACGTACGCACGAAATTATCCGTGGGGGAATCGATCGATCACCCATGTATAGTGGTGTGATTGAGGGAGTGGGTCCGCGATATTGCCCGTCGGTAGAAGACAAAGTCATGCGTTTTGCGGATAAAAACTCGCACCAAATTTTTGTTGAGCCAGAGGGATTGTCTACAAAGGAGATCTATCCAAATGGTATTTCGACCAGTCTTCCTTTCGATGTGCAATTGGCACTCGTGAGATCTATTCGTGGTTTTGAAAACGCACACATTCTCAGGCCTGGATACGCCATTGAATATGATTTTTTCGACCCTCGTGACCTGAAATCATCTTTGGAAACTAAATTTATCCAGGGGCTTTTCTTTGCTGGACAGATTAATGGAACGACTGGTTACGAAGAAGCTGGTGCACAAGGTTTGATTGCTGGACTAAATGCGAGTCGTTTTTGTAGAAATCTTGAGCCATGGTCCCCGGGACGTGAAGAAGCCTATATAGGCGTGCTCATAGATGATTTAATAACTAAAGGTACGCAAGAACCCTATCGTATGTTTACCAGTAGAGCGGAATATCGGCTTTTGTTGAGAGAAGATAACGCAGATTTACGTCTCACTACAAAAGCACGCGAATTAGGCCTCGTGGACGAAGACAGATGGCGATTGTTTAATGAAAAACAAGACTCCATTGCGTTGGAGCAGCAACGCCTGAAGAGTCTTTGGATAAGACCAGAGCTACTCGTTGAAGGGACTGCTGAGCGTATTCTAGGTAAACGACTTCTACATGAAGCAAATGCACTAGAATTGCTACGCCGTCCGGAAGTAAATTATGAAGCGTTGATGGAATTTCCGAATGTTGGTCCAGGCATTAATGACGAAAAAGTACGCGAACAAATTGATATTCAGGCAAAGTATTCAGGTTATATCGATCGACAGGCGCTGGACATTGAAAAATCGAAACGTTTGGAATCTATGTCTATTCCTGAAGATTTTGACTATTCAATAATTTCTGGCTTGTCCAACGAAATTAAACAAAAATTATCACGTATTAAACCAACGAATATTGCCCAAGCAGGTCGTATTTCCGGTATAACACCAGCGGCAATTTCTCTCTTGCTCGTTTATATAAAAAAGCAGTCCACTTCTCGAGCGATTGGCGTTTAGGCATTTATTATGAACGATTTGTCGGATAGCCTTCTATCGTACATTAATGGATTGGGTTTGGAGCTAAGCGAAGATAAGCGCTCACTTCTGCTGCGCTACCTGGATTTACTGTTTAAATGGAACAAGGCATATAATCTGACAGCGATTAAAGATCGCCAAACCATGCTTGTTAGGCATATAGTTGAGAGCCTTGCCCTTATTCCATATATATATGGACGAGAAATTGCCGACATCGGGACTGGTGCGGGTCTACCCGGTATACCTTTGGCAATTGCATTTCCAGATCGACATTTTACCTTGGTAGACAGCAATGGAAAAAAGACACGCTTTCTGAACCAGGTGAAACTGGAGCTTTCGCTTAAGAATATCACCGTGATGAATAATCGTATCGAAACCCTGCGTTGTGAATCACCATTTGATCAAATCTTATCCAGGGCATTTGCTGACATTGCCACGACGTTAGAATTGTTAGATCATGTGTGGCCGCCTTCTGCCTGTCTTAGTTTAATGAAGGGCCCTGGAGTTGCTGCGGAACTATCTGAAGTTGGCGTTCCTATTAGCCACAAAATTATCGAATTGAACATTCCTTCGCAAAAGGAATATCGGTGTATCGTTGAAATCAAGCGTAACTAGTTGGTGAGATAGATGAGCATGCGAGTAATTGCTGTAGCAAATCAGAAGGGCGGAGTCGGAAAAACAACGACATCGGTCAATCTTGCGGCGTCATTGAGTGCTACCAAGCGCAGGATTTTGCTGGTTGATCTCGATCCGCAGGGCAATGCCACAATGGGTAGTGGACTGGATAAGCGAGATATAGAACTCGGTACTTACGATGTTCTGGTCGAAAATACACCGGTCGCTAATGCTGTTGTGTATGCAGAAGATTCTGGCTATTTTGTACTGGGTAGCAATTCTGATTTAACCGCCGCCGAAGTACATCTTTTGAATATGCCGGATCGCGATATACGTCTGAAGAAAGCACTCGCTGAGGTACAAAGTGATTTCGATTTTGTGTTGATCGACTGTCCACCTTCTCTAAATATGTTGACACTGAATGCCTTGGTTGCCGCCAATTCCATTATGATCCCTATGCAGTGTGAATATTATGCGCTTGAGGGTTTATCCGCGTTGGTCGAGACGATTGAAAAAGTGAGAGAAGTACATAATCCAGAACTCGAAATTGAAGGGTTGTTGCGCACTATGTATGACCCGCGCAATAACCTGGCTATGCAAGTAACAGAACAGCTAGTGAAATTTTTTGGTGATAAAGTCTATCGGACGATCATACCGCGAAATGTGCGTTTGGCTGAGGCTCCAAGCCATGGCATGCCGGTTCTAAATTATGATCGCGCTTCACGGGGTGCGCAGGCCTACCTTGCTCTTGCCGGTGAAATTTTACGGCGTGAAGATAGCCGCATTGGCGCGCGCGTTGCCGTCGCTGAAAATTAAAAGATAACAGGATTGCCAGATGAACAAGAAAAGAGGTTTGGGTCGGGGTTTAGACGCATTGCTAGCACAAGCTAAGCCTGCACGCATGACTTCAGAGTCTAATTCGCCTGGTGATAATGTCGATGGAAGCGAATTACGCGAACTTGCAGTTGATCTCATTCAACGTGGGCGTTACCAGCCGCGTATCGATATGCGCACGGAATCTTTGGAAGATCTCGCAGCCTCTATTAAATCGCAAGGCGTCGTGCAACCAATAGTTGTACGCTCAATTGGAAGTGGTCGCTTTGAGATTATTGCTGGTGAGCGGCGTTGGCGTGCAACACAAATGGCTGGGTTGGATAAGATACCAGCTATCGTTCGGGATATTCCCGATGAAGCTGCTGTTGCAATGGCGCTGATTGAAAATATTCAGCGTGAAGACCTCAATCCTATTGAAGAGGCGATGGCCCTACAAAGACTGATCGATGAATTCAGTATGACTCATCAACAGGCAGCAGATGCTGTTGGTCGCTCGCGTGCTGCTGTCACCAACTTGCTTCGACTCTTGTCGCTTAGCGATACACTAAAACAGATGTTAACTAACGGTGATTTGGAAATGGGTCATGCCAGGGCCTTGCTCGCTTTATCGGCCAGTGACCAGTTGCAGGCAGCTAAGATTGTTCAGTCCAAGGGTATGTCTGTGAGGGAAACTGAGAAATTAGTCAGGAAAATTCTCGATAGAGCAGAGAAACCAAAAGTTGCAGATAAGAAGGATGACCCAAACATCCGTAAGTTTCAGGACCATCTATCTGAAATCCTTGGTGCAAAAATAAAATTTGCGCACCAAGATAAGGGTAATGGTAAGGTAGAAATTTTTTATAACAGTCTGGAAGAACTTGAAGGAATTCTTGACCATATAAAGTAATTTCTCGCCGTAATCTATTGTATTCACTATATCTATTAACCCAAATATTCTCGTCGGTTTTCGACTTGCGATTGCCAATCCCTACAGGCTATAATTGCGCCCGCTTTTAGGTACGGGCTAAATATATGGGGCAGCCTGAGAAACCGGGCCTACTTCTAATTAGTGTAGGCACTATCATGAGTTCCATGACTATCTCTGGGTTTTTGCTCGGTTTTCTCACCGACTACTGGCTGGATACCAAGCCAATTTTCTTGTTGTCTTTTGGATTCCTTGGCCTGCTGGGCGGTACTTTGAAGGCCTATAAACTTCTGACTCACCCGGATCTAAATTGAACGTTGCCACCGACGAAGTTTCCCGCAAAACGCGGTATCTGATTTTATATCAACTTGCGGCTGGTGCGATCGTCGCGGTTTTGTTCCTTTTGTTTAAGGATTTAGTCGCAGCTGTTTCAGCTTTGGCAGGCGCGCTTACGAGCAGCGCATCGGCTTTTTTACTCGGAACCGGTGTTAGCAAAGCAGAAGCAAGCGCGATCGATAACCCTGGCAAGAGCGTAGGCACACTTTACTTTGGTGCCGTAAAACGATTCTTGTTAGTGATTATCCTGTTTGTTTTAGGACTGAAATTTTTGCACCTGGACGCACTTGCAATGGCGGCCGGGTTTATTGCTGCGCAAATAGGTTTCGTTTTTTTGTTTAAGGGTTTATCCAAAGTAGGATAGGAGAATTATCTTGGCTAGCGAATCTGGTGGCGGTACCGTCCAGTATATCCAGCATCACTTGACCAACCTTTGTGTGGGTGATTGTGATCCAGTGACTCATCAAGCAGCGGGTTTTTGGGCGCTGCATCTTGATAGTATTTTCTTCAGTATACTTCTTGGTGCACTGATCGTCATTACTGCCTGGAGACTGGGAAGAAACCTCCAGTCTGATACACCAAGTGGTTTTCAGAATGCTGTTGAAAGTATCGTTGACTTCGTCAATGGTCAAATTAGAGACACTTTTCCCGGCCATAACCCCATTATTGGCCCACTAGCCATTACTATTTTCCTGTGGGTATGGTTAATGAACTTCATGGATTTGATCCCTGTTGATCTTTTACCCTTGTTAGCCACTTTTGTTGGAATCGAATACCTTAAGGTAGTCCCTACAACTGACATTAACATTCCTATGGCAATGTCGTTAACCGTTTTTGGTCTTATTCTTTTTTATAATATTAAAGTTAAAGGCCCTGTCGGTTACCTGAAAATGTTTCTTTTCCATCCATTCGGAAAATTTGTCATTCCGGTCAATATCGTAATGACAGCAATCGAAGAACTAGCAAAACCGCTTAGCTTAGGGCTTCGTCTATTCGGTAACATGTTCGCTGGCGAGTTGGTATTCCTTCTTATTGCATTGCTCGGTGGTTCAGCTGCGATCGGATTTGGACTTCTGTTTATCGTTCCGTTGCAGGTTGTTTTAGACCTGGCATGGCTGATATTCCATATTCTTGTAATCACACTTCAAGCATTTATTTTTATGGTATTGACACTGGTTTATCTGGGTATGGCCCATACCAGTGACCACTAACGATTTTGATTCTTGGTTTTTAAATTTAAATTTGTGTAAGGAGAAAAAACTATGACACCCGATATGATCGCGAACATTTACGCCTATACTGCTGTTGGCGTTGGTGTGATCCTGGCAGCAGCTGGTCTAGGTTCTGCTATCGGTTGGGGCTTGATCTGTGCGAAAACACTCGAAGGTATCGCTCGTCAGCCTGAAATGCGTCCCCAGTTAATGACAAACATGTTCATCTTTGCTGGTCTGATGGAATCTTTTCCTTTCATCATCCTCGCTTTCGCAATGTGGTTCTTGTTTGCGAATCCTTTCGTTGGTGCATTGCAAGCAGCAATTGGCGGTTAAATTCCAGTCCGATTGTTCTATGTACCAGACTAAGGGGATAAATAAATGAATATTACAGTGACTCTGCTCGCGCAGATTGTCGCGTTTGTTTTGCTCATTGTGTTTGTCAACAAGGTGCTGTGGAAGCCCCTGACGACTATGATGGAAGCAAGGCAAAAGCGCATTTCTGAGGGCCTAGCCGCGGCAGAACGTGGAAAGAAAGAACAAGAATTGGCTGAAAAGCACGCCAAAGACGTTCTTTCGGATGCCAAGAAACAAGCTGCCGAAATCGTCTCGAACGCTCAGAAACGTGGTAATGACTTAGTTGAAGAAGCTAAGAAAAACGCTAAAACTGAGGCGGATCGTATTGTCGCCGGCGCCAACGCACAGATAGAACAGGAAGTTAACCGCGCGAAAGAAACGCTTCGTAAAGAAGTTTCAGCAATCGCCCTACAAGGTGCATCCAAAGTACTCAAGCGCGAAGTGGATGCTGCAGCACATGCGAAAGTGCTGGACGAATTAGCGGCGAAAATTTGAGGTAAACGACTATGGCAGAAGCAAGCACAATCGCAAGGCCTTATGCTCATGCCGTTTTCGAGATCGCGCGTGAAGACAAGCGTCTTGCAAAATGGACAGAGGCACTAAGCGTTTTAGCAGCAATTGCTTCAAGTGACGAAATGACTGGCGTTTACGGAAATCCAACTTTTTCCTCTGATAAAGTTGCCGAAATTTTCATCGGTGTTGCCGGTGACAAGCTCGACGACAAAGGAAAGAATTTCGTAAAGGTTCTGGCCGACAACAATCGTCTTTCTGTTCTTCCAGAAATCGCTACAGGTTTTGAACTGCTGCGTGCTGAAGAAGAGAAGACGGTCAAGGCTGAATTGGTTTCCGCTAAAGACGTTACCGACGCACAGAAAAAGTCTCTTGCTGACGCATTGAAAAAGCGTCTCGGGCGTGATGTTGAATTAAGCTATCGCGTCGATGAATCGTTGTTGGGTGGCGCGATAATTCGCGCTGGAGATTTAGTGATCGACGGATCAATCTCTGGCCAGCTTGAAAAACTCGCCACCGAAATGACTCGTTAAAGCATTAAGAGGGAATACCCCATGCAATTAAATCCTGCAGAAATTAGTGATCTTATTAAAAAGAAGATCCAAGGTTTCGAAGCTTCTACAGAAGCTCGTACCGAAGGTACTGTTGTCAGTTTGACTGACGGTATCGCACGTATTCACGGCCTGTCCGACGCGATGGCTGGTGAAATGCTAGAATTCCCAGGCGGAATTTTTGGTTTGGCACTAAACCTTGAACGCGACTCAGTCGGTGCCGTTCTTTTAGGTGACTATGAAGCCATCTCTGAAGGCAACAAAGTTAAATGTACAGGCCGCATTCTTGAAGTTCCCGTTGGCCGTGAGTTGCTTGGCCGTGTTGTTGACGCACTTGGTAACCCAATTGATGGTAAGGGCCCTGTTGACGCCAAAGAGACTTCTCCAATTGAGAAAATTGCTCCCGGTGTTATCGCACGTCAATCGGTAGATCAGCCAGTTGAAACTGGATTGAAGTCTATCGATTCCATGGTTCCAATTGGGCGTGGTCAACGTGAATTGATTATCGGTGACCGCCAGACCGGTAAAACGGCTGTTGCTGTTGATACTATCATCAACCAAAAGCATTCAGGCATTAAGTGTATTTACGTTGCTATCGGTCAAAAGGCTTCTTCTATTGCAAACGTTGTTCGCAAGTTGGAAGAACATGGCGCTATGGAATACACCACGGTTGTTTCCGCATCTGCATCTGATGCAGCAGCTATGCAATATATAGCTCCTTACTCAGGTTGCACAATGGGTGAATACTTCCGTGACCGTGGCGAAGATGCTCTTATTATTTATGATGATTTGACCAAGCAAGCTTGGGCTTATCGTCAGGTGTCGCTACTTCTGCGTCGTCCACCAGGTCGTGAAGCTTATCCTGGAGACGTTTTCTACTTGCACTCTCGTCTGCTTGAGCGCGCTGCGCGCGTTAATGCTGACTATGTTGAAAAATTCACTAACGGTGCTGTTAAAGGGAAAACTGGTTCATTGACCGCTCTTCCGATTATCGAAACTCAGGCTGGTGACGTTTCCGCTTTCGTTCCTACGAACGTAATCTCTATCACCGATGGTCAGATATTCCTAGAGACTTCCCTGTTTAATGCTGGTATTCGACCTGCAATCAACGCTGGTATCTCAGTTTCGCGTGTTGGTGGCGCAGCCCAAACCAAGATCATTAAGAAGCTTGGTGGTGGAATACGTCTTGACCTTGCTCAGTATCGTGAACTTCAAGCGTTTGCTCAGTTTGCATCAGACCTCGACGAAGCTACTCGTAAGCAGCTTGAGCGAGGTAAGCGTGTAACCGAGCTGATGAAACAGAAGCAATATGCTCCTCTGACAACTGCAGAAATGGCATTTTCTCTGTTTGCCGCAAATGAAGGCTATCTGGACGATGTTCCTGTTGAAAAAGTGGTTGATTTTGAATCTGCAATGCATTCGCACATACGCTCAAATGCAGCGGATCTGGTAAAACAGATCAACACAACTGCAGACTTCAACGATGACATCGCAAGCAAGATGCGCAGCGCCATCGAAAGTTTTAAAGCGACTAGCGCTTACTAAACCGGAGTACTGACATGGCAGTAGGTAAAGAGATTAGAGATCAGATCGGGAGTATTAAAAACACCCAGAAGATCACTCGTGCCATGGAGATGGTTGCCGCCAGTAAAATGCGTAAGGCACAAAAGCGTATGCAGGCTTCTCGTCCATACGCCCAAAAGATCCGCAATGTAATTGCTCATCTAGCCCACGCGCATCCAGAATACAAGCACCCTTATTTAAAGGGTGGTCGTGACATAAAGAAAGTTGGCTATATCGTAGTCACTTCCGATCGCGGCTTGTGTGGTGGTCTAAACACCAACTTGTTGAAAGCGACAATCTCCTCGATGAAGCAATGGCGCGATAAGGGTGTTGACGTCAGCCTGTGTTGTATTGGTCAGAAAGGTGCTTCTTTTCTTTCCCGTCTGGGTGGAAATATCATTTCCCAACTCACGCAGTACGGTGACAAGCCAGCAATTGCGGAGATGATAGGCGCCATCAAGGTAATGCTTGATGCATACGACAACGGTCAAATCGATCGTTTGTACCTGGTTAGCAATGAATTTGTAAATACCATGACGCAAACGCCGCAAGTTGATCAATTGTTACCTATCGAGGTTGATAAGCCAGAAGACGAATTGAAACATCACTGGGATTACATTTACGAGCCCGAAGCCAAAGATGTTTTGGATGATCTTATGGCACGTTACATCGAGTCTTTGGTGTATCAGGGCGTTGTAGAAAATGTCGCATGTGAAATGGCTGCCCGAATGGTTGCTATGAAAAGCGCTTCCGACAATGCCGGTAGCCTCATCAAAGAGTTGCAACTGGTGTACAACAAGGCCCGTCAGGCTGCGATTACTCAGGAAATTTCCGAGATCGTGGGCGGCGCCGCTGCCGTATCGTAAAGAATATTTTGAAGCTTATAGGGGATTTGTAAATGAGCACAGGTAAAATCGTCCAAATCATCGGTGCTGTTGTCGACGTAGAATTCACGTCGGGCTCAGTGCCTAAGGTTTACAACGCTTTAACCGCTCCAGAAATTGGTCTGACGCTGGAAGTCCAGCAGCAGCTAGGCGACGGAATCGTCCGTTGTGTAGCGCTTGGTTCTACCGATGGTATGAAGCGTAATATGTCTGTAAACGACACTGGCAAAGCGATTTCAGTACCGGTTGGTAAGAAAACGCTAGGCCGCATCATGAACGTTCTTGGTGAGCCAATCGACGAACTGGGTCCAATTGGTGAAGACGAGCGTTGGGTAATTCATCGTAAGGCGCCTGCATACGAAGAACTTTCGCCAGCAACAGAACTTCTGGAAACAGGCATCAAAGTTATCGACTTAGTTTGTCCTTTCGCCAAGGGTTCGAAGATCGGTCTTTTCGGTGGTGCCGGGGTTGGTAAAACGGTAAACATGCTTGAGCTGATCAACAACATTGCTACTCAGCACTCGGGTCTATCTGTATTTGCCGGTGTTGGTGAACGTACTCGTGAAGGTAACGACTTCTACCACGAAATGTCTGACGCTAAAGTTGTTCGTCTAGACAACCTCGAGGAATCCAAAGTAGCGATGGTTTACGGTCAGATGAATGAGCCTCCTGGAAACCGTCTGCGTGTAGCTTTGACGGGTCTGACCATGGCGGAATTTTTCCGCGAAGAAGGCCGTGACGTTCTGTTCTTCGTTGACAACATTTATCGTTATTCACTTGCTGGTACAGAAGTATCTGCACTTCTGGGTCGTATGCCTTCTGCGGTAGGTTATCAGCCAACACTTGCTGAAGAGATGGGTGTGCTTCAAGAACGCATTACTTCTACCAAGACTGGTTCGATCACATCCATACAGGCCGTTTATGTACCTGCTGATGACTTGACCGACCCGTCACCTGCTACCACCTTTGCTCACTTGGACGCGACGGTTGTACTTTCTCGTAACATCGCTGCTCAAGGTATCTATCCTGCTATCGATCCGCTGGATTCAACTTCACGTCAGTTGGACCCACTGGTTATCGGTTCAGAGCATTACGATGTTGCTCGTGGCGTCCAGAAGACAATTCAACGCTATAACGAACTGAAGGACATCATTGCCATTTTGGGTATGGATGAACTTTCTGAAGATGACAAATTGGTTGTTGCGCGTGCGCGTAAAATGCAGCGTTTTCTTTCACAGCCGTTCTTTGTTGCGGAGGTTTTCACTGGTGCGCCCGGCAAATACGTTTCACTAAAAGATACCATCGCAGGTTTTAAAGCGATTCTTGCTGGTGAATACGATCACTTGCCTGAGCAGGCTTTCTACATGGTCGGTACTATCGACGAAGCTGTAGAAAAAGCCAAAAAGATGAAATAACCCACAGAGGTAAAAGCTAATGGCTTTGACTTTTCATGTTGATGTGGTAAGCGCGGAAGAGTCTATCTATTCCGGCACCGCGGAGATGCTTTTTGCACCGGCCTCTCAGGGCGACGTGGGGATTATGGCTCGCCATACCCCCTTGTTGACGACTTTGAAGCCAGGTGAACTTCGCATCAAAACGCCTGAGGGTGAAGAACATATGGTTTATGTTTCCGGTGGTATTCTGGAAATTCAACCTCATGTGGTCACCGTCCTCAGTGATACAGCCATACGCGCAAAAGATTTGGATGAAGCGGAGGCAATGGCTGCGAAGGAACGTGCCGAAAAGGCGTTGGAAGATAAACACGCCGAAATGGATTACGCACGTGCTGAGGCTGAGCTTGCTGAAGCAATTGCCCAATTGCAACTGATTCAAAAGCTTAAGAAGAATATACACCGTTAATCTTGTTCAAGACTCTTCCCGGGTACCGTTCGGTGCTCGGGAAGCTGTTCTCCAAACCTTTGCTGTTTCCTGCTATATTAGCCGCATATTGCCAAACTTGGGACGTCGTTTGCCATGGACCTATATGTCGTAATTCTTGCCGCTGGTAAAGGCACTAGAATGCGCTCTTCTATTCCTAAAGTGCTTCATCCGCTCGCTAATAAGCCGCTGTTACTGCACGTTATTGAAAAAGCGCAATCTATGCGCCCCCAGAAGACGATAGTGGTCTACGGCCATGGGGGTGAGACGGTTAAAGAGCACCTTGCCGCGACCGGTGTTGAGTGGGTTGAGCAAGTAACACAATTGGGCACAGGTCACGCGGTGATGCAGGCAATGCATCTTATCCCTGACAATGCCCGAGTGATGATTTTGTACGGTGATGTTCCGTTAACACGTACCGAGACCTTGCAGGCATTATTGAACTGCGATAAATCACACAATGATAGTATCGCTCTACTAACCGCCACGCTTGACGACCCAACTGGATATGGTCGGATAATTCGTGATCATGAGTTTAACGTTACACATATAGTTGAACAAAAAGACGCAAATGAATCCGAACTTGAGGTTAATGAAGTTAACACCGGCATATTGGTCGCTTCATCGCATTGCCTGCGCCACTGGCTTGATAATATTTCGAACGATAATGCACAGGCCGAGTACTACCTTACAGACATAATTGCTATGGCAGTGTCTGAAGAGTTTGGCGTAGCCACGGTTTCTGCTGAAACTGTCTGGGAAATTCTTGGTGTAAATGACAAAAAGCAATTGGCCGAACTGGAACGGCATCTTCAGCTCACTATCGCAAAGAGTTTGCTTAAAGAAGGCGTGACATTGCGCGATCCAGCCCGAATCGACGTACGTGGAACGCTTACCGTCTCTCGCGATTGTGAAATTGATATCAACTGTCTGTTCGAAGGTGATGTCGTCTTGGAAGAAGGCGTTAGGATCGGCGCTAATTGCCACCTAAAGGATGTTACTGTAGGACGTTCGACGATTATTCACCCTTTCAGTTCTGTTGATTCCTCCACTATTGCAGAAGAATGTGAAATCGGGCCATATGCACGAATTCGTCCCGATACAACGCTAGCCTCAAAAGTAAAAATTGGCAATTTTGTAGAGACAAAAAAAGCGACTATAGGAGAGAACTCCAAAGTTAATCACCTGTCGTATATTGGCGATACCGTCATAGGCAAGCGCGTAAATATCGGTGCCGGCACTATTACCTGTAATTATGACGGCGCGAACAAGCACCAGACGATGATCGGCGATGATGTTTTTGTTGGTTCAGATACCCAATTGGTTGCCCCGGTTACGATAGGAAATGGCGCCACTATTGGTGCAGGTTCTACCATTACCAAGGATGCCCCGGTAGATGAACTGACGTTAAGTCGCAGCAAACAAATCAGCGTACCAAGCTGGAAAAGACCTGTTAAAAAATCGAAGTAGGATTATGTATGTGTGGAATCGTTGGAGCAGTAGCAGAAAGGAATGTCGTCCCCATTCTTCTTGAAGGCCTAAAGCGCCTTGAGTATAGAGGATATGACTCTGCTGGATTAGTCGTTAGAACTGAACAGTCTGAGCTTAAACGTGCTCGAGAAGTCGGGAAGGTTAAAGTTCTTGAGGAAAATCTTCAATTAAATCCGTTGATTGGGCATCTCGGCATAGCACATACACGATGGGCGACGCACGGTAAACCCACGCAAAAGAACGCTCATCCCCATATTTGTAGAAACAAGGTTTCATTAGTACATAATGGAATTATCGAAAATCACGAAGAGCTGCGGGAAGCGCAATCA
This sequence comes from Gammaproteobacteria bacterium, assembly GCA_029881255.1. Classification (NCBI taxonomy): domain Bacteria; kingdom Pseudomonadati; phylum Pseudomonadota; class Gammaproteobacteria; species Gammaproteobacteria bacterium. The sequence goes on along the minus strand of JAOUMY010000001.1, from coordinate 583,572 downwards.
AAACTCGGTTTTGAATTTACCTCAGAAACTGATACTGAAGTTATTGTTCATGAGGTGTATCACCACATTCAAAGTACAAAATCACTGTTAGCGGCTGTTCAGAAAACGGTTGCCAATCTAAAAGGCGCGTTCGCTATAGCTGTCGTTGATAAAGATGATGCGCAAAAAATGGTTGTTGCAAGGCGTGGAAGCCCTCTTGTGATAGGGATTGGTATCGGAGAACATTTTATTGCATCAGACGTCGCTGCCCTGTTACCGGTCACGAATCGTTTTATCTTTTTGGAAGATGGTGATATTGCCGAAATCAGTAAAGACAATTTACAAATTTATGATGGTAATGGAACGGCGGTTGAAAGAAATATTCAGGTTTCCAATCTGACAGCTGACGCTGCAGATAAAGGCCCCTACAGACATTTTATGTTAAAGGAGATCTACGAACAGCCGCGTGCAATTGCGGAAACAATAGAAAGTAGAATTATCGGCCATCGCATTCCGGATGAAACATTTGGTCAGGGCGCTGGAGTGATATTTGATAAAGTTGAAGCGGTACAAATCATTGCATGCGGGACATCCTACCACTCCGGTATGGTGGCAAAATACTGGTTAGAGGCAATCGCTAACATACCGTGTAATGTAGAAATAGCCAGCGAATTTCGATATCGCCGCCCGGTGGTGAGAAAAAACAGTCTTGTCGTCACTATTTCACAATCGGGTGAAACAGCAGATACGCTTGCAGCGCTAGAAGAAGCAAAGCGTCTTGGTTTCGGCTACTCTTTGGCTATTTGCAATGTTCCGGAAAGTTCTTTGAGTCGTGTCTCTGACATAACTTTCCTTACCAGAGCAGGCCCTGAGGTTGGTGTTGCTTCAACAAAGGCATTTACTACTCAGTTGGCTGCACTGCTAATGCTTGCGGTGGTTTTGGGAAAACGTCATGGCTTGACCGAATCAGCCGAAGCCAAAATTGTTCAAGAGTTAACCCATTTGCCTGCCCAGATAGAGGAATTGCTAACCAAGATTGATCCAGAAATCGCACTTCTGGCTGAAAGTTTCGCTGACAAGCATCACTCCTTGTTCCTGGGAAGAGGGGTAATGTATCCAATTGCAATGGAAGGTGCACTCAAGCTTAAAGAAATTTCATATATTCATGCAGAAGCTTATCCTGCCGGTGAATTAAAACATGGACCACTTGCCCTCGTTGATGATGATATGCCAGTTATCACCGTTGCTCCAAACGACGATCTGGTCGAAAAATTGAAATCCAATATTCAAGAAGTATCGGCACGCGGCGGTCAATTAATCGTTTTCGCAGATCCTGCGGCTGAGGTGTTGGAAGATGAAAATACCCGGGTTTTCAAGGTGATAAATGCCTCTGAGGTTGTTTCTCCAATTCTATTCACTATCCCTTTGCAGTTGTTGTCTTATCACGTGGCGGTATTGAAAGGCACCGATGTGGATCAGCCGCGAAACCTCGCAAAATCTGTGACCGTGGAATAAGATGTCGATCCAATTTCCTCAAGCGTAAACTACCATGTTCAAATGGATTCGATTCTATGTGGATTTGTGTCTTTTCAGAGCCGCACCACAGGATGCACCAACATCGACTACCGTACTTTATCTAACAGTTTTCGCCTACTGGACTAGCGGCGCGTTATTAACAAGTATTGGCCAGGGTATTATCGTTGCGGCAATTATTGCCCTTATTCAGACGATACTGGCAATGTTCTTCATCAATCTTGCACTATGGATCCGTAAATTCCCGGAGCGAATTGTGCAAACAACCACAGCGTTTACGGGTAGTGGAGTTTTAATTTCATTGATCGCCTTGCCAATTGTGTTGATACTTGGCCAAGGTGGTGAAGATACCGATATCCTTTACTCAATTACGTGGATAGCGCTAGTGGTTTGGGAAACGATAATTGTTGCCCACATTTTTAGACATGCGTTAAGCATCCCGCTGTATGCTGCAGCCGGTGTTTCATTGGTGCTGATGTATATGTCATTCGCCATCACTTTGCGTATCTTAAAGCTTATGTCCATCAATTTGGGATAGCGTATGCATATTCATATACTCGGTATTTGCGGCACATTCATGGGTGGTGTCGCTATGCTGGCCAAGGAAATGGGATTTAAGGTATCAGGCTCCGATACCAGTGTTTATCCGCCGATGAGCACGCAACTAGAAGCACACGGCATCGCTCTGATTGAGGGTTATGAAGCCGACCAGATAAGTGTGAATCCCGATTTATATGTAGTTGGCAACGCCATGAGGCGTGGTCTGCCCATTGTTGAAGAAATACTGAATCGAGATCTGCCATATATATCCGGGCCTCAGTTTGTCGCAGAATACATACTAAAAGGACGTTGGGTATTGGCCGTCGCCGGTACACATGGAAAGACGACTACGAGCAGTATGCTGGCCTGGTTGCTAGACGCAGCCAAATTAAACCCCGGCTTTCTGGTTGGAGGCGTCCCTGAAAACTTTGGTATCTCTGCGCGTAAAGGTAATGATCCTTTCTTTGTGATAGAGGCGGATGAATATGACACCGCTTTTTTTGATAAAAGATCCAAATTTGTCCATTACAAACCTCGCACAGCGATTCTGAATAACCTGGAATTCGACCATGCGGATATTTTTGAAAACCTTGCCGCAATTCAAAAACAATTTCACCATTTGATGAGGATTATTCCATCAAACGGACTCGTTATAACGCCGGAAAACGATGCCAATATCGATAAAGTGCTAGAAATGGGTCTTTGGTCACCACGTGAAAATTTTTCTCTTGAAGGTCGCCATGGCTGGACCGCAGAACTCATAAATGACGATGGTAGTGAGTTTGACGTCTATTTTGACGGCGCTGTTCAAGGCAGACTGAAGTGGTCTCTTATGGGATTACACAATGTGAGCAATGCCTTGGCTGCGATCGCCGCCGCCAGACATGCAGGTGTTCCGGCGGCAGTTTCTATCGAAAGTTTTGCTGATTTCGTAAACGTCAAACGTCGAATGGAACTTCGAGGCACGGTGAGAGGTATCAGCGTATATGATGATTTTGCGCATCATCCTACTGCGGTGAATACGACTCTTCAAGGCTTGCGCAAACGAGTAAAGTCACAAAAAATTACGGCGGTGTTGGAGCCGAGATCGAATACCATGCGCATGGGTGTTCACATGGAAACACTTGCTGACGCATTTTCAGATGCGGACGAGATCATTTTGTTTCAGCCGAAAGGTGTCAATTGGAATCTAGGTTCGGTTGTGAACCGCTTGGGGGATCGAGGATCAGTTTTCGATGAAGTGGAATCTATCGTTCAGCATATTGCCGCAACAGGAAAACTGGGTGACCACATCCTGGTGATGAGTAATGGCGGATTTGAAAATATCCACGAACGAATACTTAAAGCGCTTAATAAGTGAACAATTACCAACGTATCACAGTAGCGTTAACAGGTGCCTCAGGTGCAGCTTATGGCCTTCGTCTTTTAGAGTGTTTAGTTCAGTCAAAAAAACAGATTTACGTTCTCATTTCTTCTCCGGCACGCGTTGTCCTTGCAACTGAAACGGATATTCACCTACCAAGCCAAGCCAAAGAAGTCGCAAACGTACTCACACAACGTTTTAATGCATCAGAAAATCAGATTCAGGTTTTCAATAAAGACCAGTGGATGTCACCTGTTGCCAGCGGATCGAATGCGGCCGACGCTATGGTGGTGTGCCCTTGTTCGACCGGCACACTTTCTGCAATTTCCTGCGGTGCAAGTCGTAGCTTGATCGAGCGAGCCGCTGACGTAATGTTAAAGGAAGGCCGAAAGTTAATTCTCGTGCCGAGAGAAACGCCCTACTCCGCAATACATTTAGAGAATATGCTGAAACTGTCAAAACTAGGTGTGACTATATTGCCCGCAAGCCCCGGCTTCTACCACAAGCCGGAATCCGTTGCGGATGTGGTTGACTTTGTTGTCGCTCGAATCCTGGATCAACTTCATATTGACCAGACACTTGCGCCCCGCTGGGGAGCAAGTGATGATGACTGAATTTAAACGCATTCAAATCCCTGTAGTTCCGCTGCATACCGTTCTGTTACCAGAAGGTCCACTACCCCTTCGAATTTTTGAGCCGCGCTATTTGGACATGATTAGCAAGTGCATGAAAGAGGATTCTGCTTTTGGTATATGCCTGATCGCCGAAGGTGATGAAGTGGGTTCAACCGCTAATCCACATGAAATTGGGACTATCGCCCGTATCAAAGATTGGAATATGGGGCGAGATGGGATTCTTGGCATTACCGTTGTCGGTGAGCAGCGGTTTAAGATTATTTCCTCAACAGTAAAACCAAATAACTTAATGCTTGCAGAGGTAGAACTGCTTCCGGAAAGAAAAGGTATTCTATTGAAGGAAGAGTACACCAATATTATGAAGTTTGTTAAAGAATCGTTGTCTAATTACTCCGATCTTTATTCAGGTTTGCCCGAGCGATATGATGATGCACTGTGGGTAAGCTATCGCTTGACGGAAATGCTTCCGCTGAAGCTCTATCAAAAACAATATTTTCTGCAATTAGATGATCCAGAACAACGCCTGGAACGTTTGACTGACGTGCTCGATCATCTTGATATTCACGTCTAATTTACAAGATTGTCGAAACCGTATTGCGCAAGCTTTTTCGCCGCCAGGCGATTGCCGTCCTTTACTGACTCGACGAACGACTTACCTTCTAAAAGACTGTTTATCACACCGGCATTAAAAGTATCACCAGCACCGATGCTGTCCGTAATTGCATCCACTTTTATGGATTCAATTTTTCCCGTATCCAAGGAGGGCTCGCTGTAGAAGATCCCGTATTCTCCCCAGGTACAAGACATGTATGCGTCCTTACTAAATTCCCTGGCATACACAAACAATTCGTTTCCGTTATCAAAGCCTTTTTGTAGAGAAAAATGTTTTGAAAAAAATATGAAATTGGCTTCAGAAAATAAGCGCTCTATATGGTCACGAAATTTTTCGACTTCAATTGAAATCTTCAAATCGGGATTCGCAGCGCGAGCCATCTTCAAAATTTGCAATTGTTCGATGCAATTTCGGGCCTCTAGATGCAGCCAGTCGAATTGAGCAAAATCTAAGCCTACGATTTGTTCGGAAGCTAATTCGGGCAGATTCCGATAATGTACGATGGTTCGACTGCCGTTCTGTTTGTTTAGAATGATGTGAGATACCGGCGTGGCCCCGTTATGAATGACAATTTCTCGAGTGTGTATTCCGCGGGTATTGAGTTCTTCCTTGATCCACCTGCCATCGCTATCTGATGCTAATGTGCCACACCAGTGGCATTCATGGCCGTACTGTTTAAGCACGACTAAGGTATTGCCTACGTTTCCACCCCTGACACGACGTTGTTGAAGTGCTCTTTTCTCTTCATCTTCACGCGGATAGCCGTCGACAATGTTAACGATATCCAGGGTGAGATTACCTATGCAAAGGATACGCGCCATACCTGTTTTGCTACTTTTTCTTCTTCGGTCGCAAGGCTACGAGAGGAACATAATAAATAAAAACTTCCATTATGAGCCAGCCGACAATCATTAATGATAAGTAAATTATGCTTTTTTCTACGTAAGCCATAAACCCAAAAAAGAACAGATCCCACAGCAATAAAAAATACATGACGAATAAAATTATGGGATTCATTGAAACGCGTCCGCTGCATTCACTGCAGTAGGTGTCTATCCAATGTCCTGTTATTAAGCGTTGAGAAAGTGAAATTGTTTCCTTTCCACAATGCGGACACGCCGCGTTATTCATCGAAATTCTCCAGGTTTTTGTTAGTATTGCGAACTGTATCATATTGAGGGTAATTATTGTCGTGGTCGAGTCTAAAGAAGCTACCTGGTATGCCGACTTAGGACGAGAAAGGGTATTGATCCTTTAGAATCGATCCAGTATTAACCATCGGCTTCCACAGAAAATTTAGGGAATGAAATGAAAATACGTCTACTGCTTGCCACGATGCTCGGCGCCGTCAGCCTCACTACTCAGGCGGCACAAACCTACCATCCTGCCGGTTCTAACCTGACATGGGGAGAAATCGCGCAGCATCAGGATTTGTTGTCCTATTCAAATAATCCGGCGACAGGTGCGAGTGTTCTCGCCTGGGGAAATGGTGGTTTTGGCATGGGGATCTGGAGTTCATTTGGCGTCGGTGTTGACGTAGGCCCATTTGGCACATTAACCGGCATCATGGACGAATTTACTTCTGTTCAAAATGAGATGCAGAATTTTCTAGGTGGTAGCAATGTTACTGACATCAATCTGGATATAGTGGAAACCTTGTTTACCTCCGCAAACAACATAATGGAAACCGCGAGCGAAGCGCTGGATATCAATATTGGCCTACAAACAAACGTACCAATGTTTCCACTGGTTATTACCCACAAGTCATTTGGCAGCGTTATTTTAGATGCAAACTTGACGGCGAGAGGGCGGATTAAGTTTCTAGATTCTCCTATCGCATCGAACCCGCTGATTAATCCTATTACGGGAATCACGGATAAGTTCTATACCAATAGCGCCCTATACACCAAAATTGCTCAGATAAATGACTTTAATCTGAGCTATGGTCGCCAAGTGTGGAACAACGACAAAGGAAAATTATTTGCTGGTGTTCGTGCTTCCCTCTATATGGGCTTGGTAAACAAGACGCTTTTGCCGGCAGTTTCGATCAACAAAGCCGAATCGGTTCTGCAAGACCAACTAGATGAGGCCAATTCAACCGGTAGTCCGTACCAATGGGCTTTTGGACTAGACGCCAGCGCATTGTGGATTACCGACCATTATCGTCTTGGCGCGACTTTGAAGAACATCACCATGCCGTCGTTCGAATACAACACTGTCGGTGTAAATTGCGAGCGAGACAGTCTATCTGCAGATTCACGCACCGTTTGTTATCAGGCACAAGCCTATGCGGGTGAGCTGGATCTCACTGAAAAATACACCATGATTCCCCAGATCAATTTAGAAGCGGCACTTTACTCCAAGAGCCGTAACTGGGTTGTCGCTGGGGCGCTGGAGACAAACTCAGTTTCTGACCCTGTTGGCAAAGCGTACCAATGGGCATCTATTAGTACCGGGTACGCCTCCCCTTACGTTTTGTTGCCCGGTATTCGAGTGGGCTTACGTAAAAACTTGGCTGGCTCAGGGCTTGGCTATTTAACAACTGGGTTCACCTGGTTGTTTATAACCGCTGATGTCGCGGTCTCGTTCGAAACAGTAGAACTTCCAGAGCAAATTCAAACAGGGTCAAACACAGTAACAATTGATCCTACGATTCGGTCTCTCTCTCGTCGAAGCTTTTATGCGAATCTCGGCATGAACTACGTCTGGTAAGGAAACAGGAGATATAAGATGAAATCAAATTTCAAATACTACGTTCTTGCCGCCGTTGTTTCCTCAGTGCTGACAGCATGTTCAGGTGAGTCACAGGATTCGGGTAATACCGAACTGAGTTTCGTCAGCGGTCGCGCAGTGGATGGACCTGTCGCCCAGGGATATGTTTATCTCGATTCAAATAACAACAATATGCTCGATGGTTGGGAACCCTTTGCTTTAACCGATGAAGATGGTTATTTTAGTTATAACCCGAAGAAAACCATCGATAATGCAGGCACTCCGTCAGATAAGTCGGACGATACAACGGCTCCCTATGATTACTGTGCAAAAGGTGGATATGTACCTGGCAAGCCAGACGGTGAACCGGCGAATAAGGATTCACAAGAATATATCGACTACACGTCAACCGCTCAGTACATAGCCTACGAAGAGGCAAAGGCAGACGAACAATACTGCCTAAAAGTTAAACCCGGTGTCTCAAAAGCGCCTTTACGCGTCGCAAATGGTTACGACCTAAGTACGAGCCAGTCGCTTGAAGGCACTATTACGCTGGAAGTGACGATAGGCGCTGGAAGTTATACCAAGCCTCAAGCAGTTACACCTGTTGGCTCCATGTTGCACGCTGCATCTCAGAATGAATCGGTGTATCCGGCGAATGAGCCTCTTACCGACACCAATGTGTTAAAGCAGGACTATATGAACTACACCAGTAGTTCAACACTCTCCGATTCAGACCGTATGGCCTTGGCGCACATGGCAATGATGGCCCAAAAACCGGCAGCGGTCGTCACAAAGCTACTACACTCTGAAACAAACAATAGTTTCAAAGGTGAAAGTGGAAAGTATCCTTATGACGTTATGCCGTATGTTCAGGTAGAGATCGCCAAGCGTGTGATTGGTACGGAAACCATGAGCGCTGTACTTCAAGCTAACGCATCCGAAATCGTAACGGATGCATGGCAGGCAGTAAGCGATGATCTCGCTTTGAAAGGCATCACCTATGAGGCACCAACGACAACTCTCGTAAATACAATCGTCGGGCGCCTTGATGGTCTTCCGGCTTTGATCGATGATTTGTTTAATGATGCGCTCGGAGCGATTTCCGCCGAGACCTATATTCTTCAGCGTTTACGGGCGATCGAAGTTGTTGCGACGTTGATGCGGGGTCGTACACAGCAAACCCTGCTCGGCGATAATCCGGCACAACTGGTCGATCGCGCTATCATAAATCAGGCGATTGCCGCATGCGCTGACCCTGTTTATCTCACCAACATCGGCGGACCGAAGGTTGACGTAGCGGAAGTTATTCGGATTTTTGAAGATGGCGTATATGTCGATGGGACGTCGATCAATTTCGATGCGCGCGTTTCCTTCAATGACCAGTTTAGAGAAATTCCAGGAGAGGGCCAGGCGCTAGATCTGATCTCCGCCGGTGGCGATACCAATTTTGGTTTCGTCTTTCATGATGACGGAACAGTTACCGTCGATTTCCAAATCGGCGGAGACACCGCTTTTACGTCCGGCAGCCAAAACACCGTTGATACCACATATGAGCAAATCGACGAAAATACCATCCTCATGAATATGGAGCTGGTGCCTGGTACCGGGATATATCAGCCTGTAATCATGAAAACCAATAAGGATGGCACTGGTTACACTGTTGACTACGGTACAGGACCGACAAACTTTGTGACACAGGTATAGTTATTACTCACACTTTCAAAAAGTTATGAAGGGCGCTCAGGCGCCCTTCCTTTTTTTTGCCCTAGAATTTTCACAAAAGCCAAGTGATATAAACTTGACACCCTCCCTAAGGCATGGCATAAAAGCGGCTTCCATTATGTTTTGATGGTCTTTTGGCTCTTAAGCATGGTTGGGTTTCCCTTCGAATGGGTCAGAATAAATGCTGATTACATTACGATTCCCGAAGGGTCGTTTTCCGAAAAATTGGTAGATAGGGAGGAAAATTATGAAGGCAAAGTGGTTAGGTGTAGCTGCCGCTGCTGCAATGGTATTTGGTGTATCTCAGGCACAAGCTCAGGATATGCCTCCTTTGGCGAAAAAGAGTGGTTGTACTGCTTGTCACGCAATTGACAAGAAAGTTGTTGGTCCTGCTTGGGGTGATGTTTCCAAGCGTTACAAGGGCGACGCCGGTGCAAAGGCTGCTCTAGTAGCAAAGGTTAAGAAGGGTGGTAAGGGTAACTGGACTGAAGTTACCAAGGGCGTTCCAATGCCTCCTTACTCTCCTCGTGTAGCTGACGCTGACATCGAGCAGTTGGTTGATTTCGTTCTTGGCTTGGCCAACTAATCAACCTTAAAGGATTTATCCTTTGCGAAAAGGCCTGCGTAAGCAGGCCTTTTTGTTTGTGCAGGAAAATTTCAGAAAAGCCTACCAGCTGAATATCACCCACGATGGAATCAACAAGCGCGGCGCATTGTCATTGCGGTGTGATTCCAAGTTCCCGTCACCATCTGCATCGACTAAATAGTACGGCCGACCTTTTTTGGGTGTAATCTTGATCATGAATACCTGCCCGTTACTGCTGTATTCCTCAATTAGTCCCGGCGCGGTATCAACGATTCGAACTTCTGATTCGAAATTCTCGTCAAATTTTTCCCGTTCACTCTGTGCAAACGCAGAAGCGGAAAAAAATACCAAAAATGAATAAGCGATTATTGTCTTCATAGGGCGATTATAACCCTACGCAATTCCAGCTGCCTATTTTCTTGCTACAAATCAAGCATGGTTTCTTTTTCTTCCGCAGAAGGCTCAAAACCGTGTTGTTCATAGTGTTTGAATATAGCCTCGGTAATTTTTTTCGGTTCCTCGATAATCTGAATAAGCTTCATATCGTCTGCGTCAATCATGCCCTGTGGGATCAATGTTTCTTCGAACCATTTCAACAGGCCTTGCCAGAATTCTGCTTTGACCAGAATGATAGGAATCTTGCGCGTCTTACCGGTTTGAACCAGTGTGAGTATTTCAGCCAGCTCATCCAGCGTTCCGAAGCCGCCAGGCATTACAACATACGCAGCGGCATGTTTGACGAACATCACCTTGCGCGAGAAGAAATGGCGGAATGTGAGTGAAATATCTTGATAAGAGTTTCCAGACTGTTCGAAAGGCAATTGAATATTCAAACCAATGCTTGGTGATTTACCGCCATATGCCCCTTTATTCGCGGCTTCCATGATACCAGGGCCGCCACCACTGACGACGCTAAAACCCGCATTGGATAATTCACGTGCAATGTCCTCGGTGAGTTTATAATACTCGTGATTCACAGGTGTACGGGCCGAACCGAAGATGCTGACGGAAGGACTGGTCTTGGCCAGACGTTCAAATCCTTCGACAAATTCGGCCATGATCTGAAAAATTTTCCATGATTCTCGCGTAAGCATCGAATCATTGATGGGATTCAAGCTGGGGTGCGATGACTTTTTAATATCGTTCATACATCATCCTTCAAAACAAACACAAATATTTAGACTACTTTAGGCATGACAAATTCAAAACCGGTAATACTTGTTGATGGATCTTCCTATTTATTTCGCGCCTTCCACGCGATGCCATCGTTTACAAATTCCAAGGGACAACCCACGGGTGCAATCTATGGCGTGGCTAACATGATAAGGCGTTTGATTAGCGACTACGATCCGGAAGATGTCGCTATTGTATTCGACGCCAAGGGCAAAACATTTCGTAACGATATGTATCCCGAATACAAGGCTAATCGACCACCTATGCCTGAAGAACTAAAAGCACAAATCGAGCCGCTTCATAAGGTCATAAAGGCCATGGGATTGCCGCTATTGTGTATCGAAGGTGTAGAGGCTGACGATGTCATCGGCACGCTTGCGCAGCAAGCGACTGAGCATCAACTGAACACCATCATATCTACGGGTGACAAGGATATGGCGCAGCTGGTCAATGAGCATGTCACCTTGATTAACACCATGAACGATAGCCGTTTGGACACCAACGGTGTTGTCGAAAAGTTTGGTATTCCACCAAACCGAATCATCGATTATCTCGCGTTGATCGGCGATACCGTGGATAACATTCCCGGTGTGCCGAAATGCGGTCCGAAGACTGCGGTGAAATGGTTGAGTGAATTCGATTCTCTCCAGGGTGTCATGGACAACGCCGACAAGATCTCAGGTAAGGTCGGTGAAAATCTGCGTGCAACCCTGGAGCAACTGCCTCTCTCCTACCAGCTTGCGACGATTAAATGTGATGTGGAGTTGCCTTTCGGCATCAACGATCTTCAATACAACGGGCCTGATCAGGAGGCTCTGGTCGAGTTGGTCAAGGAACTGGAATTCAAAACCTGGCTGCGTGAACTACTCGGTGAAGAAAAACCTACGGTAAATGTTCAGCCCAAGACCGCGAAACCCATCGCGCAAGATAGCCAGTATGAGATCGTCACCGACCAGGCAAGCTTTGACACCTGGCTGAAACGTTTAGAACAGGCAGAACTATTCGCCTTCGATACGGAAACCACCAGCCTCGACTATATGCAGGCCGAAATCGTTGGTGTTTCGTTTGCGACAGAGGCATTTCACGCCGCGTACGTGCCTGTGGCTCATGACTATGAAGGCGCGCCTACGCAACTAAACAGAGAAAGCGTGTTGAATGCTTTAAAACCATTGCTGGAGAATCCCGCCAGGGCCAAGCTCGGTCAGAACCTCAAATACGATATGAACGTATTGGCGAATTACGATATCCATCTCCGTGGAATTGCCCATGACACCATGCTTGAATCCTATGTCCTGGACAGTGTGGCAACTCGCCATGATATGGATTCTCTGGCACTGAAATACCTCGGCCACAAGACTATCCACTTCGAAGACATTGCGGGGAAAGGTGCGAAGCAAAAGACCTTTAATGAGATTGATATCGCTGAGGCCGGGCCTTATGCCGCTGAGGACGCGGATATCACATTGCGCCTGCATGGCGCACTTTGGCCTAAATTACAGGCGGAGCCTGGACTCAGCCCTGTGTATACCGATATCGAGATTCCCCTCGAACCGGTGCTGGCAAGAATGGAGCGCACCGGCGTGTTGGTAGATGCTAACAAACTCCAGGCGCAAAGCGGAGAGCTGGAAGTCAGTATCGCTGGTATCGAACAAGAGGCTTACAAACTGGCCGGCGGTGAATTCAATCTAGGCTCTCCCAAGCAGTTACAAAAAATATTGTTTGAGGATATGGGTCTACCGGTGGTTCGTAAAACGCCGAAAGGGCAGCCATCAACCGCAGAGGATGTTTTGCAGGAGCTCGCCGACGAATATGAATTACCAAGCCTGATCCTGAAGCATCGCAGCTTCAGTAAGCTCAAGTCGACGTATACGGACAAGCTGCCGCAGCAGATCGACAGCCGTAGTGGGCGCGTACATACCTCTTATCATCAGGCTGTAGCGGCTACAGGCCGACTTTCGTCTTCAGACCCAAATCTACAGAACATTCCCGTTCGGACCGAGGAAGGGCGCAGAATCCGTCAGGCCTTCGTCGCCTCACCGGGTTATCGCATCGTTGCGGCTGACTACTCTCAGATCGAATTGCGCATCATGGCGCATCTATCGGATGATCCTGGGTTGCTTACGGCCTTTCAGAAAGGCGAGGACATACACCGAGCCACAGCGGCAGATGTAATGGGCGTGCCTCTCGAAGAAGTCACCAGTGAACATCGAAGAAGTGCCAAGGCTATTAACTTCGGTTTGATCTACGGTATGTCGGCCTTTGGCTTGTCCAAACAGCTGGGTATTGAGCGCAACGAAGCCCAGGAATATATGGATCAGTATTTCCACAAATACCCGGGAGTACAGGCCTATATGGACAATATTCGCGCCCAGGCCAGGGACCGCGGCTATGTCGAAACCCTGTTCGGTCGTCGCCTCTATCTCCCCGATATCCGCGCCAATAATCACCAGCGTCGTCAATATGCCGAGCGAACCGCAATCAATGCGCCGATGCAGGGTACGGCGGCAGACATTATCAAAAAGGCGATGATCGCTGTGGACCAGTGGATACAAGGGCAAAAGGACGATGTTCGTTTGATTATGCAGGTCCACGATGAACTGGTTTTTGAAATCCGCGAGGAGATGTTAGAGCCCTCCGTAGCCGAAATTCGCGGGCTGATGCAGTCTGCGGCCGAGCTCAAAGTCCCGCTTTTAGTCGATGTAGGGATAGGCAATAACTGGGATGAGGCACATTAGACCTGAAAGATAAAAATTAACTCATTGATAATTCGATATTTGCTAAAAAAGTAAAAATAATTTTAAACCACGGGAAACTTTTCGACAGGACCCTGTGTCTCAAGATATCGAGTAGGCGCAACACTACTTACCCGCTACTCCTCCCTTGGCGGGTCTAAACAAACTCGATATCCCAGAGTCGAGTGAACCCAGCCCCGGCGTAGAATCTACGCCGGGGTTTCTTATTATGGGTATTCAATTATTCGTCGTCGGTCCCTACATCGACGGCCGGGGTGGGCGCCAACCACTCTTCCAGCTTTTCTATAACCTGTTCTTTGCCGGTGCCGCTAAGCGATGAAAACAATTGCAATTCGCCCAGCAGCAGGCCTTGCTGTTTGAGCGCCTTTTTCGTGGCATGGAGTTGTTTGTCTGCCGCGCCCCGGCTGAGCTTGTCGGCCTTGGTCAGTAGAATCTGCACCGGCGTGTTGGTGTCCTTACACCACTCCAGCATCTGAATATCAAAAGGTTTGAGGGGATGTCGGACATCCATGACTAACACCACGCCGTGCAAAGACTTGCGGCGCTGAAAATAGCCCTCCATCAGCCCTTGCCAGTGTTTTTTGATTTTTTCCGGTACCTTGGCGAAGCCATAGCCCGGCAGATCCACCAGTCGCCGTTCCTCATCGAGATCAAAATAAATAATCTGCTGGGTGCGTCCCGGTGTTTTACTGGTCCGCGCTAGCGACTTGATGCCGGTGATGGTATTGATCGCGCTGGATTTGCCGGCGTTGGAGCGACCGGCAAATCCGATTTCGATACCTGTATCCGTCGGTAATTGCTTGATGGCGTTTACCGCGATGGTGAAATGCGCCCGCCGCAGCAAGGCCGAGACAGGGCTATCCATTGCGCTTATTTCTTGCCTTTACCGTAGAGGTAATTAGAGAAGGTCGCTACATCAGAGCTGAGTCGACGGAACAGGTGATCCAGGCTCACAATGGCATGCTCGAGCAAATTCACCGCAATATAGGGGTGCTCCACGCGCAAGCGGTTATACATAGTACGTGGAAGCTTGAGCAGCTGAGTCTCTTTGGTCATAGCCTTCGCCCTTACCGAGCGTGGCTCCATATCGAAAAACGACATTTCACCCATTAATTCGCCTGGGTGAATTATGCCAACTTCGGTTTCGCCACTGCCTTCATCGAAGAATAGACCGCTTTCGCCCTTGAGAACGAAATACAGGGCTTCGCCGATTTCCCCGATATCGGCAATCACGTCACCTTTTTTGTAGGTGACGATCTCGGTGTAGTCGAGCAGGATCTGGACTTCCTTTACCGTCAGCGACTGACACAGTTTCTGCTGGTTCAGGAAATCGATGAGATTGAGTTTTTCTGAAGTCATTAAGCCGTTATCCCTTTTTCTTACGGATATTTGCCGCACTATTTTAGGTTCCATGGTCAAAAGAAAGACCGCGTTTTGTGTAGCGCATGATATCAAACTTTGATTTGTCTTGGGCCACGAATTAGGCTAGGCTGGCGGCCCAAAATGGAGGTGAATAATGAGAAAATTGACCAAGATTCTGGTTGCTACCGCAATGCTTGCAGGTATGCAGATAGGTTTGCACGCGGAAGAATTCGAGGAAGGGGTACATTACGAGCGTATCGACCCACCTCAACCCACAACAACCGGCGACAAGGTCGAAGTGCGCGAGATGTTCTGGTACGGCTGTCCTCACTGTTTCCGTATGGAGCCCTATGTGGAACGCTGGTTGAGAAAGCAGCCCAAAGGTAGCGAATTCGTGCGTACACCGGCAATTTTTCGTCCGGGCTGGGAGAATCATGCGCGTGCCTATTACACCGCAGAGCTGTTAGGTGTGGTAGACAAGATTCAACAACCCTTATTCAATGCTATCCATCTGGAGAAGCGTCACCTGGATACCGACGAACAATTGCGTGACTTCTTCGCTGAACATGGCGTGGACAAGATTGAATTCACCAAAACTTTTCGCTCGTTTGCCGTCGAAACCTATGTCCGCCGTTCCAAGGCATTGGCGGGGCGTTATGGCATTAATGGTGTACCTGCATTTATCGTAAACGGTAAATATCGGGTTTCAAACCGCAACACCGGCGGTAACGCCAACACCATCAATGTGATTAATTACCTGGTGGAAAAAGAATCCAAGAAATAGTTTTACGATAAAGGGGAGTGCTCACTCCCCTTTAAATTCCCGCATACACGTCTTCAAAATCTTTCGGTCGTCGCTTAAAGCGTTTGTGTGTCCACAAATATTGTTCGGGTGTAATGCGTATCGCCTGTTCGATGATTTCGTGATAACGGCGCGTGTCGACTTCTGCACTTTCTCCGGGAAAATTGTCCAGGGCTGCACCGATTTCCACACAATAGCCTAAGCCGTCAGCACGACGTTGAATGATATAAGGGAGTACCGCCGCGCCAGATACCTGGGCGAGTTTCGAAGTGGCTGTATTGCTCGGCGCGGCATGGCCGAAGAAATCCACCATGGCGCTGAATTGCCCGCGATAGTTCTGGTCCGGCGCGTACCACAGGACACCATTATTTCGTAGCGCCCGAATCATGCCCCTGACATTGTCATTTGAGAATACGCCTTTGGCATGCTTGAGTCGGTTGCCGGTAATGATGTATTCCATCAATGGGTTCTTGTGACGTTGATATACCGGGTAGATAGTGGCTTCGGTGAATGGGTCGAGCAAACGGACACCGAGTTCAAGCGAGGTAAAGTGCGCACTCAGCAGAATGACGCCCTTGCCCTTATCCAATGCAGCTTGCAGGTGCTCAAGCCCTTTTATATCAGTCAAGGCAATCAACTTCGGTTCGGCTAGCCACCAGCACATCCCGGTTTCGATCAGGGCTTCGCCCATGGATTCAAAATTTGCACGTGTGATGTCACTCACCCATTTGGCGTCTGCCTCGGGAAAACATAAGTGCAGGTTGCGCTCAGCGATACGCCGCCGCTTGCCCGCGAATTTGAGTAACAGCCGCCCGATTGCGCGGCCAGCGGCCATGCGCATTGGTTGTGGCAGCGCCACCAGGCTACGTAACGCGCCTATCCACAGCCAGACAAGCCAGTAGCGCGGTGCAAGATATGCGAATGAAAAAGAAAGATGATCCACTGATTTGTTAAATTCGTTCGACTTTGCTGCGTTATGCACGGAATTTTGGAATAATAACCGCGCTTTCCCTTACACACAAACCAAGAGCCAGTATGCAGTCTTTTCAAAACTCCCTGACCGAACACCTGGATACCTTTAATGTTCTCCATGAACTGGCATCACCTGCCGAACAGGCGGCGCGTGTAATCGCTGCGACGTTCAAAATGGGCAATAGCCTGTTCGTCTGCGGCAACGGTGGCTCAGCGGCGGATGCGCAACACTTTGCATCGGAGCTTTCCGGGCGTTTTGAAAAAACGCGTCCAGGCTATCCGGCGATTGCCCTGACTACCGATTCGTCCGCCTTGACAGCGATTGCCAACGACTTTGGCTATGAGCGTATCTTTGCGCGCCAGTTGGAATCCCTAGGCCGGCAGAATGATTTATTACTGGTGATCAGCACTTCTGGTAATTCTGCAAACCTGCGTGAGGCTGTGCACCAGGCCAAGTCGCAAAAGATTGCGACAATTGGTTTACTTGGCCGCGACGGCGGCGAGCTAGCACCAATTGTCGACCTGCCTGTGATCGTCCCCGGTGAACGCACCTCGCGTATTCAGGAAGCGCATATTTTCCTGTTGCACTATTTCTGCGAAATCTTCGAACCTTGATATTAAGCGTTATTGCAACCAGCTATTGATCTGCTCGATATCATCTATGGTCAACAGGCCCACGGCCTTTTTGAGTTTTAGTGTGTTGAGTATGTATTGATAACGGGCATGGGCATAGTCGCGCTGATTGCGGAACAGCTCTCTTTGCGCATCCATTACCTGTACCGCGGTGCGTGTTCCCACATCAAAGCCGGCTTCGGTTGCGGCGAGTGCCTTTCCACTGGACTGAGTCGCCTGATTAATGGCCTTGACGTAACTCATGCCCGCCAATACACCTAAATAAGCACTGCGGGTTTCGGTTAAAACCTCACGCTCGATTTGGTCCAGGGTATGCGATTCACTTTCGTGTTGTTTTCGTGCCTGTCGAATTTCCGATCGCGTGCGCCCACCCTTATAGAGTTCCATATTCATATTGAGTGAGACATTGGCGTCTTTATACACCTGCGAATAGGCACCGCCATAGTCGACGTAGCCGCCATTGGCGGTGATGTCGAATTTCGGAAAATAACGTGCCTTGATTTCATTAATACGCTGATTGGCGACATCGGCCTTCAGTTGTTGCTCTGCAATACGTAGGTTCTGGAGGCGCGCAGCATTGACCCAGTCATTAATGTTTGTCGGTGTTGGAGGCACTAGCGGTGTTTCTTCTCGGAGTGGAAAAAGTTGCTTTGGCGATTGCCCGGTTACCTCGCGCATTTTTTCCTCCGCCAGGGCAAGTTCGCTTTCAGACATGATTTCCAGTGCCACTGAAAGATCATGCCGCGCCTGCGCCTCATGTACGTCAGTGACGGCGATCAAACCTGCATCGAAGCGAGCCTTAGTTGTACGTAATTGTCTGGCGACCGCCTTTTTTTCTGCGCGTGCGAAATTGAGATCACCCGTTTTCTGCAGCACCTCGAAATAGCGCTCGATGACGCGATATATCAACTCCTGTTGTGCTATCCGATAGCCTAATACCGAGCGTGTTACCTCCAGGTTGGCAGTCTTATTCCGCGCCAGTAATTCCATGTCGAACACCGGCTGGCGTAGCGTTAGATAGCCCTGGTAGCTCTTGAACATATTTAAGCCATAACTGGCCTCGACAGGTGGCGCGCCGTTCTCGAAATACACCAAATAAAGATCATAAACCTGGTAGTACTGGGTGACAGATGCAGTGGAGTTTACCGACGGCAGAAAATCTGCAAAGGCCTGTGCCTTGGCCTCTTTAATCGCATCGCGATTAGCCATGGCGGCGCGCAACTGAGGGTCGTTCTCGATAGCCAGATTAAACACATCAAGCAGGCCCTCCGCCAGCGATATCGCAGGCAAGCCCCATAGCACGAATAGGAGTATCGAGCGCAGTCGTCTTGTCATTTTACTCTTTAAGCAGGTAAAGCTAGTGACCACCTCAGTAAGAGAAGGCCTTTATTACACTAGTAGACCGCCATATCTGGATCTATATCCCTGGCCCAGCGATCTACACCGCCAGTCAGGTTGACCAGATCCTCAAAGCCGTTGTGTTGGAGAAACATCGCCACGCGCATACTGCGGACCCCGTGGTGACAAATCACCACAACAGTCTGATCCGTCGGGATTTCATCCAGACGCGCCGGGATTTCCCCCATTGGGATATGCACACTTCCTTCCAGGTGACAGGTGTCGAACTCCCATCTTTCTCTTACATCGAGTAAAAATGGCGACGTAGCGGTGCCGTCGAGCAGTTCGCGTAGCTGAGTGGGGGTATATTGCTGCATTGAAGGATGTACAAAGGGAGTGAATCGTCACTCCCCTTGGCTAAAAATCGAATTCGGGTGGGCGACGATCATGGTGTAGCGAGGGAATTTCTGATTCGAACAGACACTTTTCTTCCCAGCTATGATCGCCAGTACGGGTAACCAGTACTGCCTGCATGGTCGGCGCGTTACCTACAAAAGCAAACAGACGTCCGCCGATTTTAAGTTCCTGTTTGATGGCATCGTTGATTTCTTCGACCGCGCCAGTCAGGGCAATCGCGTCATAAGGCCCATGCTCAGACCAGCCACATGAGGCATCGCCTTCCTCAAGAATGACATTGGTGACGTTTTGCTTGGCCAGATTTTGCGATGCAATCTTCAGAAAATCCGGCTCGACATCCACGCCATAAACGCGATCGGCCATCTTCGCGAGTAAAGCACATACATAACCAGTACCTACGCCCACTTGTAACACGCTATCGCCGGCCTGTGGCTTGAGTGCATGAAGTATGTGAGCCTGATACTTAGGGTGAAGCATTTCCTCACCGTGGCCTATGGGGATAGACATGTCCGTATAGGCGAGATCTCGGTAGGTATCGGGGACGTAACCCTCCCGTGGAACCGATTTCAGTACCTCCAAAACTTCCATGTCGAGCACGTTCCAGGTGCGGATCTGTTGCTCAACCATGTTAAATCTTGCTTGATCAAAGTCTATCTTGGCCATTTCCATTCTCATCGTCAGGTCTCGATTTCGTAACTTCACGGGGCGGATAAGGTTACCGCCTACAATTAATCGTAGCAACTATTTCTAAGGTAGGTCGTGCCTAAGCTGCTGTTTTTGCCTGGTAGAAGCTGGGTATTAATCATTTCTGTAAGTCCTTGATTTTGTCAGGGACTGATTGGGCTATCGAGATGAAGGCCTTGCTGAGTATGCGCTAATCGATTGTTTTTAATAGAAAATAAGCGCGACTAGAGTGGGGCGCAATGACATGCTCATTAACCAAAGTAACTGCGGGATTGCCTGAGCCGATCCCGCAGTATCGGTTCTATCTTAGTGCGACTTCCATGTGCTCGACTTTTAGTTCCTTCAATTGCTGAAGGAGGAATTCAATATTGTTTCTTACCGCACCTGCGGTTGCTATGCGTACACGCTGAAAACCGAGTATGGAGTCACCCAGTGTGGCGGTATGTTCAGAGCTAATGATGCGTTCGAACAGATTGTGCTTGTCAGCTTTGCGCGTGAGTGAGTATTGGATGGTCGTACTCACCTTGGTGGTGAGTCCAAAATTGGGGCGCTTAAAATTGAGAATCTTAATCGATAGCGCGTAGGGGGCCGAAGAATCCTCTGCCAATAAGTCTACCTTTTCGAGTGACTCCTCCAGGGCTAGACGGAATTCAGCATCACCGACCTCGGCCAAGCGCAAATTCCTCACCCCGTTTTCTCCGCCTTCAACGCTGTCCACTACGATGCGATGGGATAAGGGTGTGGTTTTGATATAGGTCGAAGTATCGGAATCCTTCAATGTCATCTGGCTAACCTTGGCTGGTGCAGCGCAGCCAACAAGCGTGGTCAGGGCAATCGTTCCAACAATGAGTTTCATATTCATTTTGTGCAGCTCCTTGGGTTTGTTGTTTGGTATATGGTTATTATTTATTCCACCCCACGTGAATTTTTTCGACCCTGCACGAAAAAATCTGTTCCCCAAAGTTGAGATATTTTTTCACTATTTTTTTGTTGGAAATACGTGCCCCAATACCATGAACTGACTGATTTCCCCTGGCCTGCCGGTGTGCACCTATATAGAAGTATGCTACTCTCCACCGACGCTAGGGGTGCTGGGCTCGCTGATAAACGATGCCTGGCTGAGAAAGACCCTTAACCCTTTGATATCACCAGGCTTCACTTCTAGTACCCTGGCCAAATCAAGCGGTTAGCACCTGATCCGGACAATACCGGCGTAGGGAAGCACTTACTTATGCCTTTCCTGCGTTCTTACACCTTTATTTAGAGGAAGCTACATGAGCGCAATCCCAGAAGAATTCCTGAGTGAAACGGCCAAGGTCAACGACGCCTCGATACAGCCGTTTCCCAATTCCAAGAAGATCTACATCGAGGGCAGCCGCCCCGATATTCGTGTGCCGATGCGCGAGATCACCCTCACTGACACTCCACTGGCCATGGGTAAGGAGAAGAACGACCCGGTCACGGTCTACGACACCTCCGGCCCCTATACCGATCCGAACACACAGATCGACATCCGCAAAGGCCTGGTCGACATCCGGACCCAATGGATAGAGGAGCGCAATGACACTGAGTTGCTCAGTGGCCTGAGTTCCGACTACGGCCGCCAACGCGCCGCCGATAATCGCCTGGACTCGCTGCGTTTTGCTGGCCACGTGCGCCCGGTGCGCAAGGCCAAGGCCGGGCACAATGTTTCGCAAATGCATTACGCGCGCAAAGGCATCATCACGCCGGAAATGGAATACGTCGCGATTCGTGAAAACCTGCGCATGGATTTGTATCTGGAAAAACTCAAGGAACAACACCCGGGCCACTCTTTTGGCGCCAACATCCAGCGCCAGATCACCCCGGAATTCGTGCGCGATGAAATCGCCCGCGGCCGCGCGATCATTCCCGCGAACATCAACCACACCGAACTCGAACCGATGATCATCGGGCGCAACTTTCTCGTAAAGATCAATGGCAACCTCGGTAACTCGGCCGTCACCTCCTCCATCGAAGAAGAAGTCGACAAGATGACCTGGGGCATACGCTGGGGCGCGGACACCATCATGGACCTGTCCACCGGCAAGAACATCCACGAAACACGCGAATGGATTATTCGCAATTCACCGGTACCCATCGGCACCGTGCCGATCTATCAGGCACTGGAAAAAGTCGACGGCAAGGCCGAAGAACTCAACTGGGAAATCTTCCGCGATACTTTGATTGAACAAGCGGAGCAGGGCGTGGATTATTTTACGATTCATGCGGGTGTGTTGTTGCGCCACGTACCGCTGACCGCGAAACGCCTCACCGGCATCGTGTCACGCGGCGGTTCGATCATGGCCAAGTGGTGTCTCGCGCATCACAAGGAAAACTTTTTGTACGAAAACTTCGAAGAGATCTGCGAAATCATGAAGGCCTACGACGTGAGCTTCTCACTCGGTGACGGTCTGCGCCCCGGATCGATCTACGACGCCAACGACGAAGCGCAGTTTGGCGAACTCGAAGCCCTCGGTGAACTGACCAAGATCGCGTGGAAACACGACGTACAAACCATGATCGAAGGCCCCGGCCACGTGCCCATGCACATGATCAAAGAAAACATGGACAAGCAACTGGAGTGCTGCGACGAAGCACCGTTCTACACACTTGGCCCACTGACGACTGACATCGCACCAGGCTACGATCACATCACCTCCGGCATCGGTGCGGCGATGATCGGTTGGTATGGTTGCGCCATGTTGTGTTACGTCACACCAAAAGAACACCTCGGTTTACCAAATCGTGACGACGTAAAAGAAGGCATCATCACCTACAAGATCGCCGCCCACGCCGCCGACCTGGCAAAAGGTCACCCCGGTGCACAGATTCGTGACAACGCCATGTCCAAGGCGCGTTTCGAATTCCGCTGGGAAGACCAGTTCAACCTCGGCCTTGACCCGGATCGCGCACGCGCGTTTCACGACGAAACACTGCCCAAAGACGCACACAAATCCGCCCACTTCTGTTCCATGTGTGGCCCGAACTTCTGCTCGATGAAGATAACGCAGGACGTGCGGGACTTTGCAGAGAAGCAAGGAATCTCGGAAGAGGAAGCGCTGAAGAAGGGCATGCAGGAGAAGGCGATAGAGTTTAAGAGGAAGGGCGTTGAGGTTTATTCCAAGGCCTGAGATTGAAGAAAAGCCCGCAGATGCGGGCTTTTCTTTGGCATTTTGACCACCGCGGAGTTTGCGATTTCGTGCTTTCAAGCCGATGAAACGAGAACAAGGTTCTTTGTTTGCCTATTGCGACGCAGCACTAATCGCACTCCAGTCCCGATTTTTCACCATAACAAATCGACATTGACCATTGCTCATATTAGCCCAAAGCTCGCCAATGTCTCGATCCATCTTCACCTTCGGTGTATCCCATTTGTCAGCGCCCTTGTATTCTACGATCAATACTACCCCGCTAGGCAATTTGCAAACAAAGTCGGGGTAAAAACGTCCATCAGCCTTGAGCAAGGAAAAAGACGATCCTTCTCTACGTACGAGGTTGCGCACCCAAAACTTTATCCGTCCTGCCTCGGCCTGTTGGTCTAGCCAAACCGCGCACTCAAACTCCTCTTTGGAGTCAAAACTACCAATTCGCCCGTAATAGTGATGACGAAAATCATAGTGTCCGTATTCTCCGTCATAGTCTGCGCTGGGTGCGTAGGCAAGTGGTGCAAAGGTAAACGCATACTCGTCGCTAACAGAAACTCTTTCCTCTACGCCCGCTGAAAACAAATTTTGTTGGAAGGCGGCCTTCGCGGCCTCCTTGCGGTGCGTACTAATTCGTGATTCTAATAAGCGCCTAATCTCGAATTTATACTGATTCGCTCGTGCCAGATCGATATCTTCACGTTCTAGTAAATGGTTCAGCCAGGCCAATACGAAGGCTCGTTTGCTCTCGTGTGTCAATGTAGGATCAGGAAGATTTCGGCAGAGCCAGGTAGCAAGCCTTACTTCATCCCAGTGTTCCGGCGTATAGACAAGGCCGAGATCACGCTGCATCTCACGAAAAAAATTGACTTTCATAGCGCCGACGTTTTCATCAATATCAAGTTCGCCGGCACTAGCTACTTTACTAATCAAGTCCAGTCTTGCCAGTTCTTCCTGATTGGGATGGGCGTCATAGAGGGTGACATCCCAAGGGTAATCAAGTTGTTCGGGGTTCTCAAACAATTCCAGTTCACCCTGGACCACTAAGGCGAATTGTGGAACCCGAAAAGGAATGCCCTGTTGTGCTGGTGTCTGGTAGATTTCAACCGCTGTCGTTCGGCTTTCATAGGCGGCGGTTTCAATTGCCTCTATGGTTGAAGCTTGCTTTACTGTTGCCTTTACTTCCTCAGTCTCGTCCTCGCTCAGCGGCTTGTTAATGGTCAGCGTATTCGTTTTCTTATCCCAGCTGAGTTTGTCGCGCGTTGCTTTGGGTATGTTTTTTATCTCGGGTGTTTCGGGCAGAATAACAACCACCGGACGCACCACAGCGCGGCGATGATTTAAGTCAAAAACGGCCTGATCAGGCCGGCCAGAATTAACAAATTCGTTTGCTTCTTTGCGATCAAAACCGGCGCCCTCAACCAGTCGATCACGTAAACCTTCAGCGGTTGCATTAAAGTCACGGGAAACAACAAAAGCATACGAGCGATTGAGTGCTTCATTCTTGCGGTGTTTTGCATTTGGTTGACGCAGTATTCGACCGAGTAATTGCTCGACTGCGGTTGAGGATCGAACCTCGGCCATGCTCACTAGAATATAAGCAAAGGGACAATCCCAGCCTTCGGCAAGCGCCTGCTGCGTTATGACAAACTTGACGGGGCATTTTTCGGACAATATACCTTCTTCGTATTCGACCTCAATTTTTTCTAGTCCTTTCTCATCTCCAGTGGCGATGATAATTTCTGCCTCTGGAATATTGTGATTGCGAATGAGCTCCTCACGTACGGTATCCACATCCAAGGTTTCCAGGTCTTTGCGACGCGCCTGAGCCTGGATCAAAACAATAGGTCTTAGATAGGCTTCACCCTGACGTTGCTCCTGAGTAGCAATGCTGTTTAATTCCTCGCGTCGGGCGATTGCATCGGCAAGACAGCGCTGCCAGTCTGGCTCTGTTTCCAGCCGAATAGGAAGCTTGATCATCTGTTCACCCTTCAGCTCAGCGGCGTACACGCTGTGTAGTACATTGCTGGGATGAGTCTTGGTGTCCGGGGTGGCGGTTAGTTCCATGATGCCACTAGGTTGAAAACGGGCGAGCGTTTCAAAGGACAGATCGGTGCGGCTATTATGGGCTTCATCGACAATAACAAACGGCCTACGTAGGCGCAGTACGTTGGTAAGCGAATAGGGAACCACACCATCTTCTTTTTCCAGATGGGCGCGCTGTTCCCCGCTGAGACTATCGAAGTGGTGCATCAAGGCACCGCTGGATTCATACACCTTGCGTATCTCGGTATTGTCCACCTGAAAGGCCTGACGCGTGGTGACGATGATCGTAGTCGAGGTATCCAGGGTGGAGCGGGTGACATTCTTGGCCTCATCCAGATCAAGCACCGTCACTGTGCCGGCTTCTCTTAGCGCCTCGTGATAGGGGTGGTGTCTGTCCTTGAGTGCGCGTAGCGTCTGTTCACGAATGGCATTGGAGGGTACCAACCATAAAATGACGCTGTGTTCCGTTCCCAAAAGGTGTGTATTGATCGCCGACACCGACTTGGCCGCTAGCCAGGTTTTGCCGCCACCGGTCGGTACGCGCAGACAAAAATAGGGCATATCGCTGGCAAAACCCTCGATGGGATTATAGCTGCTACCGCGCTCCCACAACTCAAGCGTAGTCTGATAAAAGGCGGTGTTGGCATTGGCCAACTCACGGCAGTGTTGAAAATACAACCGAACGCTGTCGAGTACCGCTGCCTGGTAATTCTTCGGGGTAAAGGCTGTCACGTTACACCTCCAGCGCGTAAGGGGTTTGTTTAAACACGATGCCCAACTTGTCCAGGCGACTCTGGCCGAGACGGCAGGCGGCAGCATATATCACCCGTTGCCCATGGTGCTTCGGTAACACATTCAAAACCGGTGTGGTCAACACGTTACCACCATCCACCGACTTGTCCTTGAGGATGCCGTTGTACAACAGATACACCGCTCGCCCTCGGTGCAGGCCCAACAGAGGTGACTTGGCCTTGCCATGAAAACCACTGCCGGTCTCGGCGAACCACACAAACTCGGCGAGTTGCTCGAAGGTTACATCGGCCCGGATCTGGCCGTTGGGATCGAACAGGGGTTCGGAGCTGAGTTTGCAAAATTGAAAACCCCCGTCTAAACCTTCAACTTCTTTTCCCTTTGTGGTGATATAGCCTGAGACGACATTGCGCATTCGTTGTGTGGTCACGTCCTTGGCGATTCCATCATCCATCTCAACCATGATGAATTTACGATTGCCGCCGTCCTCGGCGTTTTGTTTTAGTACCGCGTGACCGGTTGTGCCAGAGCCAGCAAAAGAATCCAGAATTATAGAATCTTTGTCCGTAGCTATTTGGAGAATTCTTTGAATCAATCGAGTGGGTTTAGGTGTGATAAAGACATCATCAGAGGTTTCAAAATCCACGAGTTCTATAAGTTCCTTTTTGGCCTCCTGCGTGTGTCCAACATCTTTATAGAACCACATGGTTTGTGGCACGATTCCACTTTTAACGTCAGACAAATATCTTTTTTGTCGAGGCATATTATTGCCATCTTCACCCCACCAAATTCTTCCCTCTTGATCCATTCGCTCGAAATTGAATTTGGAAACCCGCCAATACATCCCTTTACCTGGGCCAGATATAACTCTCCCAGATGGGCACGTCACTGGATATGTTCCCTCTGAATAATAATTTCTAGCTTGTAAATCTCCGGAAGTCCATGGACCACGTGGGTCGTTATCGGTATTCTTATAGCGTGCTTTTGCCTCGTCACTACGCGGTAACAAATTTGGCTTCCATTTTTCGGCGTTCTTTGAATAGATAACGACATAGTCGTGATCTTCAGACAAGTGTCTAGCCGAGTTTTTCGGCGAAAATATCTTTTGCCAAAGCACAGTCGCTATGAAATTCTTGCGCCCAAGAACCTCGTCCATGATTAAGCGTAAAGAAGATATCTCGTTGTCATCCAAGGACACAAATATAACACCATCCTCACGCAAGAATTGTTTGAGCAACACAAGACGGGGATACATCATACACAACCACTTGTCATGCCGACTCAGGTCTTCGGCCTCCTTGCCCACGACCTCGCCCAGCCACTTGTTGATCTCAGGACTGTTGACGTTGTCGTTGTACACCCAGCCTTCGTTGCCTGTGTTATACGGCGGATCGATATAGATACACTTCACCTGTCCGGCATATCGAGGCAGCAGCGCCTTGAGGGCGTGCAGGTTGTCACCCTGTACAATGAGGTTGCCGCTGTCGGGATCGCCGTATGAATACTTCTTCACCGGCTCCAATAAGCGATACGGCACCTCCTTGTGGTGTTTGACGACGGCCTTTTTTCCTATCCAATCTAACGTGGGCATGGGTTTCTCTTTTTTTCAATTTATTGCTCGCAGTCGCAATCGCTCGTGCAGGCCTACATAGATATATCTACACGAGTTGTTTACGCTCAAGGGTATTCAACAACTCGCCAAAGGTCAGTATCGCCGGTCGACGCCCAGCAGCCTGCCTCACCGTGTGCAAGATCCCTTCTTCTAGCAAACTATTGATCAGCTTGTGCATGGTGGGTTTGGGTACCTCGGCACGACGGGCAATATCGGCCGCGGTGAAAATGGGGCGATCAAACAGGGCATCGACCAGTTGCGCGCTATGGGGCGAGTGGGTAATGTCGCGTATCTGTACTTTGGTCGCTTCATGCAGTGCCATAATCTCGCGTAGGATGATGCCATTTTCGTTTGCCTGGACGGTCACCGCACGCAGAAAAAAGGCGCACCAACCGGTCCAGTCACCCTTTTGGGAAATCGCACGTAGACGTGCGTAATATTCCTCGCGGTGTTGTTCCAAATAGGCGGACAGATAAAACATCGGACTGGCCAGGCGGCCCTTGCTATATAAAAACAGCGGTATCAAGAGGCGCCCAATACGCCCATTTCCATCCTTGAAGGGATGTAGCAATTCAAATTGGGCGTGCACTATGGCAGTTTGCACAATGGGATCGATATCGACACTATCGAGATAGGCCTCCCAGGCCTGGAGATGATCCATGAGTTGCAGTGGGCTTGGTGGGACAAAACTGGCCTCGTCAATGCTGCTGCCGGGCGCACCGATCCAGTTTTGGTCCTTACGGAATTCGCCGGGTTCTTTGTCTGCGCCACGTACACTATTCATTAGGATGCGATGCAATTCGCGGATCAGACTCAGCCGAATGGGACGATCCATTACACTATCCTTGGCGAGCATTAGAGCTTTGCGGTAGTTGCCGATCTCCTGGATATCGTTGCTCTTTGCCTCGTCATATTCCTGACCGGCCTCATGTTCGAGAACTTCCTCGACTGTAGCCTGTGTTCCTTCGATCTTTGAGGAAAGTACGGCCTCTTGAGTGGTTAAAGGCGAGAGCATGACCGCTGGGTTAATCATGGCCATTAGCAAGCCGTCGTAACGAGCAAGCGCAGCGTTGGCCTCACCAACAGCCGTAAAGAGTTGATCTTTGCTTAACTCTTTGATTGGTAGAGGTTCTGGATTGTACGGCTGAGCCATGACCTTGTTCGGATTATTGGACTAGGGCCTATAGTAGTCCAGTTTGTGTATCCAATGCAAAGCTAAATGATACGCAATTGCCGCTTGTGTATCGTGGGAGATACACAAAAGCTTTACTGCCCAAGGCGGTGTTGTAACGGAAAACCGAGGTCAGCGAACAACTATTTCTAATATTAGAGAGGCCTACTCAATGGTCCCCCTTTCGTTCAGTTAAAGCCGGATGACGCCAAAGCTAATCCCCTGCCTCCCTTTCCGTCCTAAACCTCCCCGAATACCGAAACACCTGTCCAAACAACGGATGCGTCAGCCGAAAGTCCATCTCAAAGTGCCTATCATCAACAGCCCTTTCTACAATGGTTGTGTGACCCAAAACCAGCCATTCAGGAACAGGTATATGCAGTTTTCCCAGTTTGATGATGTAACAGAGTCCACTGTAATAGAGGTCCTCTCCTTCCACCCATACCTCCATCTTTAGGCCAAGCATGGGATTAGTGAATTCGATGAGTTTGTTTTCACCGGCATAGATCCAACGACTATTAAAGGTGCGCAGTCGGGAATCGGGATAATGTAGAGTGCGTCGCCAGTACTGTCTGTCATGTCCGGACTGTTTTTTCACGGTGGTCTTGATACCAACGCCTCGCTTGTTCACCAGGGCACCAAACAGTTTCAACAGATTGAGATAGGGCTGCATGAACCCCGGGTATTCCACATCAAGGTGGCCAATGTCCTGATTGTTGCCATCCTGGTAGTGCCGCTTGAGTGGTGGGGGCAGGGCTTGCCATTGGTCCCCGAGTGCGAGTTTCATGATATTGTGCTGAGCCTTCATTCACCGTCTCCTACTTATGAACCATGAGAAAAACGATAACCAGCATGGTGCTAAAGGCCGGTATGCCTAGCCAAAACCAGATCCGGGCGTAACGCCAGTAGAGGTCTGGAAGTGGGGTATTCGTTTCCAATGCGACAAGAGACAGAGCGCGCATTTTTATTTGTAGCCAAACAACGGGTAACCAGCAGATGCCGGCAAACAGGAACAACAGGATGCTGGTGATGACCCAGTCTGTTGTGATGGGGATGTCCAGAAGATAAACCAGGAGCACACCCGACAGTGGTTGAAAAATGACCGTTGGCGTGGTGAATATCCAGTCGGCAAGTACAACTTGCCTGTTGGTATGATAGATATGCTCAATATTGCCCGTTCTATCACTCATCCATTTGTAAAAGGCGCTGCCAAAGCCAGTGCCAAAGAGCAGAACCATACTCAGGATATGAAAGTACTTGATACTAAGGTACATGCTTCGGTGTCCTTCCTAATAGCTGTGTCATTCTGTCCGGGCTAGCGGTGTTTCCCTTTTGCAGCATTCTGAGATTGTCCGGGTGCAGCATAGGTATGAGCCCTTTCAATAGATGAGCGCCCGCCATGGCAAGCCAAAGTGCCGCAGATAGCGATATCGTTTTGTGTTTACCTTTTTTGTTTCGTAGCGCCTGTAGCCACTGCAAAAAGCTAATGGCTTCAGGGCCAACGACATCAATGATTTGTTGCGTAGGATTGGATGACAGACAAAGCTGTACGACCTCAAGTAGATCATCGATATGCACCGGCTGGATCATCTGCCGACCCCTTGCCACCACCGGAATTAACGGCAGCGATGCCATGGCTTCAAACATGGCGGTGCTGGCCCCGCCGGGACCGTAAACAAGGGAGGGGCGAAGAATAAACCAGTCTAGCGAAGACGTGATGAGCGCCTCGTCTGCCGCTTTTTTGCTCAAATGATAAGCGCTGAATGCACTATCATCCGCACCTAAAGCGGAAATCTGGATAACACGCCTAATTCCCTTTTGTTCACAGGCCTGGAACAAGGCGACAGGGGCGAGATGATGAAGGTTTAGAAAAGACTGCCCTTTCTTTTCTGCGATAATGCCTACCGCATTAATCACGGCATCGATTCCGTCCAGGTTGGGATGCCAGTCCGCTGGCCTGAGCATATTATTGAAGTCGACGCCGTCACGACGACTGACCCCCACCACATGATGACCGGCGGCGGTGAGTTTCCTGGTCAGGTGTTGACCGATAAAGCCTGATGAGCCAGTGAGCAAAATGTTCATAGATCACCTAAATCCGGGGTTTGATGTCCACAGACTAGGTGAAGGTGTCGGACTAAGCCTCCGATTTGATCATTCTGGAATAAAAGGTAAGAAATTGGACTGGCGAGCTAGACTATATCTTTTTGATTTTTCGATATTTGCCGGGCGTCATGCCGCATATCTCATTAAAGGCATCATAAAAGTTGGATTGGGTGGCGAATCCTACGCTCAAGGCGACTGATAGTACTGAGGCAGAGGGCTCATTGGTGAGCATGGCCTTGGCGGCCTCTACTCGGACCTCCCGGAGATAGCGGGAAAAGTTTTTGCCCAAGCGAGTATTGATCAGTTCTGAAAGCTGGTGACCCGATAAATCGAGCTGTTGTGCCAGCTGTTCCAGCTTCAACTCCGGTGAGGTATAGACTTGCTCGGTCTGCATGAGGGTCTCGAGCCGCGATAGTGCCCTGCCACAATCGACCTGGCCGAGTGTTGATACGGCATAGGTTTCCCGCGCTACTTCCGCGACATCGCTCGCCAGGCTTGGCTTTAGATGTAGCAAGATACTCGTTAACAAAAAGCCCAGGCCAATGGCGATGGCATAGAGTTCATAGAAAAGCTGTTCGTTTGATTTGGGAAGCGTGAGTACCAGGGTGACTACACCGAATGCCACCAAAATCACCATGCCCAAAATCGTTATTTCAATCCTGAAGCGACTCCGCTGCATACGTAAGCCGTAAATGCTTTTAATCAACCAGACTAAATAACCAGATCCGAAAGCAAAGGCGAGCGGAAGTGCCAGTTCAGGGTCGACAAGGAAAGCGAGGAAGATAGGCAAGAAATGCATGAATGCAAACCTTCCTGCGCCGGATTTCGCGTGAAGTAAGGGCATGCTGAACAAATAGAATAGCGGCGCCACACAAAAAAGCAGGCCAAGGTATATCAGCGAATGAATGAGATCTGCGACACCAAGCAATAGGCCGGCGTGTAATAGTTGTATTAAGCCAAGGACACTTACCAGGGCAATCCCAGTAAGTTGTGATAATCGGTTTTCAAAGTAATTCTCTGAACGGAAATGGGTGAGACCAATGACCAGGGCAGCGAAAATTGAATATCCGGTGATTAGGGTGGCTAGTGAATGCATGCTTTGATATTACAGGGTTTGGGGTTTTTGTGGTATGAACGTGGCCCGAGCGCCTAAGCAACGTCGGTACAAACACCCAACTAAACACACCAAAAGCAAGCATCCGACAGACATCGCGCTGTGGAAAACTCGGTCACTCTGTTGCCAGTCAGTGAATGGGCAAATGGTTCCAACTCGGAAACGGTCTTTTCAACCAGCTGTCCTTGTAGATTGACGTATGGAAATACCTGAATTTACCTAAAGCCTCTAGATTCGTCACTCGATAAACATAAAGACACTATATAGACACGTTTTCTCTAACCCGTGAACACGCGAACCATGGAATAATCGTACGAACGAAATGATAAGCTGGATTAGGTCCAAGAATGGAATGTGAATCTCCTGTTGTTGGAGAAAATTACTGAAAGCGAGAAACTACGAGAGTGGTTCTCGAACAGGAAATAGAACGTAGAGGGAAATAGAAAAGTCGCTCTAGCAAAAGCGAAATTATTGGTGGTCAGCCGGTGTTTCGCTTAAATAAAGAAAAAGTATGAAGACTTATCGCTCTTATTTTTGGATTGCTTTCGCATTGGTTCTGCCATTGTTATATCACGTAGTATTCCTTGATGACCGTGGCGGTTTACCACTTTTTCGTACCGGAAAATTCATAGTAGTTCTAATTTCATACCTTATATTGATCTCCGTTTCATTGGCTGCGCTTTATGCCCTACTCAAGGGCTTGCTTAATTTCCGAGAAAACCGTAGATCAATGGCCCATGCAGGCACTAAACTGGCAATCATATTTGCGTTAGTCGTATTACCGATAGCCTTTAATGACCAGCAGAGATATGGATGGGACGAAGAAGATTTAAAAAAAACAATGACAGTATCTATTGACGGCGCGGAATTTAGTGTTCCGTTGAAATATTGGTGAGCAACACATCGAAAAGGAAAGAACGTAACCGGTATAGACTTCCTTGCATTGCTACCCGACTTTGAGGGAAGATCCATGGAAAATAAAGAAGAGTTTACGTCGAACAAAAATGGTATGGGTAGAAGAATTCGTATAACGCTTGATATCGTAGAAAACCTGAATCAAAGTTCGTTAGGAAAGTTCGGTGATCGTGGTAACAAGGCAGAGTACATTCAACGTCAAAAACGTCTCCTTGGTCTCACCACCGAGGAAAAACCAATTTCTTCGAAATTCAATTTGAACTATATGGGGAGTCTTTGGAAAAAGGAACTGTATATATCTACAAAGGAAAATGAGTTTATTTACTACGAATGCGATGCTAATCCTGAAGAGGGAAGAGCGTTCTCTCCCAGTTGCGAAACAAAATTCCCGGTGTGGGGGAACGTGGTATTGGAATATAGATTTCATAAAACCTATCTAAAAGATTGGCAAAAAATACACGCTGATGTAATACGTTTTGTGGGCGATATGGAGGTCGGTCCTAATAAGTTGTTTAATCCTGTCTTTGATATTGGCGATTGAGCTATGGTCAATGGATAAGAAGATGATAAAAGGGAACAGACTCCGACGGTACCCCTCATGGCTCACCCTACCCATACCTCCCATCAACCCTCCCCTTAACCAACATCGGCACATACACCCAACTAAACACCCCAAAAGCAAGCATCCAACACCCTTGCGATAGCCCGATCCAGACGCTGATCATGTCCGGCCTTACCAAAGGCAAAAACACCCTGACAACCGCACCGATAGCGGCAGCAAGAAACACCCAAAACAAAATCCCCGGCGGCTGAAAAACATTTCTCCCCGTATGCCCGAGCGCAACACGCGCCGCCATGCCTATCGTCATCAAACCAATTCCACCATAAGCAAACGCATGTGTCGTCAGTGCTGGGCTGATATAACCCTGGTTAGCCAGCGCGACCAATAAAAATCCGATCACGATAAAGCCATACGCGATATAAAGTACCCACAACAACGGTTTTTTCCAGATGCCCGGCGTATGCCAGAGTCTCAGACGCCAGCTGTGTAACAACACGAGGACTATCGCCAACAGACTCGCGATGTGTTTTGCCCCAATGAATACCTGAAAAGCGAACACCTGAAAGATGACAAAGGCTATCGCCAACACGATGACGACATTGTCTAACCACAAATAATTCTTTTGCTTCACCGGCTCATCGACGCCCTTCTCAATAAAAAACGGGATGACGCGTCTGCCCATGAGCAGGATCAAGATGACGATCAAATACAATCCTGCCTTCAGTCCACTTTCAATCCCGGCAATGGTGTAACCGGTCAGGCCGCTGTAAAAAAGCAGATTGGACAGACCAATGAGCAAGACCAGCAGGCAAATGCCGAGTTGGCTCCATTGGCGTACCTTGACTATCGGGTAGAGTATCGACAGGAATAAAAGGAAATCGAAACCGATATCGAGCAGGATCATCGCCTGCATGGCATAAGCGCTGTCGATAAAGGCACACAGGCGGGCAAGCAGCCAGGTACCGGCCAGTATGAGCAGAGGTGCGCCGTGTAAGGTTTGTACATTGGTCCAGTTGCGCGCGGCGGTTAATAAAAAACCGCCAACTACCGCCATGGCGTAACCAAAAACCATCTCGTGCCCATGCCAGACTACAGCCGGGTACTGAGGAATGGCGGGTATGGCGATTGAAAAATGATATTGAAGCGTCCAGAGGGCAATACTTACTAGGGCGAATAAACTGCCTAGGAGAAAGAAGGGGCGAAAGCCTAGGTGGTGGAGTGCGATGGGGTGGTGTTGTTTGGTTTCGATGTTGGTCATGGGGGAGGGGCTCGGTTGGGTTTATGAGTCATTGTGGGCCTTTTTGAGGAGTTAGGAAAATAGTTAAAGCGGAAGACAATGCTACAAAAGAAGGAAGAGCCTTCAAACGCATGTACACAAAATACGAGGCCTGTGATTTACAACTGATGAAAAAGTCGCATTCAAATCTTCCGGCATTCCAAAGAGTTGAGCTTAAGCAAAACGATTCATAGTCAGCGCCACTTCAAAACAAAAATAACAGGGAAGTAGCTATGTCTGGAAAACAGAAGTGTTCTGTTCCAAGTTTTTCTGCTTTCATCGATTTCATCCTGCTGAGCATCAACGTCGACAGGGATGCTCTGGAGACAGATAAAAATTCGAGAAAAGCCGGTTCGACATCAGAATTTGGCAGTCCAAAAGAAACGGGTGTCTCCCCATCGTCAGGGTTTTCCCCTAAAGACTCTCCCCTTCTTGACGATATCATTATTGATACTATATTCTAGCGATGGCGGATATCGAAGAAATCCTTAAGTCTATGAAAAACAGCCCAAAAGGGCAGACTTTCAAAGACTTGAAGAAGGTATGTGTGCACTACTTCGGTGAGCCGCGCCAAAGCGGAGGCAGTCACTGCGTGTTCAAGACCCCGTGGCCGGGCGACCCGAGGGTGAATATCCAAAACCATAAGGGTAAGGCCAAGGCATATCAGGTGAAACAGGTATTGTTAATAATAGAGAAGATAGAGGCGAGCGATGGCCGCTAAGCAAATCCAGGATAAATATGCCTATCGCGTATTATGGTCGGAAGAAGATCAGGAATATGTTGGACTATGTGCCGAGTTTCCTGGTCTGAGTTGGCTTGAATCAACCCAGGAAAAAGCCCTGAAAGGAATCATGACGCTGGTCAACGAAACCATTGACGAATTAAAAACCAACGGCGAACACGTGCCAGAGCCGCTATCGACAAAAACATTCAGCGGCAAGTTCATGGTGAGAGTTCCCCCCGAGATCCATAGACAACTGGCGGTTCAAGCAGCGGAATCCGGCATAAGCCTGAATCGCATTGCGAGTGCAAAGCTTTCGAAATAGCGCAAGCGGGCTCAAAGAAAATTTGCTTTTATTTTTTGAAACAATTATACGAT
This sequence comes from Gammaproteobacteria bacterium, assembly GCA_029881255.1. Taxonomy (NCBI): domain Bacteria; kingdom Pseudomonadati; phylum Pseudomonadota; class Gammaproteobacteria; species Gammaproteobacteria bacterium. The sequence continues at coordinate 547,937 of JAOUMY010000001.1, read as the reverse complement.
GTTCTCGTCTTCCGTTAGATTAGGATGATATTGGGAAACTGGAACTGATCAAGAAAGCCAATGAAAAAGCAAAACGATAGTCAATCCAACACACAGGCAAGTGATTTCGGTTCGCGGGCAGCAACAGAGCGTGCGCAGATAGAGGACGCTCTCAAATCAACGCCTGCTCAACGTCTGGCGTGGTTGGAAGAAGCGTTAAAACTTGCCTGGTTCGCGAGGAATCAAAAATTATAAAAACCACATAAAGATGTTATCTGACCCCGCTTTATAGTCAATTTTTCCTTTCCTACGCAAACACCATAAGGACAAACATAGATGATAGCAATGCGGCACAAGCTTATTGTGATAATTACGATTATGCTGTTATCAGGCTGCGGAAATCGTGAGGATCGCGACTCAATAACGCAACGTCACGAGTCGGCAGACATACTGACGATCGCCCACGTGAATGGATGCATCAATTGCCACAATTTAGGGGCATCTATCGTGGGACCTGCGTGGATACTCGTAGCGGAACGTTACCGTAATTCTCCGGATGCGAAGGAATATCTCATCGATAAAATCAGACGTGGCGGAAATGGGAATTGGAACGACATTACCGGCGGCGCACAGATGCCTGCACACGGCAATCGAGTGTCGCAGGAACACCTGGAACGACTGGTGACATACATATTGTCGATAGAGAATGTTGGAACGCAGACCAGGGCTGATCTGAAGGAGTAGTATTGTTTTGGTAAATTGCTTCATACCAACCTTATGCTCAATCATCTACGTCGCTTAACCCTGCAACAGCAAGGACTGTCATCCGCTCGTCCTTACGGGAAGGGGAAGCAAGCGGCCCTTAATGCCCTGGAGCATCTGGGTTACATACAAATCGACACCCTTGCCGTGATTGAACGCGCTCATCACCACACACTATGGACGCGTATTCCGGACTACCAACCATCGCACTTATACGATTTAGTCGCGGAACGACAGGCATTTGAGTATTGGTATCACGCGGCATCGTATTTACCCATGAGAGACTATCGATATGCCATGCCGCAGATGATGGCGGTAAAGCGTGGTGAGTTTCCCTATTTGGCAAAGGCAGAAAAGAAATATCTCAATCATGTCATGGAACGAATTCGTCTGGATGGTCCCTTAAAGGCACGAGATTTTGATGTGGTAAAGCGCGGTAGCGGAAGCTGGTGGAATTGGAAGCCTAGCAAACTCGCGCTAGAGACGCTGTTCATGCAGGGCGAGCTTATGGTTACAGGCCGCGAGGGGATGGAAAAAGTTTACGACCTGAGGGAGAGAGTGTTACCAGACACGGTCGAAACCGCGGAGCCTACGCTACACGAATTTGCTGAATACCTGCTGGATACGACGATCCGCGCCTACGGTTTCACGACGCTCAAACAATTAACTCATTTGAGACAGGGCAAGACGCTGCGAAATGCGCTTACTGATCTTATTCAAAATGAAATCGAGCAAGGGGCATTAACTAAGATCTCAGCCGACAGTGGCCCTGTATTGTACACAACCACCACGAATCTTGATGCCAAGCTCAAGCGCCCGGCGGCAAACGTCAAACTGCTTTCGCCATTCGACAACGCCATCATTCACCGTGACAGAATTCAGCGCCTGTTTAATTTTGACTACAAAATGGAATGTTACGTAGCCAAGGAAAAACGCCAGTTCGGCTATTTTTGTCTTCCGATTCTTTATGACGAGAATTTTGTCGGTCGGGTAGACTGCAAAGCACATCGAAACACCGGGAAGTTTGAGCTAATCAGCTTACACATCGAAGCAAAAGACTTAGACCATGATCGGTTTGTTAAGCCATTTACCCAAGCTATCCATCGCTTGGCAGTGTTTAATAATTGTGAAACGATATTGGTTGGAAGCATAAGACCGAAAAAAGTAGAGGGAACACTGCGGAAGGCATTGGGCTAAATCCAGTATGTTGCGTTTTCGTCAGAAATTCCTTGGGTTATTGCACTTGCGCCCATAAGTCGAACCCCGCGAGGGCTTGCTCCAGAACGATACTAACACTGTTGGTTGCAAAGTCCTCGTAATCGTTCCAGTATGGCGACCCAAACTTATTTGTTAAACGGCTTTATCAAGCGCCTGATGACATCATATTCCTCATCGCTGGTATCGGCGAACCCGTCGTACTTCTTGTCCAAGGCCTTGATGACCGACAAGTGGTTTTCATCTTCCTTATTCAATGCCAAAAAGGCCTTTTTGATTTTGGCGGCCATTGTCGGATCTACTTTTTTGCTCACGGCAATATTATAAGGCGGAAGATTGGGCGAAGCGTACAGTATTCTTAATCCCTTTTTTTCCCATTTGAAGGCGGTAGTATCCTTTAATATTCCCGCATCAAAATCGCCATGCAATACGGCATTCGCAATGTTGTCGTAGTGTCCAATGAATTCATAAGAACCCAGCTTTTCCAGTTGAATACCCGACCCGACTACAGCAGCGCGTTGCAAGAGGGCCTTTTTGTCGCCAAAGGCAAAGGATTTACCGGCCAAGTCTTCTACAATCTTTATTGGGCTGTCGTGCTTGACCACAATCATGAGCTGAAACGAAGCCTTGCCGTTGGTTACAGTCTTCGCAATAATCTGTGATTTACCCTTTTTGTGCGCCTTCAAATAGGCAACCGGTGTGAGATAGGCAATGTCCACCTTGTCATCTGCGATTTCATTAATGGCGGCGCCCATGTTCGGAGACAATTTGAGCGTTACAGGTAAACCTAATTCAGTGCTTAAATAGTCGGTTAATGGCGTTAGTCTTTTATACATCACCGCAGGAATATCCATTGCCACAGATCCTAGAATGATTTCTTTCTTCGCTTCCGCAGTTGCTATTGAGGAAAATACAAGCCCTACGATGAGGGCCATCCACTGTCGTTTTGCAGCTATTAGCATTAATCCTCTCCTTTAGCTTCGTGAAATGTTTCCGGTTTGTCTGAATTGTTCCGAAACAGGCAAGTCGTAAAAATGAAAATGGCGATTTCGTCCATTTTCCTTACAGTAATACAATGCTGCATCGGCATTCCGATAGAAGGCATCAACGTTATCCGTTCCTTGCTCATCCGGTATGGTAGCCACGCCTATGCTGACAGTGGTTGTGACGATGTGGTCGCCTACGTCAATGACGGCTCTATTGATCGCCTTCTTAAGTTTTTCAGCCACAATCATCGCCTCTTCTCTACCGGCCCGTTTGCAAAGAACAGCAAACTCCTCCCCACCGATGCGACACAGTACATCGGTTTTTCGTAACTCAGTCTTTAGCACATTCGCCACCGTTTTCAGAACGCTATCTCCGGTTAAATGGCCGTACGTGTCATTGATTCGTTTGAAATGGTCAATGTCTATGATCATGAGACTGTTATTGTCTCCATGCCGCGCCGTCAAACTGACTTCGACTGCGATCAATTCTTCAAAATGACGTCGATTATATAAGCCGGTTAGTGCATCGGTTATCGACAGGATGCGAAACTCTTCATTCATACGCTTGAGTTCGTCAGATTGTTTTTGTAATGCAATATTGGTTTCCCGAAGTCGCGCGTCAGAAAGGTCGATTTTTTCCTGTAGTTGATAGTTCGCTTGGTTGAGTTGTTTTCCAAGCTCGTTAAATTTGTTCGCCAATTGACCAAATTCATCTTTGGAATTCAGAGGAATTTCGGCGACCACATTTCCTCTGTTATCAACGCCTCTATCAAGAGACTCGGAAATAACTTTGACGGGATGTATGATGAGGAATGACAAGGCCACAAATTCGGCAATTGCAATCATGAGAATAATGAAAGCTTCACGGGTGACTAAACTAAATTTTCGCGACTCAAGTTGTTGGGCCGTTTTTTCAGAGTTGAAACTTAGGACAAGTTTGCCCACAACTGAGTCGTCCAAAAGGATGTCTTCTTCAAAATTGAATGTGTTTTTTGCATTGGCATCAGGTTTCTTGCCCTGTTGGCTCATTACCTTGCCTTTTGCATTAGTGACGCGGACATAACTGATCTCGTCAGAACTGACAATTTCTTCAAGAAGTAGTTGAATCGTGTGATAGTCATAGCCAACCACTGAAAACGCTAGCGATTTCGCAACGAACCGGGCAATATCGACACCCCGTTGATTGATCTCTTTCTGAGCACTGTCCTTTTCCTGTTGCAGGGCAAACCAGCCGCTAGCCGTTAGTGCTGAAAGTAAAACGGTTAGCAGCACCATTAACACTTTCTGGCGTATACCCAGATGAAATATGCGTAATTTGTTTGTTTTAGGCATTACCAAGTCTGTTTTGTTTTCTATGCGCGCTGACACTATATAGTTAGGCGGATATTGCCTGAAAATCTTTAGGTTTATTCGGAGCTTAGCGAGCGCCATGGGGGTGTAGTATTGATTGTTTTACGCGCTAACTGCGATGCAATCCGCTCTTTTCCAAAGGTATTTTGACTTACAGAGCGCAGAATTGAAGATGGAAGGTTATAGCAAGTTTATTTGTCGAAAGCGCGAGCGTTCTCCCTAGCCAAGTTATTCGTCACGCCTGTCCAAGACACATTTTAATATTCACCTGCCAATTATGTGGAATAAAAAGAGGCGGTTTGCCTCTGCAGAGCCACTTACTCGCTACCCATGCATGAATTATTTCTCCCCATGAACTAACGCGCTTTACGGGGAAAGCCAGGGTCAGAGAGCAAAAAGGGATTAGAATTTGTCGAGACATTTAAAAGAAAGCGAATCTCTATTGAAACCAAAAGCGAGGACTTCCCCGCATTTTGCTCTATGATCTAAAACGGGAATAGAATCCTTTTTCTGTTTATCCTACATTAAGTCCACACTAAGCCGGAATTCACTAGATGACATCCTTACACTATTCGTATACCAGGATTGCCTCTGAATCAGTCATCCGACTCGCACAAGACCACTACTCTCTTGATGGCGATCTCGACTGTCATTTCTATGTCGCAGGGCTACATGACAACTACATACTCACCAGTAACTTTGAGCAGTATATATTCCGTGTTTATCGAAATACTTGGCGCAGCGAGATAGAAATTCAGTTTGAACTGGAGCTTGTTAAATTCTTGAATGGGAAGAATGCATCGGTAACGCGTCTCGTCCCTACGATCAATAATAAATCCTGCTTCCGTTTAGAGACGTCCGAGGGTGAAAGGTTTTTCGCCTTGTTTCGTTATGCCGAAGGAAATGCGCCGGGAAAAGATCTGACTGCTGAGGAGTCAAACCTGCTGGGTACTGTGGTTGCTCAAATGCATCTGCATGCCGACAAATTTGTTCCTTCTGTCCAAGGGCAGGAACTCGATTTCTCCTACCTTGTCGATCGCTCTTTAGGTCTGATTAAACCCTTTCTTGATGACTGCGACTATGATTTTCTGTGTGAATTGCGTGAGGAAATTTATCCAAAACTTTCCGGACTCGATCGAAGTGGCAGCAAATATGGAATATGTGCCGGCGATATAAACGCCAATAACTTTCATATCAACTTTGACGATAGAATAACCCTTTTTGACTTCGACCAGTGTGGCTATGGCTACCGTTCCTTCGAGATAGCAAAACTCTTTTCTTCGCTTTACAAACACAAAAAGGCCTCCGACATCAGGGCATCCTTTCTGGAGGGATATCAGCAGATAAGAAGACTTGATGAGGATGAATTGGCCGCCATCCCTTTGTTTGAAATCGTTGCCGTGATATGGGTCATGGCGATCAATGCAGAGAATGCCGAGTACATCGGCTACAAACATCTACAAAGTGAATATTGGGACCAGAAAATCGTGGTTTTGCGGGAGTTGTGTCTACATATTGAGAACACCTAAATAGGAGAATGTCTGTCATGTCCGATGCATGGTCATTGTTTTTTAGTCTTATGTTTGGCGTGATCGGCATGGCCTATTTTGCATATGGTAAACGAAATGCGAATTTTGTTGTGTTGATATGTGGCATAGCCTTGATGATTTTTCCTTATGCAGTCGACAGTGCTTACGCATTGTTCGGTATTGGGCTAGCGTTGATGATGGTCCCGAAATTCCTGAAGATATCGTAAATGGATAAAAGAAAGAGTCGCAAAAGGGAGTTTTTCGCTCATGTCCATAAATATATAAGATCCGTAGGGAATCCCGATGGTATTTTTTATGATATTCAAGATGGAGTTAGCTATTTATGATCAAAAATCGCGGCGTAGCTAATCCGCCAATGGTATTTTTTGCACTTGCTGGCTGAGGAATGGTGGCCACTGCGCTATTCAAAGGCCTCAATCAGCAATCTTATCAAGCCCGTACGGCGGCATGTCTTAGTCCTAAAAATTTTGATATGTTGTTGAACATATCATAATTATGCATAACATATTACATTCTGAAATGGCGAATGAAAGGGAAATGGATCATGAGCAGTAAAATCAGCGGTTCCTGTTATTGTGAAAATATACATTTTGAACTAACCGGTAAGCCTAAAATGGTGGTCAACTGCCATTGTGATGATTGTAAAAAGAGAAATGGCACCGCGTTTTCTACCTATATTGCGGTGGCTGAAAACGAACTTCAGTTATCCAAAGGTGAAAACTCGCTAAAACAGTATGAGGCTGACAATGTAGGTATTAAGTACTTTTGTTCTGATTGCGGAAGCCCAATCTACAACAAGAATTTTCGCCTGCCGGGATTGAGTCTTATATTTTTCGGAGCGTTGAGAAATCCAGCAGATTTTAATCCTCAGGTAAATGTCTTTTGCTCAACTAAGGCTGCCTGGGTAGATAATATAAATGCTATCCCAAGTTTTCAGGGTTCAATAGAAAGGTAAAATCTCGAATCAAGCACCAGCAATCTTACCGATTATCCGACCACAACAGCCTCATCTCACGCGCATGTTTTTCGGCAATCCGTTTCGCGTCCTTTCGCGTGAGCAGCGCGCTTATGTTTTGTGCGAGAGCGGGTTTGAATCTATCAGGTGATCTCTGATAATTAGTCAAATGCTTTTCGATTTCAAATAAGAAGGGCAGGTTTGTAAACTCTTCCTTTTCAATATCTGAAAGTGTATTTTGTGATGCCTGGTTTAAGAGTGAGTTCCAGGTTTGAATGGCTTGATTAATCTTTACGCTATTATTTTCAAGTACGCCCATCTCCCACAAAACCGAAGCCTGTGCGAATTGTGCATCATGTATGCGGTATCTATTTGGCGTATTGTTGATAATGTGATCGGTAATCTCGAGTCGTCTCTGGAGATACTTTTTCTGAAGCTCAGCATAGTTGGTCAAATTCTTTGATTCCAACACCGGCTTGTAACGCTCATCAACTCTTCGCAGGGTTTCCACGCGAAGTCGGTTTCCTTTTTCCTTGGAGATTTTTTCATATGTCTTACCAAAGTCAAAATAGACTCTCCAGGCACGCTGTTGGATGTCGTATAGTTCTTGTAGTATGAACAAGAGTTCGGTCGCCGTTTTGCTGCCGTCTAGCTTGGACACTTGATCGAGGGCATTAAATAGAAAGTCCTCTTTGTTCAAATTTTCGAGATAATAGTCCAAATAAAAATAGGTATTGTCGGTGCTAAATGAATAAAGCAAGCGTTCCAGATTTTGATAATAAAGTTCTCTGGTTGCTATGGGTAAATCACCTTTGTTTGGGTCGTATTTGAAATATTTTTGAATAAAGTCGCCGAGTTGCTTTGTTTTGTCCTCTGCCAGGGTTTTGTCGAAATATGCTTGCCGTTCTGCGGGAGGAAAGTTTAGAACGGGAGTACCTTCGACTTCCTCTTCAGCTTTAAATCGAATTTCGAGTGAACTCTTTTTTACTGTCAGCGGATCGCGAAACGCCTCAATGATGTCATTTCGTTCGGTATAGTCTTTCATTTTCTTGTTGGCTTGCTTCAGAATCTCGTGAAAAGGTTTTTCGATATCGTGGATAGTAGGAAAGACCTCCTTGATCACGATATCCTCGTGTTTGCGGTCACGAAACTTGTAGGCATTGCCCACTTCCGTATTAGGCAAAAAGTTTTCATAGGTCTGATGAAAGCCTTGCTGAAATCCCGTATTCTTTTCCAGTCGTTCTAGCAGTTCACCCCATTTGTCTTTGTCAATGCCATCTAATCCACCAGAATCAGCCTGGCTCGCCTCTGGTGAATCGTTCGAATTGCCTATTTCTTGCTCTGTTGTCTGTGAGGATGTACCAGCAGAAAGATTTATATTTATGGCTTCCGGCGCAGACGGTGTATGCAGCCCGGACGGTGTTTCAGTAGAAAAGAGACGATCAAAGAAATCTAAAGGGAAATAGTAGATAAATAGAAAGTGCAAAATCGCTGAAGCAAGCGCTGCTTTTATCAAAAGCGAGAAAATTCTGGCAAACGATGACTGAGGTGTGCTATTTGCTTGAAATTCCGGTGTTAGATTCTCATTGTCCATCTTAAGTCGTTGTCTCTTCACCAGAATTTCAAATGGCTCTGAATGAGCCGTTACTAGTGTAGCGGACACTATTGCCGAGCGCTATAGTCTGCTTATATTGGGGGGGTTGAAAAATAGTTATGCCAGGAATATCTGTCATTGGAGAACAATGCGTAAATTATTTACCACACTGAGGTTATTCAAGGCAGCAAGTTGTTCGTGAACGAAACGAGAATATTGCGCGACAAACAAGAAAAAACATAAAGAAGCTGAGGTATGTGAGGCCTTGCATCTTTCAACAGGATTTAAAAGTCAAATTCACTCTCACGACGGTTTCCACACATTATCAAACGTGTGAAAATTATCGGCGATTATGCCACCTCCGCGCCAAGGTTTTGCGGGTATCCTACAGATGAAAATACAAGAAAGTGTATGGAAGAATTGTTTGATCAAATCGACTTCCAAAACTCGGTAGTTATTTTTATGTTTAAAGATGATGAAGATAATGTCTCTGATTCAGAAAAACGCTAGACATGTGTGTTCAAGTTAGACGTAATGTGTATTATTGCATAACGATAGCGGTCGCAAAGGATCCGGTTGGAAGCGATGTTGAACGATATGGACATGGTGTCAACAGTATTAGTAGTGGGAGTCGTTGCAACTATTACCATGGATATTTGGGCCGTCTTCTTAAGTAAAAGCTTCAAGTTACCCACAACAAACTGGGCCATGGTTGGCCGATGGCTTGGCCATTTGCCTAAAGGAAGGTTCATGCATCGACCAATTTCCAGTAGCAGCAAGATAAATCATGAGTTAGCTGTAGGCTGGGTATTCCATTATGTCGTTGGCTTGGCTTACGCATTTGTCTACCTGATAATCGTTCAAGATAGCCCGAGCCTAATGTCAGCCATTACGTTTGGTCTGGCTACGGTATCCGTTCCTTGGTTGATACTACAGCCCGGTCTTGGATATGGTTGTTTTGCAAGGCTGGCGCCTAAACCGATGGTTTCTCGATTAATAAGCCTATCCATGCATAGTGTTTTCGGTATCGGGCTTTACCTTGGTTGGGTGGTAAAAGACGCATTTTATTAAACAGATAACGGAACGCTCTTTCCTATTTGTCTCGCAAAAAGTATGGTCGTTTTTATCCAAACGAGCCGGTATCATAGGCGATCACGCAAACATTACCGCATAGAAAAAGAGTATTACCATGGCCGAAATAAAAAGATTCAACCCAAACAACGACAAATTCGTAGGAAGCGATTTAGATCAACGCCTTGAAATGGAAGCGAAACTCAAGGATGTGAACAATCGAATCGAATCCCTGGGTGAAGACGGCACGCCATTGGATAAAGCTCTGCTCACCCTGGAAAAGGCGCATGTACTACTGGCTCTGGGTAAAAAGAAGGATATCTGGCCAGACGGTCGCGCAGCATTCGATGTGTTAGTAGAGAATAATCATTGGCAACAGGCGGCTGAGATTTGCGATGTCATGTACCAATCAGAGCAGGAAGAGCCAATCAAAGCGCTGATCCATGGTATCTGGTTGGCGGTTTCTTTCCCGGTGCATCCGGAAGTTAGCATCTCCTTGTTGGAACATTTTGTCGATGAAACACCACCCACCGCCGATGGTGCCGCCGTCGCTGCAGCTACCGCGCATTATCTCGTCGGCCTCCGTGCCTCCGATGAAGAATTCGAGAATTTGAATTTCCTTAGTACTAGTTTGCTGTCCCATGTTGCACGTGGCCACAGTCAGGTTGATACGCAAGATGTAATGGACTTCTGGATGGAAAAACTCGAACTCAAAGATCCCAGTATTTTTCTACCGAGACTGAGCAAAGTCATTAACGCTCTCGTACCAGGTGATGAATGGTGGTACGACCGCGATAAGTTGCGGGAGATGTTTCCGCAGTAATATATTTGCAATGTCTGGGTTCCGAAAGACCCGCATGCAATCAATTAAAACCAGCTTAGTTGCGACTTACGCAGACTGGATGGCTCATCGATCGAGGGAGTTGTCTTTAAGGCAGTAAGGTACCAAAAGCACAGTTTCCCCACGGTGATAGCTTTCATATCCGGTGAATCGAACTGGCATGATTTGCGCCTGATTAAAGATTTAACTTCTATAGGTAATACAATTTCTGTCCGCATTTTATTGTAACTAGCATCTCGGGCAGTGGTCGTTACTATTGTGTGAATGAACAAACATAATTTGGATAGCCGAGAATTAAAAACCTTCTTAAAGGGGTGGTTGCTAACGCTTTGTTTTTTTGCCGTTCCAGTGTTTATCCAATTCAGTATCGTTCTGGAAAATATTGAACCAAAATCGTTTGTTATCCCCCTTATTATCAGCAATACAGCAGGATTTCTTATCGGATGGACAAATGTTCTCCGCCTTCAGTTAAAACTTTCTATTCAGTCACGCAGCCGAATTTTTACCTCGGTAAGCCATGAGTTTCGTACCCCACTTAATGCCATAAATGGCTTTGCACAGCTGTTAATGCTTGAAGATGATATTAAAAATAATGATGTTCTGCGTGACTATGTGAGTGAGATTGAACTGGCGAGTAAGAACTTCTTGATCTTAGTAAACGATATATTGGAATTTGCCGCACTGGAAGAGGGTAAGTTTCGCATTCGATCGGAAAAAGTTCTGGTAGCCGACGTCATTGACGATGTCTTTTCAGCGTTGCGTCCCTTGGTATTAAAAGAAGATATTAGCCTTGGACGAGATTTATCTATGAATGAGTGCGTTATTGCAGACGCCGATCGACTGAGACAGATCATACTCAATTTGGTTGCCAACGCTATAAAGTACAATCGCAAAGGTGGTAGTGTCTTTATCCACGCGCAAAAGAAAACTAAAAAATTGGTCAGGATCTCGGTTGAAGATAACGGCATGGGTATACCTGACGATCGGCTGGAGCTTATCTTCGAGTACTTTGAACGGGCAAATTCGCCACTGAGTTCCGTCGAAGGTACTGGAATTGGTTTGGCGTTGTGCAAGAACCTAATCGAGGCTATGGGTGGAAGCATAGGTTTAAACAGCAGCCAGAGCCGTGGTAGCCGGTTCTGGGTAGAGTTGCCTGCTGCGGAAGCCTGACTCTACATAATTTCCAACCGCGGTAGAGTTTGCTGCAGAGAGAAGTATCCCCTCTTAGAAATAATATGCTAATTTATTGTTTTATATAAATTTTCCGGTTTTAGGACGTGTTGTTAAGAAGCGGTATGCTGTAGCGGGCGTATCTCCTGGCGCGATTGCACAACCATGGGCTGTGCGTTTTCGCAAATATGGTTTTCTTATTATGGGAATTCTTTTGCGTCATCGCATGACCGATAATTTCTCCGTGCTTAGGAAAAACCGAACACATTAACTTAACCAAGGAGAGAACATCATGATTATCGCAAACGTAAAATTCGAAACCGAACTTACAGACGAGCAGGCTATGAAGATCGCAAAAGAGCGTCTGCCTTTATTTCTTGAAGTCCCTGGTCTGATCCAGAAGTACTACGTCAAGAATTCTCAGCCCCATGTGTGGACCGGTGTATATATCTGGGATTCGATGGAGGCCTTGCAAAACTATCGCGAATCGGATCTGGCCAAGAGTATTCCCGCTGCTTATAAAGCCAAGGGTGCGCCACAAATCGAAGTCAATAACGTGCCTATGGCTCTGCGTGGTTAATCGAAGGAGACGACTGTTATGGGATCAGCAGATACGATGAAACCAGAACTCCATGCCCTTATCGGGGCATGGCGTCTCAAGACCTTTCAGATTGAATCATCCAATGGGGAGATTAGCTACCCTTTCGGTGAGTCGGCTCAGGGCGTATTGCTCTACTCACGTTGTGGGCTGGTTTCGGCACAACTGATGAGTGTTGATCGTCCTCAGTTCGAAAGTGGTGACCAACAAGTTGGCACGCCGGCAGAGTTTGAACAGAATTTCAGAAATTGTGTTTCATACTACGGAACGTTCGAGTTAAATGAAGAGGAAGGCTTTGTTATTCATCATGTAGAACGTTCGATGTTTCCCAATTGGGAAGGCAAGCCGCAAAAACGTTTTTTCAAATTGAAAGACAACACACTTCGTATCAGCACTCCGCCAGTTGAATGGGGTAATGATCGCAAATTTGCAACATTGATTTGGGAGCGCGGCTAGGAATAGCCGCATCTCTCTAAATTGTTTTCGCTGGCTAAACTCTATAGAGTGACGTTCTACTATTTTGGGACGATCAATCGAAAATAGAGGTGTGGTATGAAACTACGTGTCGGAATCGCGATATTCGCTTTTTCAGTCTGTTTGCTGCCTACAGGGAGTGTTGCAGACGGAAAACAGGACAACCATGGCAACCACTCCATGGAGAAATCTGGTCATAATCACCACAATGATGAAGGTGGTAAATCAAAACACAAAATGCCGGCCTGGGCGAAAACCTTAACTAAAGCTCAGAAAAAAGCCGTGGATGAGATGCACCACAAGCTGGATAAGGATCAGGCGCCATTTAAACAACAGGAAAAGGATTTGCAGCATGCACTCAACGAGCTAACGGTGAAAGACAATGCTGATCCTGCTCAGATTAACGCCAAGATTGACGAATTGATGGCCGCTAAGAATCAAATTCTGCGTCTGCGCTATGCTCACCTGGTAGAGATGCGCGCCATACTCACCGAAGAGCAACGCCCCTCTTATGATGCCTCGGTGTTGGAACGAGATAAGATCAAATAAACGATGAAGGAATCTGATCTATATCTGCCTCTGAAAAAATTTTTTGAAACTCAAAACTACGATGTCAAAGGTGAAATCCATAACTGCGACGTTCTTGCAGTACGCGACAATGAGGAGCCCGTTGTCGTAGAGCTAAAGTTGATTTTGAATCTTGATGTCATTCTTCAGTCGGTTGAACGCTTGGCGCTTACATCCAAGGTTTACATCGGCGTGCCTAGACAATGCAAAAGCCTGAATCGTCGACGCAAGCAGCTTATAAAATTGCTCAAGATGCTGGGCCTGGGTTTGTTGTTGATCGATCCAAAAAGCAAACGTGCAAAAGTGGAGGTGTTGCTTGATCCCGCTGAATACAAGCCCCGCAAATCAAAACAACGGCAGGAGCGCTTACTTGGCGAGTTTGTTAACCGAGTAGGTGATCCAAACCTGGGTGGCATCGAAAAGAAAATCGGCACTATAACAGCGTACCGTCAAAAATCCCTGGCAATCGCCCAATTCCTGCAACAACAAGGACCGACCAAAGCAGCGAACATTGCCAAGTCCCTGCAGGAACCAAAGGCTAGAAATATTTTGTATAACGATGTGTATGGTTGGTTCGATCGGGTGTCGCTCGGTGTTTACGATTTATCTCCGCGGGGGAGGCGTGAGGTAGCAGTATCTGGAGGTTAGTGTCCTGAATACGTAGCTCGCAAGTGCTTGCAATTAAAGCTGTACGTATGTACAGTTGTTACTATCTCCAGCAATCAAGAGGTAAGGACGAAAATGGCTGTATTAGCAAAGTGGTTATGTGATAGGGATGGAAGCATGTTTGACAGCAAGAAAGACGCAGAGGCGCATGACAAGGTGTTAGAACTGGCTGAACAGTTTACCGAACTGCTCATTGCAAACATACCTGGTGTAAATAGCCAGAAGGCGGAGCAATTCGGCCTCCTGCTCGCGAATAATAAAGACCAGGTGATCGAGGCGTGTAAAGGAAATGTTAGTGCCCTGTCTTCACTAGGTGTCGTGCAGGGCGAAGTGGAAATTGAGGAAGATAATGTTACTCGTTTAGTTGCAGAGGCATAGGCGAAATAAGCTTTTCCTCCGGAAATTCGGGATTAGAGCTCAGTGGTTTTTAATTTTTTAGAGCTGTGCTCTGTCCCGGATTTTTTTTAAACATCGTTAGGCAAGCTCGAAACAAATACTCAAATTAGTCGCCCATTGTTAGTTCTTCTACCACAGACTAAGCTCAACTCCATTGTAATAGGCAGACATTTTCTCGACACTTTTCAGAAAAAAAAGGAACAAAGTTGATTTATACTACTTTTGATCCTTTAAACGAATGCCCTCTTTTTCAATCAAAATAATCTGTTGCTTGTACAGGTTGCCAATTGCCTTTTTGAATGCCGCTTTGCTCAGGCCGAAGGCCTTGTATATATCTCTAGGATCGGACTTGTCGTGAAACTTCGCATAACCGCTGTGTTTTTCTAAATAGGTCTTAATGATACTGGCATTTTTGTCGAGCTTCTCTTTGCTGCTATGCAACATCAAATCAATTTTTCCATCCGGGCGAATATTCTTTATATAGCCTTTCACGTATTGCCCAAAGCTCAAACGCTGTTGTACTTCATCCTTGTACAACACCCCCCAATGGCTGTGATTGATAATGGCCTTGAAACCAAGCTCGGTGCTGTTCGCTATGATTAAATCGACGGCCTGTTTCGGTTTGAAATTGTGTGACTTTTGTTCATCGATGAATTTATCTACTTTGGACGAGGCAACAATGCGCCCGTCGGCTTCGTTGATATACAAGTACACCAGATATGAGTGACCCACCTCCATCGGGCGGTGTTGTTCGCCGAACGGGACTAAAAGGTCTTTGTCCAGGCCCCAGTCAAGAAAGGCGCCGACTTTTGATACATCCTTAACCTTTAAATAGGCGAACTCGCCCACACGGGCCTTGGCTTTTTGTGGAGTGGCAACCGGTCTGTCTTCCGAGTCCAGATACAGAAACACCACAATAAAGTCGCCGACTTGTAAACCCTTGGGCGCCAGCTTGCGTGGCAGCAAAATCTCGCCTAGATTCTCCGCATCAAGGAAAAACCCGAAGTCCATTTCCTTCACAACGTCCAGTTCGTATTCTCTGCCTAGTTTAATCATTTGGGTTGTCGAAGCCTGTGCCAGGGTAAGTGTTTTGCATTATACCGTTAGTAGAGGAAAAAGTTGTAGGAGCGTACAGTTGGCTTGGTGCAATGGATCTTCTCATGCCCCCAACAGCCTTGGTTGCAAGATGGTGTGTCCCCTGCCAAAGCGCTCCAAACCGCTATTTTTGGACTCAGCAATGGCTTTATGTCAGTATTTTGTTACCTAATAGAATTTTTCTCAAAGGTAAGCATATACGTGAAATTCCTGGAAGGTCTTGATAGTGATATAAAGCGTAGTCTACTCGCTCAGTTGAGGAACCTTTGGTCGCACACCTCAACTTCATTGGAAGGCAACACACTGCCATACAAAAGGAACAGATACCCGATATCTAAAAGCCCGTCGGTGCTCGGAAGCGAGAGCCAAATGGTACGTATTCCGTTGATGACAATGATAGGTAGATCTGCATTGAATACACAAAAGTGGAGGATACGCCGGGTTTAATGAAACAGTAGATTGACTTGTTGAACAAATTTAACGCAGTTGAACATGATCGCAACGAAGCAATTCAAGCGTATTCAACTCTGCATATGTCGTTTGTGCACATCCACCCCTTCATCGATGGCAATGGACGAATGGCTCGTTTATTAGCTAACCTGCCAGTTCTCAAATCAGGATTACCGCCAATTACGATTAGGTAAAAAAAGCGGCAAGAGTATATTCGCCTTTTGGCTAATTATGAGATCGATGCCGGTCAATTAAAATTGGGTGGTAATATCTACAATGTAAAATCGATCCTTGCCTTCATGTAGTCTAATTTCAAATACGCCCGTAAAATTTACCACAACGTTGGATCAACCGCATAAAATCTCACCAATTCTTGATAGAGTTCTGGTTCCTCGCTCTGAAACAAACGACTTCTTTCAAAAAACATTTCACTCGCAACCGCAAAAAATTCACCTGGGCTAGCAGCACCGTAGGGGTTAAACACAGACTTTTCGCCAGTATGCAAATTGTGAAGCAATCGGTTATAGGCCGTCTGAAACGTTTTTGACCATACGTCATAATTTTTTGCATGCTCAAGTAAGGGGGCGCCATTGGCAGTGCCATTGGTATGATCTAAAAGATGAGCAAATTCATGAATTACAACGTTCTCTCCGTCTTTGATATTGATCATTCCTGCGTAGGCATCATCCCAGGACAGAACTATCTTTCCGGTCTCCCAGGCCTCGCCCGAATTTACATTCTGTTCTTCAGCAATAGTGCCGTTCGCAAGCTGTCTATTGTGTTTGACTATAAATGCAGACGGATAAACTAGTATGCTTTTCAGTTCGTCGAAATACTCATACGGTTTATTGATGACGAGCAGGCACGCCTGTGCAGCTATTAATAACCTATGTTCTTCCGTTATCTGAAAACCATCGCAGCCAACAAACTGTTTCTCTTGAATGAAGAGCTGTATGCGTTGGTGTAGCCCTTCTTTTAACAGGTCTGGAATTTCCCGGTATAGCGGCCATTGGGTTAACAAAACATTTTTCCACTTCGCTGGAAAGCTTGCGTCTTTAATCTGTTTTCGACGTCGCGCACGCCATCGCGGCTTGTAGAGAAGATAGGTAATAACTGTAAAACCGAGCAGAAGGACGAAAAATAAAGGAATTGACAATGTAGCCTCCGCAGTTGGCTTTGAAACAACCAATAGTGTTACTAGTATACGGACAACTGAGGTTATGGCGTCTGATAGGTGAAATTCCAAGAGGTATAGGAATAAGAATTAACAGGTCCATCTTATTCCATTTGCCTACAAAAGATTGTGAATATAGAAAGCTTTATTAAGGTCTTGTCAGTTTGAGTAAACGATTAAAAGGTAAGAGCGCTACATCGCTGAACATTCAAAAGACCTGGGAGACCTCGATTTCTCAAGGTCTTCCTTACCATAAAATGTCTTAGATGGCGTTGAACTGAGCGTAGAACTTCAAGTGTTACACTACCCGCCGCAGAAAGTCGCAAAAAAACTGTTCTTAGTATGACGAGGACGAGATTTATATTGAGAAGCGCTAACTCTGTCACGTCCTATTTCGGGAAGTGATTCGTTAGCTATCACTTCGAACATACCGGGCAATCCGGCTTCTTCTTTAACTTCATCTCCCGCCATTCCATATAGATGCCATCAAAAATCAGTAGCCGTCCGGAAAGATCCTGCCCCAAGTCGGTAAGCACCTTGATGGCCTCTATCACCTGCATTGAACCTATCACGCCGACAACCGGCGCCAGTACGCCACTGGCGGCGCAGGTTTCCCAATGGCTTGCGGCGGCATCATCGGATTCTTTATACAAGCAGCGGTAGCAAGGTCCGGTTCCGATGTCTGGTCTGAAGGTTGTGACCTGGCCTTCAAATCGAATGGCCGAGCCGGACACTAGGGGTGTTTTTTCTTCCACGCATATACGATTTAGTAAAAAACGTGAGTCAAAATTGTCGGTGGTTTCCAAGACCACGTCAGCCAGCCTAACCTCCTCTCGTAATTGTTCCTCGTTCAGTTTTTCATTGTATGTCGTAATCTTGATTTCGGAATTGAGGCTCTCAAGTTTTTCTCTGGCCGAATCGACCTTCGGTCGGCCAACGTCGTTATTACCGTGTAGAATTTGACGTTGTAAATTGTGCAGTTCGACCACGTCGAAGTCCGATAGCACAATGTGCCCCACCCCACTACTGGCCATATACATGGCAACTGGCGAGCCAAGCCCGCCTGCGCCAATGATCAGGGCACGGGATTGAGTTAACTTATACTGCCGATCATAGTCAAAATTTGGCAGCATCATGTGGCGGCTATAGCGTACCAATTCTTCATTATTCATGACTAATCCCCATAAGTAGTCAATTTAGCGATAATAGTAGCATTAACGCCTATAGCAAAGGTTAAAATGGCAATGTGTTTTCTGCCTTAATGTCGAAATCTTGGAGTTAAATTTGTTCAAAATTTTAACCCTATTTGTGGTCATATTCTTGGCAATTTCGTGTTTCCACACGGATTCACCAGCCGGTCTATCTTACAAAGGGGCCAAAGCTCCAGTTATGTTAACAACCGAAAATGCTGTTGAGCATTTCACTTTGTATTTCAGTTCGGTATACGAGACTTTAGACGCTGCCCAAGAGGCAGCGCGATATGCGTTGTGGATTTCAATTTTCGGAGACCGGGATATAAGTTGGGTAGGCAAACCAGAAATAGTCTCTGCGTTTAAACTTCAGTTGGCGACGAAGGAACCAATCATCTATGAACTGCAAAGTGATTGCGGCGGTACTGCGTCAACAAACCTGCTTACTCTAACCAATCAATCTGGAACGGAAATTGGCTATACCGTCAATTCTGTATTTAATGAGTATTGTTTTGAAAACGCCACTATCTCCGGCCGAATAAATATTGATACAAATTGGGAGAACGATCTCCTTCGAGCGGTAACGCAATTCACTGAACTTTCAGTATCCGATTCTGAAAATGATTTAAAACTAAACGGCATCGTGACATTTAGCGAAGAGACAAAACTTCTTGTCACACTGAAAGCAGATATTCTGAAGGAAAATACTGCTGATTCTATGCAAACCTTGTTGGAAGGGCTAAAAATCGTTAGAACCTCTGAAGTAACTGACAACGAAATACTTGCGAGTCAGGTGTATCAATCAAAAATTTACCTATCTGAATTTGGGCTTCTTACGCTTAGTACCTCTAATCCGTTTTCTAAACTTCCGGGGTACATAGGTGGGTTGCCCTTGGGGGGTGCGGCAACGCTTTTTGGCGATGCCGGCAGTCTCCATTTTGAGGTAGTGAGTAATTCTTACCAATTAAGCGTCGATGAAAATAATGACGATACCTATGAGCAGGAATGGACAGGGCTGTTGTCAGAGCTGCTAACCAACTCCAGGGCCTTTGATATACCCGTGCCAGGTCTACTCAAGTAAACATCATGTCAAAACGCTGAGATCTCTATTTGTAAAAGCATGCGCAATATATCTATCCGTGCTTTGCATATTCCAAAGCCTCTTTCATATATCCCTCGTAGTTCTTCTCGAATTTCGAAGGAATCAATACCCACTCCTTGAACTTTTTCCCGGTCAGATTAAACGCCAATCCCTCCCCAGTAGCGATGATTTCATCAACTCTTTGAGGCGATACCTTCACGATCAGCGCGTCTTGCTGTGTAAACATCATTGCCATGAACGTGCCTTGATAGCGCAGACATGGCGAATTCATCATGGTGGAGTATTCAACGCCCTCTTCTTTTACAAGTTTAGCGGCAACTTTTTCATAACTCATTCTAGTTCTTCCTGGAAGTAGTTAAGGAGCGTTTGATTGTTTTCGAGATTGCGTGGTCCCATCAACATGCCACGAAGACCGTGTGTCTTGAGCGAAGACAAGGCTAAAGGTGAGTCCGCCTCAATATCGACGCGTTGAATTTTACCAATTTTCATAAACGGTGTTGGCTCTCCTTTCTTCTTTGGGAGTTGTTTGAAAAACCTTTTGATGTCCTCGATCACGCTTTCTTCTGTTATGTCGACTTGTGTAACCTCGCCTATGAAGGCGATTTGTTTGTGGGGCGCAGCCAGGTAAATATATATTTTGTCACCCTTGCTTACCTTAGTCTTTGCCGGCCAGTACACCGTCTTCTTAGAAAATGCGCCAAGTACATCGTGATATTGTGTGTTTGCGGGATATAGCCAGTTTGCCATAAAAATCTCCAGATAGTTTGGGGTCTGCACTCAAGCAGACCCCGGTTTGGTTGAACGCTACATCGAAAACTCTTGTATGAATTCTCGTGGATCGTAATAAATGGAAACGGATTGGATTTTGCCGTCCTTGATGTTGTAGAACTCGGCAAGATCAAAAGCTAGCTCATTGCCTTTGGGTGATTTGATCTTGATGGTTCCCTCTGTAGCCACTGTATTTTCACCTGCGGCTTGATGGTGTAGATCATAGGCAACAACCATCTTGAAGAAGTCCAGGTTCAATTTGATAAAGTCGTCTTTGCCCCTTACCTGTTCTACCGGTCCGGTAAAAACAACATCATCTGAAACCAAACTCTGCCAATGATTGTCTCCCGCCTGCATTGATTGCATGAACGCCTGCCATACCTGTGTTGATGGGGTAGTCATTTCTTTCTCCTTTGTCCAATTAAAAAACTGATTAAAAGTCTGTTTTGCCTCTAATCAGAACTTGGACAAATGGGCAGAGGTTTTTGAACGGGATTTGGGGAAGTTTTTTGAAACGTGAGAAAAAAGCTCCCATAGGGGGCTAACGTGGTGCTGACTTATCAGGTAACAGATTGCTTGGAAGAACCAGAGAGTCTGGGTACAAGACTCGATCTAAAATCTTGTATCGCAGCCGATTCGCTGATGGATGCAGATACTCATCACATTACGCTAGATGAAGGAACGCAATGTGAAGGAGTCTCCGGTTCGATTGGAAACATTATTAAGGACAATATGAAAAACAAATACGATATGTCATCAAACTAGATTAGTCACCCGCAGGAAGCGATGTGCCCGGCTCATTGAGCCGGGTCTTTTTTTTTGTCCTTGTCGGAATATGACATTCGTTCGGCCCATTCAGGAAGATTTTCAAGAAAGTAGATGTGAATGTCATGTTGTGTATTGTTGATGGGGTCGGTCGAACGCACAATATCGAGACGAAGCTCTAGTAGTCGTTCACTGTCTGAGCTTTCAGCCTCTTGCACCAGTGCGAGTTGGTTGGCTTCCTGGTGAGCACTTTGTTCTGAGGTTAGAAACCCCTTCAAGGCAGTACATTGATTACAGACGCCTTGCTTCTTAATCAGAGCACAGCGATTATCGAACAGTTTAATCATAGTCTTGCGTGCGTCGACGATGCCGTGTTTTACCTTTCCTTCGGATAGGCCAGTAGTGGCTTCAATCTCAGCTTGTTTGAAACCGTAAACATCCTTGAGTAGAAGGCAAACCTGTTGAATTAGCGGCAGGGTTTTGCTGATACAGGTAAAACAGTAGTCCAGATGTTGTCGAACTTCAAAGTTAGCATCCGGTGTAGATGCCCAGATTCCGTACAGCTTTTCTGACATAGTACTGTCCTGAACGTGCAGGTCCTTGCCCTTATCCTGGAAATCCTCTCTCCACCGAGCCTGGTGTGAAAGAATATTCTTCGCGAGGTTGGTTGCTATGGAATATACCCAGGTTTTAAACGAAGACTCACCACGAAATGAATCCATATTTTCAGAGAACTTAATATAGGTTTCTTGCAACACGTCTTCGCAATCCGCTCTATTCGCCAGCAGTCGAAACAAATATCCGCGAAGTTCATCTCTGAATTCCAGATATTGCTGCAAGTAGGTATCAACGTTCACAAATCGTCCTTGATTACATTCTTGATTTTGGATTATTCCGCTGGGTTCCGAACAGCGAAATTATGGCATGTTGTGTATCTCAAAACGCAAGATCGATCATCATGCATTCATAAAAGCTTGTCGGTTGTGCCTGTCTCGAATGAAGAAGAAAAATATAGTAAATAGTAGAAATTCAAATGCGATTGAACCTAATTTTCTTCGTGCCTTGAGGTTTTTTGCAATGGTAACTATGGCTGTGCTTCCATTTTCAAAAATTACATTACCTTCCTCAACAACAAACACGAGATTAAAATAGATGTTGTTGACGTATTCCTTTGCTAGTAGTGGGATTGCAATTTCGCGCTCAGTTGCATCGCCTTTATCCCAGTGTACGCTTCCTTCGATTGTGCCAAAGTCTATATCACGATATGCGGTACCATCTGTCGTATAGTAACGCAACGTAACGCCTGATAGTGGTGCTGAAGTAGGTTTTATACGGAATACCATTTCTTCGCTGCTGGCGTCCAATAGCAATTTTTCGATATTGAACGATGCGGCGAATTTTTGTGTATCAGGTAATAATTCCTCTACGGTTATACGAACCACACCGTCATCCATGCCTTGGTGACCATCGGTTATAGTATAGGTAAATTTGTCAGTCCCAACATATCCTGCTTGTGGAGTATAGGTAAAGGTGCCGTCATTATTGGAATAGACTGTGCCATGATCCGGTTGGCTAAGTTGCATAACAATTAATTGATCACCATCAGCGTCAGAATCATTTTCAAGCGCATTTCCAGTGACCAATTCCGTTCCTTTAGTTGTTTTGTAGTGATCATCAACGGCAACAGGTGCATCGTTAACGGAATATACCTCTATTTTTACTATGGACGGCACTGAATTGATATGACCTTCATGTGCCGTAGGAGTAGCATTTACGAAAACAGTAGTAGTGACGGGTAAAGACTCGGCGTATCCGTCGTTTACCGTTAGTTGAACAAGATATTCCCCTGGCTCAGAAAACGATCGTCTGAGAATTGGTGAAGTCGAAATCTCAACCCCGTCTAGTTTCCATGAATAATTAAGCTGCGCAAGTTCTGCGTCGTGAGACAAGGCGCCGTCGATTTCTACTGGTGTATTGTGAAAGGTTGTAACACTGTTAGGTATCATCGCTGTTGGAGGCTGATTAATGATGACGGGTGTTTTACTCGTCGATGTTAAGCCATCGTTGTCCGTGACCGTTACACTGAATGTCAAAACGTTTTCGTTTTTTGTGGATAAGGCAGGTGCAAAATACATGACCTGAGAAGAAGGAGAGATATTGTAATATGTATTGTCTCCCCAGCACGCCATCGCACCCTGTTCGTTAAGTAGACAGGAATGTTTAGCCCCTGTGCTAATCTGCGCAATGTTTGAGTAGAACTGTATAGGCGATGTAGGCGAATAAACCTCTGTAAAATCGCGTGCACCGGTTTGCCCAGTATCAGATTTACCCCAGCAATAGGTTTGTTTGTCAGTAGCCAATGCACAAGTAAATCGGGTTCCGGCGGATAACTGTGTAAAGTCGTGTTCTGTGACGACTAGGGAAGGAGAAAACACCAGGTAATTTTTGTCCTCCGTACCAAGCCACCCTGGCCCGTTCGTTCCCCAACAATAAAGCTTCCCGTCGTCTCCAATTCCACAGCTATGGCTATCCCCTACAATGAAATCCAACCATGATGTCGCATTGTTCGGTGTGGGAACAATCATGGGTTGTGTTGCTTCGCCAATGGTATCGCCAATTCCGAGCTGTCCCTCGCCGTTACTTCCCCAGCACCATAAGCTATTACTGGTATCTAGCGCACAGGTGTGTGAAAGCCCGGTCTTTACCGTTTTCCAAACGGCATTTGTCACTGGAGAATAAATCTGACCTGGACTAGCTCGACTGGAGTTGTCTCCCAGGCCAAGTTGTCCTGAACTATTTCTTCCCCAACAAAACAACTGACTGTCTGCGTCTACGGCACAAGAATGGTACCTGCTCGAATCCACCATTCTCCAATTTGTGCCATCCAGTACCGCCACGTAGGCTAATATTCCATTACCACCACTAATAGCGCCTAGCTGGCCCTCGGAGTTATCTCCCCAACAATAGAGTCTGTTGTCGGCCGATATTGCGCATGTGTGTCTAGCGCCGGTTGAAACCTGTTGCCAGGTGGTTTGTTCTGCAAATTCGACTACCACTGGTGTTTTGTGTTGATATTCATATGAAGGTATTTGCTGAAAATAATTACTACCCCAACACCATAAAGATTGCATCGAGTCGATCGCACAAGTATGGTGCTCACCGGCAGAAACCATTTTCCAGTGTACGTTTGCAGGAGGAGTAACAAAGCTGGCCTGTTGCGAATCCACTGACTGTATTTCCACCGTGTTGCCGGAAATTTGTTGCCACCGATAATCTACTAGATAACCGTCAGTATCAAAGCTGTAGTTGGCATCAAGCGTGGCAGTCTCTCCAGACGAATAAATCTGTGTGCCTCCTGCTAAAGCTATTGGAGGAGAAATGACAAAAAAGGATTTTGTGACTGGCAGAGAGTCTGCTTCTCCATCATTTACTATCAGCTGTACAGTGTGGTTTCCAGGCGTAGAAAACGCATGAAAAAATAAAATAGAATTTAGTATTCCAACGTCATCAATGATCCACTTGTAACTGAGGTTATCACCGTCGGGATCAAAGGAGCCAGAACCTGAAAAAGACACTTCGTGTCCAAGAACAACTCTGCTATTTTCGCTCGACAATATTTCTGCAGTAGGTGCGCGATTGGGGATAACGACGGAAGTAGTAACCATAACAGAATCACTAAAACCATCGTTGACTAACAAGGAAGCAGTGTAATTCCCCTTGTGTGTGTAAACATGTGTGGGAGAAATTCCGTTTGCGCTACTTCCGTCGCCGAAGTCCCAAATATAGCTAAGCATGTCACCATCTGCGTCAACAGAACCGGATCCATCGAAGGCAATTTCACTGCCGACATATCCCTGATAGGGTCCGCCTGGGTTCGCAATCGGTGTTGTATTTACAATTATTTCTATGAAATGTTGCGTGCTGTTGGAAAGTATTCCGTCACTAACTGTTAGCGTGACATTAAATACACCTGTGCTTGCAAAAATATGAGCGGGATTGGCAAGGGTTGAGCTTTGTCCATCACCAAAATCCCAGCTATAGCTAATCGATTGATTATCCGGATCATGAGAAGCCAAGGCGCTAAGATTAACTGGGACACCTAATGCGCCAACAAGTGGCGCCGTAATTTCTGCCACAGGAGAACGATTTTCCAATGTTACCGTTGCGGTAGATGTAGATGTGCCATATCCGTCACTAACTGAAAGAAACACGGTGTATATACCAGGAGCGTTATAGGTGTAAGAGGGTGAAATGCCGAATCCAACATTGCCGTCACCAAAATCCCAATTGTAGCCAAGAGCATCACCATCCGGGTCGGTAGACTGGCTGCCATCGAGAGTGATGATCTGATTTGCATAACCCGTATAGGGTCCGCCTGCACGGGCGGCGGGTAACTGGTTGGGACCAATAATAACCGATGTCGTCGCAGGCAAAGAGTCTTCAAATCCATCGTTTACTTTTAACGTTGCTTCAAATACGCCTCTTTGCGTGTATGTGTGTACGGGATTGTGTTCTGTACTGATGGTTCCGTCGCCAAAATTCCATGCATAGCTAAATACGGCATTGGACCGATCTGAGCTTGCCGAACCAAAAAAATTGACGGGTTGGTTTATCTCACTCTGATATGCGCCACCAGGGTTGGCGACTGGCCGAAGAGCGGGCCTGAAACGTATCGCTTTATTGTTGTTCAAAGATGGCGTTTTATACGAATACTGTACGCCCTGGCTGCCGTCGGAATTTTCGATTCCTACTGTGGCCTGGCCACCGTTATCAGCTTGGCTTCCAAAGAGGACGTCCTGGTACTGCAGTACGATATCGTTGCTACCTTCGTGCAATATGGCCTGAAATGTTCCACCATTGAGCGAGCCATTGAATACAGAGACATCATTCCAGCTGATAACCAGTTTTCTATTGGGCGCGACCCCAAACTGTGCCGAGTAGATATTTCCGTTCAGTGAAGGATTCAAGTCACTCCACAATACCGCTATATAATTATTGGGAATGATAGGTGAAGGTATTGCGGTGTTGGCGCTGAGTGCTGACCCTTTTCCAAACGTTAGCATGCCGTTTGAGCTGACATAGGCAATTTCATATGCGTTACCGAAAAATCGGAAAGGAAAACCCATGTCAACTTGCGTAGATTGGTCATCTCCCAAACTTAGAGACGTTCCACCGGTAGCGTCCTGCCAGTTAAAAGGAATGGTATCGTCTACTTGATAGTCCTGACTCTGACTTATCGTACCAACAATCGTTATTGAGGAAGTTGAATAGACATTGTGAGTAGCGGTAAATTCTAATGTGACGTCGCCATAAGCATCGGGTTTCCACGATATTGAATACTTTCCGTCACCTGCTTGCTCATCTCCATTTAAACCGGAATCATTTAAATATTTAACATTCGCTCCATTTAACTTGACGCTTAATTGCGCGTTCTTAACTTGTTGGTCGCAACTATATACCTTGACGCTTATGACCTGTTCGTCACCGGTGCGAATATCAAAGTTATTCGATAAAGATGTTGAAACGATACGCATGTCCCCAGGTACACAACTAAATGCATCGCTAATATTTATTCTGCCTTTGCTGATGGTCTTTTCACTCAAGGTATCAGAGTAGCTAGAAGTTGATATTAGTAGTTGTTTGATTTGTTCGGGTGTACGCGTCATATCCTCGGAAAGAAGTAATGCCGCTGCGCCTGAAACATGAGGGGCGGCCATTGATGTGCCACTGAGTAGTCGATACGTGTCGCCAAGTACGGTCGAATAGATCGCTTTGCCTGGCGCCGCAACATGTACAGATTCAGGCCCCCAGTTAGAAAAGCCCGCCAGGTTTCCATAGCGGTCAAATGCCGCAACGGAGATAACGTTTGGCAGATTAAATGAAGAGGGGTAATGTTTAGACATGTCGATATTTATTGAGGAATTGCCGGCAGCGGCGACGAGGGTGATGCCTGCATCGTTTGCTGCAGATACAGCATCAAAAAGAAGCTGAGAATAACCGCTGCCACCCCAACTGGCATTGATGATGTTTGCACCCATATCGATTGCGTATTGAATCGATTGTATTGCATCACTTGTATATCCCCCACCGCGGGAAGTTAGAAACTTAACGCTCATAATCTTCGCCGACCAGGCTACGCCAGCGACGCCAACCCCATTGTTTGCGCTTGCCGCTATTGTGCCTGCGACGTGAGTACCGTGTTCGTTGTCATCAATGGGATCACCATCGTTATTGGCGAAGTCGTAGCCGAAGACATCGTCTATGTAACCATTTCCATCGTCATCAACACCGTTGTCGGCGATTTCGTCGTTATTGATCCACATATTTGAGGAGAGATCTGTATGCGTATAATCGACGCCAGTGTCGACTACCGCAACAACAACGCCATTGCCGTGGTTAGAGCTATTCCAAACACTTTCGACGCTTATATCAGTTCCGGAAGTTCCGCCTGCTTGTCCCGTATTTACCAATCCCCATAGCTGACCGAAGGACGGATCTGTCGGTACCGTACTGGTTGTAAGAACAAAATCCGGCTCGATGACTTCTATGTCAGGATCTGTGCTCAATTGTTTAAGGAGCATTTCCATCTCAGTCTTATCGGAAATACTGAGTCTGTGCCAACGGTCTAAGCCGTGATGTTTTGCGGAATGTGTGAATTGTCGAGAGAAATTTTTCTTTGAACGGCCGAATAAAGGCTTAATATCCTGTATGTTTTGATTTCGTGCTCGCAATCGTTGAGACTGAGCGACACTTGAAGCTTTATATTTTATGAGTAGGCGATGCGGATGTTGCTTTTCGGTGTCGGGCTGTCCAGGTGGGCTTGCAAAGGTAGTGGTGCTTAGGACGATAAAGGTGAAACAGAAAAGAATTTTGAACACAGAGCTCATGAACGCCTCTATTGCCGAGTTTTTATTTTTATGAGCACAGCAACTCCACAGCACCGAATTGCCTCTCCCTACCACCCAAAAGTACTAGTGTTTTTATATTAACTATTTCTATGTATTTGAATTCGATTATAAATAACGTGCGGCTGTTAGGTAAAGCTATACTCCTGCGCTATAAGCGAATTATGCATGTATTTTGACACAAATGGCCGTCATTTTTGCTGTTTGTAAGCCTGCTTCTACACCGTTTAACACGATCGATGCTGAAAAAAGAGGTTTAGAATGCTTCGAAACTCAATTCTCTACACTTGATGTCTTCAGGCTATTTAAACTTATCGGGCATCTCTTTGATGTAGATATCGTGTTTTGAATAAGGGATCTCGATGCCAGTAAGTTTAAATTGTTTATAGATGGTTGAGTTAAGCGCATCCACAACACGACCGCGGAGTTCCGGATTCTCTACCCAGCATAACAGTTCGAAGTCCAAAGCTGAGTTTCCAAATCGACGAAACCGTACTCTTGGCTCGGGATTGTTACATACGCCAGGCTCTTCCAAGGCTACTTTCAGCAAAGTGTCGCGGACCTGATCAATATCACTCCCATATGCTGCGCCAACAGGCACCCGGATGCGAAACTTCTCATATGGTCCGCCTGACTCATTGGTAATGCGCGAATTGCCCATGATGGAATTGGGAATGGTGACCTCTACGTCGTCTCGAGTAAGTATACGCGTGCTTCGAATTCCGATGTGCGTTACCTTGCCCCGCTCGGCATTTTCCAACACGATATAATCGCCAATTTTGTACGGACCATCAGCAAGAATAAAGACGCCGGCAAACAGATTGGCAAGCGTATCCTTGGCGGCGAAACCGACGGCAATACCGATAATCCCAGCGGAAGCCAGCCAGGCAGTCATATCGATATTCCATGTCTCAAAGAACAGATATATGGCTAATACGGTTACGATTAAAAAAGAGGCGTTGCTGAACAGTGGCAATGTCTGCGGCCGAACCAATGAGTACGAATCGGGTTTGCTGCTAATCGAAACCAAAATAGATCTCAATAGACGAGTGATAAAAAGCGACCAGAGAACTATAAGTATGCTATAGAGAATTCCGCTTAATCCGAAATCTAGTGATGGAGAGAACTCAAGCATGGAAATGGCCGCCAGACCGCCTACCAATATCACCGTCCAATAAACAGGGCCTTTTAACAGTCTTACTATACGATCATCTAACTCTGTGCCAGTATGTATAGTGATGCGAACGACAATTCGGCTAACGACAAAAGAAATCAGGTTGGCAACTGCGAAGGCCAATGCCAATACAACTAAGGACTTCATATAGGGATGTTTGCCAAACAATTCCAATATCGGCTCGAGCCATTCGATTAAAACTTGCATGTTCATAACTAATTTATTTTCTGCCTCGTAATCGAGCTATGTGTATAAATGCGTATCTTACAGAAAGTGCTGTGTTCCGCCGACAAAAGAATCTCTCACAGAGATCACCTTTTTCTATCCTGCCACACGTTCAGTAGGTTTATAAATACTCGATATTGTAATGTCGAGTTGTTCATAATCAAAATCTTTTGACTTATGCCCAATTAAGGGAATTAGATTCCTCGTTGAACATGCGGTGTAAACAAACGCCAATAAGTTACTCCCTGATTTCATTAAGTTGACGGAATCGTCTCAACAGAAAAAGATGCTCCGCACTAACTAATTCGTATTGCCAAAGAAAATTATGGAACTGCTTCGTGCAATTTCGTCGGTGCGAATTGGTCAAAGTAGCGTATTCAGACTAAGGAGATGTTAAAGCTAGGTATGTTTGGAATATTAAGATCAATTTCGAGTGGACTATTACGAAGGTCTGTTTCTGGTAGTGGGAATTTAACTGAATTCAGCTTTTTTGTTTAGATACGCGGGTGATCAGTTGACTAAATGTGACTCGTCTAAAATAACCTGGAAGTGCCAAGTGTGTAGTATTCGTTTTTGTCATGTGTATAAAATATCAGCACAAATAAACCCAAATCGAAAGAAAAAAGCCGGCATAAGCCGGCTTTTCTTAGCAAATTTTTACTGAGGTTGTGCGGTGTTGTCTGACTCCATTGAGTCGCCACCTGGCTGCGCCATTGACTCGTTGTTCATTGTGTCGTTGCTCATAGTACCCATTTGAACAGCAGGTTCTGCTGCAGTGGTTTCAGTCTCTTTGCTCTGCTTTTCACATCCTAACAGCGCAAAAATACCTAATGTTGTAAGGGTAATGGTAATCAGCTTGGTTCTCATATCAACTCCTTTAATGAATGTTGTTTCCTGCGAGGCTGGTTTGCTGCAAGTCTTGTACCCTAAAGCAAAAAGCATTGCTTAGAGTCCAATTGATGTAACTATAGTTTGTTTTTTTGCAAACAGTTGTCGGTAATTGGCAACAACACAAAATGTTTTTTTTGCTCAATACCTAATGAATGTGAAAACTGCCTTTTCCAGACGCGTGTCTTACAATCATCGTGTAGTCTATGCACACACAAGTCACTAGTGACTTGTATTCTGCCGCTGTATCCTGGTTCCCGGATTTCAGTCTACACAAGATCAAGTCTACTCTCAGTTTGTGACATCAAATGAAAAAAGTTTGCGAGCATTTGCTGCGGCCGCGACTTCGCCGATGCGGCCAGGAGTGTGAGGCAAATTGAAAATGATGGCGGCGTGGAACCAAGTATGTCCTTGCCATAAATCAACAAACGGAAGTCTTGCAACAAAAGTATCATGTTGCCTTTTGCCGATGTAAGAATGTATCGCCCAGTCAAACAAAAGACTTGCCGCTATAGTCGACAGGAAATGCTAAAGCTGGAACTGGACGATTTGGTACACCAACGGTCTCCATGACAAGATCTCCAACCGCCAAATTTCTTCTGACTTCACAGCAAGCGAGCTACCCCAAACGTCGTGCGCAACCAGAGTGATAGGGATATAAGCAAAGCTTGTGTAAAGCAAATGACCATTTTTCTAATAGACAAAATTTTCTTGTAAATGAGTGTCTATGGGATGCAACAGAACTATATGTAGGCGAGTATTCGGTGACCGAGAGCCTTTTCGTTACAAAGACACTAGAGTCATTTTGGCGTTATACTACCGAAAATTGATTTTCTTACACCCTGGAACAAATGCAGTTTATTTGCTACACAAATTGGCTACATGTGCCTGACAGCGCATCTGAATTGTTCGGCATTGCCGAGGAAAACAGTGTTTTTCTTTCCCGAGAATGGTTTCAGTGCCTGACAGCCTCCCCCCTGGATGATGGGCAGCAGTTGGTTCTCGCTTGCGTGGTACGCGAAAATCAAGTGATGGCATTGCTTCCACTTGCGAGTAATGCGGGTAAAAACTGGTATTCGCTTAAACACCAATACTCGCCAAATTTCGGGCTTCTATTGTCAGATGACTGTACAACTCAAGTTTTGCAATGTCTGGCCAAAGGTCTGCGTACGCTACCTCTTTCGGGGCTATTGTTGGAACCTGTCACGCAATCTGACCATAAGATACATGCGTTGAAAGAAGCGCTAACGTCAATAGGTTTTCAATTTGAACACCACTTTAGGCACTATAACTGGCGGCACAAGGTTGAAGAGTCGTGTTTTGAAGAATATTTGAAAGGCCGTCCTGCCAAACTGCGTAATACTATCACCCGTAAAAGTCGTAAATTACAACGTGATCACTCGTTTGAAATACGTCTTTTTACCGGACGAGATGTATTAGAGATGATGCAGGATTACTATAGGGTTTATAGCGCGAGTTGGAAGTCAAATGAACAGAGAGTGGACTTTGTAGACCGTTTTGTTGATGCGTTTTCTCAACGGGGATGGACTCGACTAGCAATTCTTTATGTCAAAAATACACCCGTGGCCGCGCAAATATGGTTTGTACATAATAGAAAGGCGAGTATATTCCGTTTGGCTTACGATGAGGCGTGGAAACACTACTCCACGGGATCCATTCTGACCAGTTTTTTGATGCAATATGTGATCGACGTTGATAGGGTTTCGGAAATCGATTTCTTAACTGGAAACGATGCCTACAAGCAAGATTGGATGTCAGAGCGACGAGAGTTTTTCGCATTCTGTTTCGCCAAGCAAGAAAATTCTGGTAGTGGATTTGGGCGCATTGTTAACAAACTTCAACACTGGTTGAAGTAGCTATGGACTTTCCTGCGTATACAAAGAGAGAAATAAATTATGAAGTTAGTGCAAAAGCGCTTCTTAAAGGGCAGTAAAGAATTCGAAATTGTTGATGACATCTTATATGTTCAGGTTAAGGGGATTCTAAAATCCGAAAAATTGGCATTGAATACTGCTTTGCTCAATTCTGAAGGCGTAGAAAATGGAGATGAACTGGACTTCTACGATAGCGGTAGAAACCGAGTAGTGTTTTCCATGTACCGCAACGAGCCGAGTCAGGAAAGCTTTAGTAGATTTATTGAGTTACTAAAATACAAAATAGATGGCGTAGAATTGGATATTGAAAGCGATCCAGGACCGGAAGCACCTGGTTGGAATGTGTATGAGGAACCGCCTGAGTTCGATGATGTAGAAGACCAAATTGATAGTGTTCAGTTCCGCCCAGTTAGTGCCAACAGGGTAGCCAATGATATTGTGATGTTGAAAACCTATCTTGACGAAGAATCTATCAAGCCATTTCTTGAGTCGCTTGAAGCTCTCAAAGAGAATCCAGAGAATGAGATTGCTTTTCAACATATGCTGGAAGCCTATCACAATTCTGGAGCATACCAAGGGGCGATTCTGACATATGCGCCGTACCTGAAAGTGATCCTTTCCTATTCTGCGTTTGAAGTCTGATAAATCTAAGGCCAGATATTCGACGCCGTCTAGTTGTAGAACTATGATTGAAAAGATTTTCTTGTTTTATTGAAAATGCCATTTGAATAGGTAATTTTCGATTGCATTATTTAAGACCGGCAGGAGAAAACAACCCGCCATTTTAAGCAACAGTCCTCTTTGATCGATATGTGCAACGAGAGATTTTGAATTGTGTTCTTACACGACAACTATCTGCCTGAGAAAGTGGTTTGTTGCCGCGCGGCAAACACTGTCTCAAAAAGCAAGATGTCTTCAGATAGCTAATAACAACTATTTTAGATTCAATTTCTCAAATTTACCCCTAAAACCGGCGACTATTTTGCATTTGTCATTCCTGTTTTTACGTCTTTCGCCAGCACGCAAGGGGATCCCGGTATGAGAAGTGTGGTATATGTAACTGTTCTATTTTGCCTTTTCGCATGCGGAAAGGACTACACGAAAATAGTAAAAGATAAATCACAACAGCTTGTTACTAAGACCCCTTTTCACAGAAATCAGGCGGAGAAAAACACCTCGGAGGCTAGAGCGACAGAAACGAAGTTATCTACGTTGCCTGAAATCGAAAGACAGCATCGTCCGGAAAGCGTCGCAGTTAGCCAAAAGAATGTACCCTCCCCCAGTTGTCGTCCCGACACTGTGAAATCTAGTGAGGAATATCCCTACTTGTTTACGCTTATACCAGAACCAAAGTATTTGGATGCCAAGAAAAAGTATTTCTTTGGTGAGGAGGTCAGCGGTGTGCGACATGGATCATACAAAATAAACTACGATAGTAAATATTCAAAACATATTGATGGCAAAAAGTGGTATGCCTCGAGAAGTTTGCTTAAAGGAAACTTTGTGAACGGCAAAAAAGAGGGGACTGAGTACGAGTATCACGCCGGGCATTTATGGGCGGAGCGACCGTTCAAAAATGGTGTAGAGCATGGAACGATGACAGTCTTTGATGTATGCGGCAATGTTTCTGCAACAATTGACTATACAAACGGAAAAAATCATGGAAGCTGGACTACCTATTGGGACAATGGAGCTAAACAATCCCATCGTTTCTATGAAAATGGTCAGGCCAAAGGCGTGGGAAAAACCTGGGCACGAAACGGACAGTTAACGTCTGAACTGGAGCCGAAAGAGGGCGCAGGTTTTGTTTTTAGGAAAGAATGGTATGAAAACGGTGTGAACAAGCTCGATGAACGACTGCCATATAAAAAAACCTGGTATGAATCGGGCTACGTCGAAAGTGAGATTATACCGGCGAATTCCACGACTCATGGCATAAAGCGATTCTGGTATCCAGATGGGCAGCCAATGCTGAGTATGAATACGGATTCAAACGGTAATCCCGTCGGTCCAATTCAACGTTGGGCCGAGGATGGAAGAGTCATTTCAGAAGCGGAATGGAAAAAGAAATCGCGCGAGGAAAACTTCAAAAAGACGTCAAAAATTGTCGGTGACATATTGATGCTCCCCTTGGAGATCCTGATTTATGGCTTGAAATAGCGATCAGCAGTGGTAGTCTAACTCCACGAAACAGTGGTAATAGTAAGTAATTCTTTTAGGCGCACATTCAAAGAGAAATGGAGAGGCCAATGATAGACGATAGTGGAAGCTATTTGGATTTAGCGTTCGGTTTTTGGATGGGATTTGCTGTGGTGGTTGTCTTGCTTCTAAAGACTTCTATAAAGTTTGTTCCGCAGAACAACGCCTATGTGATCGAGCGATTTGGTCGCTATAACGCCACGCTTACGGCTGGTCTGAATTTTATTGTGCCTTTTATAGATAAAGTCGCCTATATTCGCACTCTCAAAGAACAAGCCATTGATGTCCCCAGTCAAGGCGCGATAACAAAGGATAACATCGGCTTGACTGTAGATGGCGTGTTGTATCTTAAGGTTCTTGATCCCTATAAGGCGAGTTACGGTGTCGAAGACTACGCCTTTGCAGTAACCCAATTGGCACAAACGACGATGCGTTCGGAAATCGGAAAGATGGACCTCGATAAAACTTTTGAGGAGCGCGATACGCTTAACGTCGCCATTGTAAACTCAATAAACGAAGCGTCCGAACCTTGGGGTGTGCAGGTGTTACGCTACGAAATTAAAGATATAGAGCCACCACGTAGCGTACTCGAAGCAATGGAAAGACAAATGAAAGCTGAACGGGAAAAGCGTGCGGCAATTCTGGAATCAGAAGGTGAACGACAGTCGGCGATTAATATTGCCGAAGGAGAGAAACAGGCACGGGTATTGGCTGCCGAGGCAGATAAATCTGAACAGATATTGAAGGCAGAGGGTGAAGCGCGCGCGATCGAAATGGTAGCGGTGGCCAAGGCTGGAGCATTGCTAACCATAGGCGAAGCGGCTGCCACAGCGCAAGGCCAAAAAGCGGTGCAGCTTGATCTGGCGACCAAGGCTATCGATGCGAAACATGCCATTGCCAAGAGTTCTACAGTAGTACTTATGGATGGTAAATCCAACGAAGCAGCACCGGTAGTCGCTGAGGCGGTTGCGATCGTTGCTGCTATGAATGAGAGTAAGGCATTTGGTTCTCAGCCTGGTGACTCAAAATGATTGAGTATTTTAATACGCACTTACATGCGTTCTGGTTTACCGCAGGTTTCCTGCTACTTGCTATTGAGTTGCTAGTGCTTGGCTTTTCTACCGGATTTGTACTGTTTCTCGGTTTAGGTGCCCTGTTGACAGGAGGCTTGCTATGGGCGGGCATACTTTCAGACACTTGGTTAGCGAGTATCGGCAGTTTCGCGCTCTCTTCAGCTTTGATATCAGCGGCACTATGGAAACCGTTAAAAAGTATGGAAAAGACTCGAAACAATGATGTTCACGATACCAGTAGTGACTTTGTAGGTTTGGTTTTTAATCTTGAGTCCGATTTAAGTTCGAATAGTACATCGAAGACACGTTACTCTGGTATTGAGTGGAAAGTAGAATTGGATGAAGGAAGTTTGAACAAACAGCTAGGTGCGGGTACACGTGTAACCGTTGTTTCAGTTGATGCAGGAAAATTTCGTGTCGCGCCACTGGACGAATCTTAATTCAATGAATGTATTCCTGGATCGCTCGGTTTAGCTAATTATTCTTGAATTCTGTTTCTCAATGCCATTGTCTTTAGGTGTCGATTCTTCTTCGTAGTTTTTCGAATGAAACTCAACAGGCTGGTCAGCCATAAAAATGACGGTTTCCTTATTGATCAGTCCGAGCTTAATCAACTCGGATTTAATATTCTCTGTAATATCGCTATGCATGAGTCTTTCGTAGCGTACGTCAATTACGTAGCATTTGACTGTTATGCGTGTCAAAAAGGATCGATTGAACTGATCTTCAACCAATACGGTAATGCCCTTGCGCAAATAGACATACGGTGAAGCGGCGGCTGCTTCCCAAAAAAGATTTTTTAGCAACTGGGTGTCAATATATGCTGGTAGATGAAATGTCACCATTACGAGTTCGTCGAGATTGCCACTGTTCGAATTAGCGACAGCCTGCGTCAAAACCAAGGAATTTGGGAAACTGACAATATTATCATCAAATGTTCTAACGCGAGTTGTGCGGGTGTCGATACGCACGACCTCACCATAGTATTCGCCCACACGAATCATATCCCCAACGCGAAACGGTTGATCGAAAAGTATCAATATGCCAGACAATATATTTCTGACTGGGTCTTGCGCAGCCAAGCCAATGGCTAAACCTGCCGATGCAAGTATAGCCAGTGCTGTGTTCTGAGGAGGATGTATGATATCCACTACTAAAATATAAAACGCTGTTACCCATGTAAGTAGACGCGCGATAGGAAATACTCGGGAGATTTGCAGGCGATATTTTGGAAAGCGTGTACTAAGCCGTAGAGAGGCGTAATCAAGCGCATGTACAACCAGCCATGCCATAGTGATCAGTAAAACGCCAACGACGATCACATTGAACGAAAGCAGATCGGTTAATGTTTTTATCGCATTTTGATCCATTGTCTCTCTCATTTACTCCTAGTACAAAATGTGCTGCGCGCTTAGTATCGATACTAAGGGCTGGTAAAAAACTGGATTTATGCCATATGAGGAAGGCAGTTTGTTTCTTCCGTAGCGAAGTGCTTCAAGCAGACGAATGTGGCGTAGATATTCCAGTCGGCTTCGGCTGACAAAAGTGTTCAAATTAAATATTTCCGCGTGTTCAGTTACCGACAACTCGCCGTGGTAAATTATTTCGCCCAGTGTAAATAGGTATAAGCGATCCAAATCCTGAATAAATCCAAATTCCACTCTAGGACTTCGTATGACAAGAATGCGTTTGTTGGTGGCATCATATTTTATAGAGTAGAGCCAAAAATACATGGCCGCCTTCATGTTTTTTCCGCTGATCTGAAAGAGCTCTTCAAAATACAGATCTGTCAATATTTTCTGTGCTCGAGCGGACTCTTCACCAAGCCTGCTAACCGTTCTTTTGATAACTGTTCTACGAACCGAGCCGGCAGTAAAAACTACCGGATATTGTGAACAGCGTTGTCGAAGTAAAATGGCGTCTCTTATTTCTACATCGCTACCAAAATCAATAGAAATTCGGTGCGTAAAGTAGCGTTGTATATCGAATAGATAGGATAATCTTTGCCAAGGATATTGCTTGAAGCTCATAACCCAAAGAAATTGGGATCTGGTCGCCAAAATAACATACATCATGGCATGAGGTGCGTTTCTCAGGCCAATAGTACGTAACAGTAAATTGTGTGATCCTTCCACAAATACGACTTGCTTGGGCTGTTGGTGTAACAAGCTAATGAGTTCATCCAAGGACTCGACATCTTCCTCAATCTTGAACCAATTCTGAAACATCCTGATGATATCGGCCTGCGAGCGCAATCTTTCAGTAATCTCTACCCTTTGGCGGACAATCAGAGACTCGAGTTCACCTTCTAGAACGTTGAGTAACGTGTTTCTCCCGCTACCTTCCTGGCCACATATACTGATCGAGCACTCATGACCACTCTCCCAGCGATAAAATATCTCCATGAACTGACTGATAGGCTCCTCTCTCCAAACTACCATGTCGAGAGTAACAAGTGGTTTTGAACTAAATAGTCTTCTGTATATTGGCGGAAGGTTTCGCTCAGCACCAAATATTTCGCTAATGGGAGGCAACTCGGACATGCGCAGCAAAGTGTTTTGATCATATGACTCTCTTTGCAAATGCCTTAACGCTTGTTTTACACCGCCACGAGCAACGCTAAATATATGTCGATTTCCACGATTAATGTCATCAATGTTTAGATCAAAAATGCGATTGATCTTGGCCCACAATATCGCGGACTTGAATCTAAGCGGGTTGCTTCTGCTAGGTGGAGATTCCCTGAACGTTAGTATTCTTTGTACCTGCGCACGTAATGCCTGAAGGCAGCTGTTGCTATCATCTTCCAGCAAGGCCTCTACATGATTGAAAAAATTAAAATACTGTTCACCAATTTCTTCGAAAGAGTCGTAAGCCTTTTGAAGGCCATCTAATAAAATCTGTTGAGGTTCACTTAGTCGGGAATTTAGTGATGTTGTCGTCATATCGATGGTATCGTCCAAAATATCATCGAGCTCGGCCAATACCTCTTCCAGACTGAAGCGTATAGTCCGCCAGGTTACATCAAGGTTGCCACTAAGCTGATGGTGTATTTGTTCATGTTGCAGCGTTAATTGCTCTGTTAAATCGTTGCGATGATCCAAAAACTGCTTTTTGGTCATTTGGGCAAGAGGAAGTTCCAAGATTCGAAGTCGGTGATAAAAATGTTTGCGTAGCCTGCGATAACTTGAAAGATTAAATCGACTGTGTGTTCTATCTATCGTCGTTGATTCGAATTCCTCGATGAAGGCCTCTACAACGGATTTACCCTCTCGAATAATAGCCAAAGTATAATAATCGACAACGGATACCAGGTTTTCGGGTGCATCCGAGACTGCACGATAATATGCTGCGAGAACCTGGGACATAAGCGTATTGATAACGCCGTGATTAGGTGCCAGAGGCTCCAACACGCTGGTGAGGTATGGATGTACTTCACGCGATAGTCGGATGAGCGTTTTTTCCATGCGCGCAAAGGTTGAGCGTAAAACATATTTATCCACAGTGGACATTTCCAGAAGCTTTCCAAACTGCCCTGCCAAGGTGTCATGTGTCTCCTGGATGGCTTGCTTTAGGGCGGATAGGCGTGAAAGCGAGCGTACCCGACGTGTTTCGAATTCCTTGTGAATTAAGTCGGAGAGTTCAATGGTTGAGTGTTGCAGTCGAGAAAGAAATGCCTCTACTTCGTCATATTGGCTGACCGCCGACAATAAGGGATCTGTGGCTGCCTCCTCGAATAGTTGCTGTTTGGGTTTGTCCTCTATTAGGGTGATGGCCATCTATTAATGAAGTCTCCGAAAAAAACAATTGAGTCGTATGTTAGAAAATGCGTGCGCGGATGTCTTGAACTTGCTTGTCAGCAACAACTACTTGTCAAAATATAGCACCAATAATAGATAGGAGATATTCCCTCTGAAACTAAATATGCATGCTACTTAAAAAGGCGATTGTTGTCATTGCGCAGGTGTGCGTGTATAAGAAAAGGCTGAATTAGTGTGGAGGTTTCTGCGTGTCTTCGATTAAACGCATCGTGCTGGACGTACTCAAACCGCATCAGCCGCAAGGTATTGATTTTGCGAAAACTCTTGCAGAGTTGTCCGTCGGTTATCAGGTAATTTATGCAGTCGACGAGGTAGATGAAAAGACAGAGTCTGTGATTATTGAGATCAAAGGCGACAATATCGATCTGGACCCGATTAAAGACGCAATACACGCCATGGGCGGTTCACTCCATAGCGTTGATGAAATAGAGATTCATAATAGCTTGTGATTACAAGTATACGCCGAATTTTTACGCCGGGACTCGCGATTGCACGGCGTTACATGGTAGTGAATGGTTTCGATGGCGGACTGACCATGCTAGGTATAATGGTCGGGTTTTACTTCGGGGGAACCGACACCGTTGCACCAGTCATTAGTGCCTGTCTGGGTGCGGCGGTCGCGTTGGGTATAAGCGGATTTTCCAGTGCATATATTAGCGAAACCGCCGAGCGGAAAAAGGAATTAGCCGACCTCGAACATGCCATGATTCGTGACATGGGGGAATCACAGCATGAGCAACAAATGCGTCGGGTACCGCTATTTGTGGCCTTGGTCAATGGAGCTTCCCCCTTTCTGCTTTCGATGCTGATACTTTCGCCGCTCTTTTTGGAGGGAGCTACACTATCAGTTCAAAACGCCCTGTTAGCATCTATGTTGGTAGGTTTTATCTCACTGTTTTTTCTCGGAATATTTGTCGGAAGATTAAGCAACACATTCTGGTTGTGGTCGGGCGTGAGAACCTTGGCTATCGCCTTGTTTACAACAGCAATTATTTTCTTGGTGACGAAGTATCTTCACTAAGCAACAAACGTTTTCCTCGGCACCAGACTTCGTTCCGCTTTGTCGAACGTCGTCGCTGTCTTGACTAGCACCTTTTTGTGTCTCGAATATACATGATGAGGATAAACTGTTAACCAGCGCATAGTTCCAAGTGCGCTTTACTGTTATTTTGAACATCTCAGAAATAGACCAGCCGATTGACCTATTGAAGTCAGTGCCGTATGTGAATTTCATTACATTAGGCAATTATTTAGTTTAACGCACATACCAAGCGGATACGGATGTTGAAATGACAATCATGGAGACAATGTTGCGCATCGGTCAGCCCTATCGATGCGCA
Source organism: Gammaproteobacteria bacterium (assembly GCA_029881255.1). Lineage (NCBI taxonomy): Bacteria > Pseudomonadati > Pseudomonadota > Gammaproteobacteria > Gammaproteobacteria bacterium. The sequence continues at coordinate 507,699 of JAOUMY010000001.1, read as the reverse complement.
GTATGCGACACTCAGCTAAGCCCCACCGAATCCTTGTTTGTAGATGATAAGCAACCGGTACTTTGTTCCGCTTTTGAATGCAAACAAGTATTTGATCAGAAGTCGCTCATGGAGCCACACTTGTTTGACGCTCATCTAGCGTTCAAACGAAAACTCATTCTGGATAGGCGTATAAAGGAAGCGGAGCTAAAAACTTACCGGGCGAAGTGTAAAAAAAGAGAGAAACGAGAAAATACGCAGATTCGCGATCATGTGCTGTCCGGTAATTATCTGTTGAAGAACGAAAATTTAACGGTAGTGTCCTTGCCTTCTGGAAACACAGGGCGAGAGAAACTTGCGGAAAATCGACGTGAAAAATATGTCGAGCACTTGCTAAAAATTACCAATGAGGCATTTGCGTTGACGGGCGCCGTTGAAGTCCCGAATGGACAATATCAAGATGCCATCCAAAGACAATCAGCTGTTTACGACCTGTTTGCAAAAAAAGCTGGTTTGAAAAAGTGGTGTGACCAATGTTGCTCGATTTGCAAGGGTGGTTGCTGCACGCATGGTGCGGAACATGCCTTCTTATCGGCAAATAGTATAAAAACGCTGATTGATAAAAATCCAGAATTTGATGTAAATGATGTCTGTAACCTCTACCTGTCCTTTCTGCCAGGCGAGTCTATTTCTAACGCCTGTATCAACCAGGGAGAAATGGGTTGTGTGCTCCCTTTCGAGCTCAGATCTGCCACCTGTAACGCGTTCTACTGCCAAGCCGTTAAGAAATTCCAAGATGCTTACAATGCAACGCTACCGCCAGACAATGTATTGGTGATCCGCCGTAAAGCCAGCTGTTTTGTAGAACGTGTTCCAGGTGACAACAATTCTGTTTCCGAGATCGTACTGTTAAATAAAGGTCGTCCGGCAAAAAATATTTCTTTTAATACTTGAAATTATTACGCCTTGCCCTCCATCTAAGGAAACTTGGCATTGGAGGTTAATGGAATGTTGAGAGTTAGTGTTCGCCAATTACAGGCATTTGATTCTGTCGCGCGGCATTTGAGTTTTACACGTGCGGCAGAGGAATTATTTGTTACTCAATCTACGATCTCGCTACAGATAAAACATCTTTCCGAAAGTCTCGGTATTCCTCTTTTTGAGCAAGTAGGCAAAAAATTGTATCTCACGGCGCCGGGTAAACTCTTTTACGAGCATTGTCGCAAACTGCTGACAGATCTCGGTGAAATTGAACGGGAAGTTGCCGAGTACAAGAATGAGCCGCAAGGTATGTTATGTATTGCCGGAAATATCACCTCGCAATATTTTCTGCCGCGAATTTTTGGAGAATTCTACAAAGCCTACCCGAATATCGACATTAATTTAACCGTTGCAAGACGTCCGATTGTTACAGAGCGACTGGAAAACAACGCCGATGATCTCTATGTGTTTGGGCGCATACCTACAGATTTAGACGTTAAGGTAATCTCTCTTGTCGAAAATCCATTGGTAGTAATCGCACCGCGCGATCATCCGCTAGCAAAAGAAAAAAATATTTCTTTGGCAAGACTGATGAAAGAGCCATTTATTGTCCGTGAGCCAGGTTCCACGACACTGAAAGAGATACAACGTTTCTGTGAAGAAAAAAATATCCGTCTAAACACGCGTATGACGCTCGGTGGCAATGAAGCAATTAAGCAAGCGGTAATTGGTGGGCTGGGCCTGAGTGTGTTGTCTCGTTTTGCGGTGCCCTTGGAGTTAAAGCTTGGACTGCTGACTGAATTGGATGTTGAAGGCTTTCCGATAATGAAAGAGTGGTATCTGGCCTATGCGGCAGGTAAAAGACTGTCTCCCGCTGCGCGTGCCTTCGTTGACTTTGCCAAGAGTGATGGCAGAAGAATCGCTTATAGTTGTCTTTCACCAAGCTTGCCGTTTGAAAACCGCGAACAGACAGCAGTCGCGTAGTATTGATTTTCTTCAATCAAGCAACTACAGAATTCTCGTTGTCGAAATTTTCCGGATTAGAAGATAGTGAGCGCATGGCGAAGCATTTTGCTAGCCCCCTTAATCCTAGAGTTTGGAGAATTACGATGGAAAAAATCATTACCTTACAACCGAATACCAGTTTGCAGGTGGATACTACGCTGATACAGCGCGGTGTCTACTTAGCACTGGGCTTTGGTGTCATCATGACCGCTATGGTAGATCCACCGATTTTGATGAAATGGATGGCCGCGGCCAATATTTTTGGGATCTTACTAGTATCACTAGCGATACTGGGAAAAAGGCTAACGCCTAAAGCTGTTGGGTCTCGGTATTTGCCCGAACCAAGCCTGGTAACGAACACACTGGGTTTACTTTTAGGACTTGGATTGTCAATTTTTGCGATTGCGCATCCTCCTGCAGCTACAATTTGGGCATTCTATGCACATACCGTCGCAATTGTGCTGGTGATTCAGGCAATCCTGGGATATGACGTTCTGCTGAGACAGCAGAACCAGGTTCAGGGTAAGAAAGTGGTGGATTTCTATATGAATTCACCCACACGAAGCAATGGCCACGGTGTTCCTAAAGCCGCATAGTCTGGTTTTAACTTGACAGAAAAGCCCCGAATTGCTTCGGGGCTTTTTGTTTTGAGAATTCTTGTCGATAAAAAGTTCGATTGAATGACGTCTTACATTATTATATGAATACGTCTTTTTCTTGCGACAGAATGGGGTGAGTATGAAACATTCAGTAATCGATGATTTAATGTGGCGCTATACAAGCAAAAAATATGATCCTGCGCGCAAGGTATCTGAAGAAAACCTCAATATCCTATTCGAGGCGATGCGTCTCTCTGCATCTTCGATAAATTCTCAACCATGGAAATTTATCGTTATCGAGAGTGATGATGCCAAAAAGCGTATGTATGAAACCTTTTCCGAAAAACATCAATATAATCGGGCTCATGTTTTCGATAGTTCGCAGATTATTCTCTTCGCGCACAATCCGTACTATACGCGCGAAAACTTTTCCAAAGTTGTAGACAAATATATTGAAGACGGCCGAATAAAGCCCGAGGCGCGTGAGTCGGCATTTAATTCATATCGATTTGCCGACTGGAATACCGATGCTACCGGGTTTAACGGCGCCTGGACAAAGGCGCAGACCTATATTGCGCTGGGAAATACCTTGCATACACTGGCTCGTCTGAAGATTGATTCAACTTCTTTGGAAGGAATCGATACGGTTAAAGTCAATTTGGAATTCGAAAAAGAACTTGCCGGGTATCGTTGCGAAGTTGCGCTTGCTATTGGCTATCATCATCCTGAAGAGGACTTTAATTATAAACTGCCTAAGTCCAGACTGGCGATGAATGAAATACTGCTTCGGATTTAGGCGTTGAAACCTGGAGAAATCCCGGTCTCAGTCTATTGTTCTATTGTTCCATTGTTCCATTGTTCCATTGTTCTATTGTTCTATTGTTCTATTGTTCTATTGTTCTATTGTTCTATTGTTCTATTGTTCTATTGTTCTATTGTTCTATTGTCTCAGGTTCCGCCTGAACTTTTTTTACCGGGTTGCGATTCATGATGGGCTTTACAGAATTGTCATAACGCTGTTGAATAGCATTTGAAATTTCCTTTTGAACCCTGTCTATCTCTGTATCCATATCCTTTATTGTTTTCTCAAAGTTATCTTTTAGAGTCTTGACGCCAGGGATCTTGCGAATATGCATCCAGGTTGCGTTCTTTATAAAACGTGTAATGAAATCCTGTGTTGCCGTGACGGAAAAAAAAGAACTTTGTCTATTTTGTTTAATGAGCAATATAAGTTGATCCAGGCTGTTAATTGCAGACACGCTATCAATCTCACAGCTATCTATCATTTGATTAAGCGTTTCCGCCATTTGATCAAATAACTCCACGATTCTGCTTTCACCATTAAGGTTTTGATACAGGTTATCATGGTTGTAACTCTGAGCAGTCTCAGTTTGAGTGAACAGCCACTCATGATTCAGTGCAGTGTCAAAGTTGCCAAGTATCTTCATCAGATACGCATGGTTTGCACTATTGTTACCATAATTGCCCACATACCATTCGGTATTATCAATAATTTCTCTTAGCCAAGATGGCCTATCGGAAGCTGCAAGGGTTAGGGCGAGTGCAGAACCAGAACTTAATAGTTGTCTGGCGTTGGACAGTTTGGACTCCTGATCATTTGAGGTCATGGTTTCCAGCACAATCTCAAGTTGAAGTTTGAACTCCGAATATCGTTGATCGAGAAATCTGAGAAAAACTTGCAAGCTTTCAGACTCAGTCATGTTGTGCGGCCCTTTATATATTTGTAGATGAGTAGTCTAGGCATATGTATTTTGTAGGCCAGTCTAGCACAAATAGGGCCAACGCTATACGTAGGTCTTCATGGGAATATATTCGCTATTGTGTCGTGAAATAATGACAGTCGTCGATGGGTTTGAAAATAGTTATTGGTGTTGAGTCTGTCACAGGTATAGGCCTGGTAGGTCAAATTTAATTCGACTGCGTGACTCTATGGCTTATGATTTTCCTAGTACGCCTTTTTGGTGCCCATCTCCCGGCACGTTGTGTGTATATCAGCTTAAGGCCTTCGCAATTTCAGAGTGTATGGTACCCCTTTGATTGTGATTTGCCTTAGGCTGCTTAAACGAATTACACAAATAGAAAGGATAAAGTATTGCTTCGATTTAGCGTTTTCCTTGCGCTGGTGTCGTGCTGTCTGATTTTGAGCACAGCTTGCGTCAGTGTGGCGACGACCAAGTCGGCTGAGTCCAGCAAGAAGGACGAGATTAACGTAGGGATAAATTTTTCGACCAAGCAGTATCTCAAGAAAGGCGTTTATCCGGTGCTCAGCATGCTTGAGCCATACGTAATCTATGGCGTATCCGATAAGCTAGATGTTGAAGCCCGCTATCATTGGGGGCCGATGTTGGGCGCAAAATATACCACCTTCCAGGATACGAAATATTCGGCTGCGGCAGAAACATCGATTGGGATAATCGGATTAAATGGAATTACCGACAGACCCAACATCGTAGACCTATACGGCACATTGCTTTTCAGTTCACGTTTCCGACTGGTGCATACCGTAACGGTGGGGCCGAAAATTATTATGCGCAGTCTGCTAGGCGGCGAAAATCAGTATTTTTTCGGTGCTTTCATTAATACACGCCTAAAAATTAATCCAACTGTCCATGTCACGCCAGAATTAAGCTATCTCAACCGAGATTCGCTTGCGCGGCTGTTTTCGATTTATGACCAAAGAGGGAATATATCGTTTAGTGTCGGCTTGAATCACCAGTTTTGATCTATGAACCATGAAAGTGTTGAGTACTGTATCTTAGGCAACGAGATTCTTGCGACCACGTGATTTCGCCCGGCAGTCGTAAAACGATCTTTGACAAGTAGTCAGGCACTGGACTTTCGATTCTTCCAAAATGACTTCAAAAGACAGCGAACAGGCTTGCCGTCTGTTACTGCATTTCGAAAATGTGCATTTTAAAATTTCAAATTTGCGACACAAATTGTCGCCAATTCCGGACACGTGAATACGAATATTGATACAGAAAATTCTATGTTTGAAAGTTCTAAAAAGTCTATTATGCTGTGCCGCTGTGGACTCAACATATGCCGGATATCATGACGCATTCGCAAATTAAAAAAATATTGTTACGCCTGGTGCTGTTCTACCTGGCCCAGACTTCATTTGCGAATGCAGGAGATATCGCACAACATAGTGCATCCCTGTATGGGCCCGTCGGCCAGGTAAAAACACCTTCCGCGTTCAGTTTAAAACAGGGTCAAGGCGCTATCGGAATCTGGGAGGATTTTCGTGATTTGCGATGGGACAATTTCTATTTTCTATATGGCGTGAGAAATTGGTTGGAAATTGGTGTGATGTCCGATCTGCCGGCGCAAAACAATTTTAATTTTTTATTCAAAATTAATAGTGAAACACAGGACCGTTTGTTTAAAGGTTTTCCAGTTATAGCGCTTGGGATTTATCGCAGTAACTCTTATTTAGCTGCCTCTTATAAGATTCGCCCAATTTCATTAACTGTCGGATCAAAATTGTCTGGAACGCCAAAACCGTTGTTCATTGGCGCTAATGTTCAATTTTCGAAATATCTGCTTATGCAACTGGATACCGACGGAAAAGAATACGGTATAGGTATACGTGGACAGTTGGACAAATTTCAATTCAGCTTGCTGCTGGATGGAAAGACCTCACGGAGTGTCCTGGACAACAAAGTCTACTGGGGCGTCGCCTTTAACTTCTAATGACTATCTTTATTACCATTTGGGCTGTCAGCTCTCGTTGGTGAGTTGTTGCTGAGTGGTAATCTGGTCTCCTATACACCCCATACGTGATTGTCTGGTGGGGTTTTTGATGCCTTTGTGGTAGAAGTTAAGGGAGTTGGTGGGGATAGCGCTCAAGGTGTGGCCAGAGTGCGAGTAGATTAATTATTTTTGCCTTGTCAGGCTTTTATTGAGGCCTGACAGAGCCCCTCATCACCGTGATGAGAGTAATCAGGTCTACAATGCAGCCCGAAATCACCCCAAATCCCGCGTGTTAAGAGTTTGTTCACTTCATTCCTGTATTTATCAAACGTGCTTCTCGCCCATACATTTGTCTGAGAAGACATAATCTAAAATTCGTTGAACCGCCCGCTTGGCAAGGGCATACCAAGGTATATGTAAAAATGAAATTGATAACTACAATGCTGATACCGCTTTCCTTCGTTGCATGTACCATTCTGCCTCCTGCACAAATCTCTAACCCGCCAATAACTCAGAAAAACCTATCGACGAAAAGATCCGTGGATTTTGTTAAATCGTTGGCTGAACTGGGAGACAAAGAGTATCAGTACGATCTGGGCCTATACTATGAAAGAGGTATTGAGATCGAACAGAATTATTCGCTAGCCGCCTACTGGTATGAACAATCGGCGAGTCAGGGCTTAACTGATAGTGTGGTGCGTCTTGCCGGTCTTTATCTAAAAGGTTTAGGGGTCGAAAAAGACCCGCAAAAAGCGATAGCGCTGTTTGAACAAGTGGCGGCGAAAGGAAATACAGAGGCGAAACTGACCTTAGGTTATATTTTTCTTAAGGGCGAGGAGGTTGATATTGACTATGGTAGGGCTATTGATTGGTTTGAGCCTTTGGCACTTGACGGCGACGTAACCGCACAAAGTGAACTTGGCGGTCTGTATCTTGTAAAAAGTAATCCACTCGCCGATGTTTCGAAAGGATTGTATTGGACGCGTAGGGCAGCAGATGAAGGTAGTGCTCAGGCACAAGGCGCATTAGGTACTGCCTACATGAATGGTGACGGTGTTGAGCAAAGTTACAAGCAAGCCTATTACTGGCTGAACCAATCTGCCGACCAGGGTTATAGCGTCGCGCAGACAAATCTCGCTTATATCTATTTTCACGGTCTGGGCACCGAGGAAAATCTTGAGCAGGCTTTTCACTGGTTCACTAAGGCTGCTGTGCAAGGGCAGATTGAAGCACAAACCTCTCTCGCTATGCTTTATCGTGAAGGTCTTGGTGTAAAACAGGATTTTTTAAAAGCAGCCTACTGGTATGAAAAGGCCGCTTCTGCTGACGACTCCGCCGGTAAAACAGGTCTGGGTATTATGTACTTGACGGGACTTGGCGTCGAAAAAGATTATGCGCGTGCCCTTAAGCTACTTACATCAGCTGCAAAACAAGATGTCGCAATCGCACAAGCGCATTTGGCGCGTATGTACTACGATGGACTGGGTGTGGAAAAAGATTTAGATGCGGCACTATTTTGGGCGCAAAGTGCGGCGTCGGAAGGTATGGCTATCGCTTACATGATAATAGGGTTTTCCTATCGTGATGGTGTGGTAGTGGAAAAAAATGAAAAAATGAGCGAAGCCTGGTTGTTAAATGCCGCGTATGAGGGAGAATTTCGCGCACAATGGGAGCTACATAATGCATATCTGGCGAAAAGTGAGTCGACGGAAACCGCGTATTGGTGCGAGGAATTGGCATCTCTAGGTATTCAGGAATTTCAAACTGATATTGGCACCTACTACCTTAACGGAACGGGCGTAGATATTGACTATGACTTGGCCTATTACTGGTCCAAGCAGGCTGCTCAAAATGGTTCAATGCCAGCACAGGCAAACCTTGGCATTATGTATATGTTTGGACTAGGCGTGGAAAAAGATCTGGAATTAGGCAAGGCGTTTCTAGACAATGTAGCTAAAAGCAATGACCCTGTCGCTCTCAAACAAATCGACAAGTTTAACGAAATTTATGAGGTCTCACATGGAGTGGCAGACGAGCTTGTTGAAACATACCGACGTAAAATAAAAACAGGTTATTCTGACGCGCAACTCTAATTAACTGGCGAGCGCTTGTTCTCGTTGTAGTATGGGTAGTTTAATGACAACGGCGGTGCCAATTCCAACCTGGCTCTCTATGTCCATAGTGCCGCGATGTCTTTGTACTATGTCGTACGCTTGTGACAGCCCCAATCCGGTACCTTTGCTGTCCAATTTCGTAGAATAGAATGGATCGAAAATCTTATCGATATCTTCTTTTCGTATTCCTTTGCCGGTATCCATAATCTTTATCCAAATCTGCTTTTGTTCTTCGCCACTGCTGATCTCTATCATGCCGTTTCTTTCAATGGATTGGGCGGCGTTGAGTAGTAAATTGTTGACGAGTTGTCGCATGTCGGTTGGTAGGCATTCAATTGGTGATAGTTTTCCGTATTTCTTACGAATTTTTATTTTGCTCGAAATTTCATCTGAGCATTCCTCAAGAGACTCATCAAATATGAGGTTAATATCAGCCTGTTCCCATGGGGCCTCAACGTTTTGTGTATAGTTTTTGAGAGTCTCAAGAGAGCTACTGATGGCAGAGGACTTGGTATTGGATTCTTGTACAAGTTTAAGAATATCTGCCCCCATCTCTCTGACCTTTTTTCCATCAACCGCATTGGCTCCATCCTGCTCTGTCTCTAGCGTGTTGAGTAGACTGTTGAATTTGGCGTGCAGGTTCTTCATGTTTTTGTCTAGAATTTTCGCTGGCGTTGATATGTTGTTTGCAACGCCTGTCGCAAGTTGGCTGGCGAGGTTTTCTCTTTCGATTCTAGATATTTTCTGTTTGGCTTTTACCAAATCATTGTCCAGTTTCTTTCTGGTCTGCTTCTCTTTCTGCAATTCTTTAGTGTTTTCCTTGAGCTTACTCATGAGGTGCATATTGTATAGCGATTGCAGAACATCATTTGCGTAATGTGTTGTTAGCGCGGCATCACTTTGTGAAAATTCTCCTGTCTTCTTTTTTCCTTTTCCCAAGATGATAAAGCTGCGCAAACCGTTTTCATTCTTTACCGCCTGTATCATCACATCGTGCATTTCAGGAAACATCTTTCTCAGTTTAGAGAAGGCTGGGTCGTCTATGATGTCAGTGTGCCTGGATGCGAATTCATTGTCCAAATCAAGAATTTTATTGTTGGCCAGGATTTGGCCGGTTAAATCAGCTGATTTCTGGTTGCTTCCCTGGCTAACCATTCGTTTTATCTTTCCATTTTTATCGACAAATACCATGGTTCCAAATTCTGCGTCGGTCGCCTTGATAACATTATCCACTACAGATTCGTAAAATTTGTCTGTTTCACCATTTTCAAAAAAACCTTCCTGAGCCCTTTTTAGATTCGATGACATCTTGTTGAGTTGCGTTAACTGAGGGGTTTCTGTGTTGTCACTGTCCTCTGTGTCGGAATCGTTGTCTGTAGGTACGCTTGCAGCTATGTTTTCGAGCGCTTCTTGTTCTTCTTCTTGTTCGTTCGTGGCTATGTTTTTGGCTTTGAGTGCGTACAGTAATAGCAGCGCAATTACAATCATCAGAACCATAACCACAACACCAAAGATGGTATTTGATGCATCATCCATCTCGGTTGTGGCAGTGTGTGCCAAATTTTCGCTTGTACCGCTTTTGATCGGTGCGGCGATTTCCACCGCCCCCATACCGCTAAAATGAACGATGACAATACCGGCTGTTACGGCGAGAGATGCTTTAAGAAGTTGGTCCCCAGACAGCGAAAATTGGTCGAATACAACAGATCGACTTTTGCTAAGAATAAATGTCGCAGCGAATGCCGAGGTGAAAAATGATATCGCCAGCCAAATCGGGTCGTATTCAACGGGTACTTCGATGGTCATGGCTTCGAGTAACAGATAGTGAGAAAGTGCTACGCCTGTACCCAGAGAAATACCTGCATAACCTGTTCTTGAAATCTCTGCACCGGTTGACAATGCGTATAGGAATGAGGCGACGCTACCAAAAACGACAGCTACCACTGACGAGTAGACGGTATTGAGCTCAAAATTTATGGGATTTGGCAGGATAAGCGCGGCAACAACAAGATAGTGTGTTGCCCATATGCCAAGAGCCAGCACAGTGCCACCAATGATATGCCAGATTTTATTCCGGGGGTTAAAGTTGTGCACCATCAAAAAACAGGTGAATGCAGTGACAAAGGCAATAACTATCGAAAGAAATACCAATAAGTAATAGTAACTTTGAGTTAGCAGGTTGCTTTCAGACATTGTGCAGAATCTATATAACTGGCGCGTATAAAGTGAATTGTCACCCAGGTATATATGTGTCGGAATTTCCGGTGAAATCTTGAATAAGTGCTGTAAAAACAACATGCTTAGTAATTGTTATTGAAGGCGTCCTTAGAGTGATTGGAGCCGCAAACAACTTGCCTATTGTTTTACTGGCGTACCCTCTTCAAAATCGAAAAAACTTGTTATTGAGGGGGGGAAGGCACTATATTCCGCGACATTGTGGCTATAGATTCTCGCCATATTTGGGGTGTATACAACAATGAGTGAAAAGCTTTATTTTGCAGGGGAAAGACATCCGGAATCAGGGCTGCGTCTGTCTATGGCCAATCGTCACGGACTCATAACGGGCGCAACTGGTACGGGTAAAACGGTTACCTTACAAACCCTGGTCGAGGGGTTTAGCTCAAACGGCGTGCCGGTATTTGTTACCGATATCAAAGGTGATTTGTCTGGTTTGGCGCGTCCAGGTTCGGTCAGCGAGCGTATTAAACAGCGGCTCGAACAGTTGAAGCTTAGTGAGTACGCTAATCAGGCCTGGCCAGTTGTGTTGTGGGACTTGATGGGAGAATCAGGACATCCTGTTCGTACGACTATCTCGGAACTGGGTCCTTTGCTGCTAGCCAACCTCTTGGAACTGAATGACACTCAAACAGCTGTGTTATACGCCTGTTTCAAAATAGCCGATGATGAGGGTTTGCTGTTACTGGATCTGAAGGATCTCCGCAGCATGTTATCGTGGGTGGGTGACAATGCGCGTGATCTAAAGAGTCTTTATGGAAATATTTCCAGTGCCAGCATTGCAGCAATACAACGAGGCCTACTGGTACTAGAGCAGCAGGGTGCCGATAGGTTTTTTGGTGAACCGGCACTACAGCTAAAAGATTTTATGCAGGTCGATTTCTCTGGCAATGGCGTAATCAGTATGCTGGACGCTACGCCGCTACTACCAAGACCTCGGTTATACGCGAGTTTTCTATTGTGGTTACTGGCGGAGTTGTTTGAACAGCTACCTGAACGTGGTGACCAGGACAAACCTTGCCTGGCGATATTTTTTGATGAGGCGCACCTTCTATTTAAGAATGCCCCGCAGGTCTTGCTTGAACAAGTGGAGCAGGTTGTTCGCCTAATACGTTCTAAAGGCGTGGGTATATATTTTATTACCCAGTCTCCAGCGGATATTCCGGCTAATATCGCGGGTCAACTAGGAAACCGTATTCAGCATGCATTACGTGCTTTTACGCCACGTGACCAACAAGCCGTAAGAGCCGCCGCCCAAACCTTACGGCCTAATTCTTCCATGAATACCGAAGCGGTGATAACCACTTTGGGAGTTGGGGAAGCGTTGGTGTCTGTATTGGATGATTTGGGCCAGCCGACGCCTGTCGAACGTTTGCTTATACATCCTCCCAAATCACGTATTGGTCCCTTGAGCGGGGCGGAAAGAACAGAGCATCTGACGCGTTCGCCGCTACGTGGCAAATACGACACACAGATTGACCGGATATCCGCTCACGAAATATTGGCAGAGCGTGGCAAAAAACAATTTGCACTAGAAAACTCTGAGCCGTATAAGCAAAAGAAACCGGTAAAAGGTGAAACTTCACAGGCCGAAGAATTATTGGGGACTATGGCCCGAAGCGCCATGCGTTCGATTGGGTCTCAACTGGGTAGGCAATTGGCTCGTGGTCTACTTGGTTCGCTATTGGGTGGTCGCCGCCGCTAATTGATAAGGTATTGTATGTCAGAATTAAAATTGGACATGTTTGTAGACATCCTTAAAGAATTGATTCGCCATCCATGCGTAGTGGGTGCGGAACACTCTTTCTTTCGTGTGCTACAGCGCATGCTCGAAGAACGAAATGCCAAAGTTACCTGGTACGAAGGCCTGTTGGTGGCACAAGGCAACGCGCCTGATTCGTCAATGTTTTCGGCACATATTGATCGACATGGGTTGATTTGTACCGGACCGAACGAATTTCAATATGCCGCATTTGTTGCCGGTAGTCGCTCTGACTTGCTCGGAAATTCGGTATCTGAAGAACTAATGGCCAAAGTGGCTGATCGATTTCCTGCAGTTCCGGTAATGGCTTATGAACCTTGGTCGGGAGCATATCGCGGCGCAGGCAGTATCGTACGGTCATATGTCTGTAATTTTCGAAATAACTTGATATTCGAAGTAAAGGGTTTGGAGCATCTGGTTGCAGGCACACCAGTCGCATTTTCTGACAGGCTTAGTATGCGAGATGGTCGTTTTTATGGGCAGTTGGATAACGTTTTAACGACCGCAATGCTGGTTCATTTGTTTGATCTTGGTTACCAAGGAACGGCATTTTTTACCGCGCAAGAGGAGGCGGGTAAAAGCTGGCGTTATTTGCTTGAATGGTTTCGGCGTTTTGGCAGCTCTACAAATCAACTCATTGTCGTCGACACCAGTCCTTATAACGACGTTGAGGCAGCGGATAAACAACAGGTGGTGTTGCGTACCCGGGATGCGAACGCTGTATTTAATCAAGAAACCACTTTAAAGTTACAGCGTCTTTGCGAAGAAGAAAATATAAGTTATGCCTATAAAGACAAATATTTGGATGAGATAAATAAACAGCTGATTGCTCAGGGGCAAAGTCCACGTTCACTCGGTAGCACAGAAATGGGACGTATCACTGCTGCTTCTAAAGAGTTCGTTCACGGTACGACCTTACAGATTCCCACCACAGGATACCATACCATGGAGGAGTCAGCTTCACTCGACTCCTGCAAGGCGTTTTTGAAATTATTGTTGCGTACGGCCGGAGTTTGATGAGCGCAGGTATATATGTATCTGCCAATATTTTTGTGCCGGAAAGTGAGATACGGCTTAGTGCCGTACGTGCACAAGGTTCAGGTGGGCAAAATGTCAATAAAGTCTCCTCTGCGATTCATTTATTCTTTGACATTCGTCAATCAACATTGCCCGATCTGGTGAAGAAACGGCTGCTCTGCATGAACGACAGTCGTATCTCACAAGAAGGCATTATTATTCTCAAAGCACAAAACTACAGAAGTCAGGAAAAGAACAAAGAAGATGCGCTAATGCGTTTACGCGATATCATTTCGAAAGCGCTAAGAACACAGAAGAAACGTATCCCAACGAAAGTTGGCAAAGCAACTAAGCAGCGCCGGCTGGATGAAAAGGGTAAGAGAAGTCAACTCAAGTCTCAACGAAGAAGAATCGACAAGGGTACTACGTTTTAGTGTGACCTCTAAATCTTAAACTGACTGACTACGTCGCGCATCTCGCTAGCCAGTTGGCTCAATTCCTGGCTTGCATTTGAAGTCTTGTCTGCGTAAGAGTTTGACTCTGATGCGAGGTTGTTGATGCTGTCGATATTTCTGTTGACTTCCTCTGCCACAGAGCTTTGTTGTTCTGCTGCGCTGGCAATTTGAGCATTTCTGTCTACGATACGCGTAATCCCTTGTCTAATCGCAGAAAGTGAAGATGCCGCTCTGTCGGTTTCATCAACCGCTTGTTCTGCCTGGGAGCGTCCTCCTTCCATAGCGTGCACCGCTTGTTTAGAAGCCTCTTGCAGGGCGCCTATCATTGTCTGTATTTCATTTGTTGACTCTTGTGTGCGACTGGCCAGAGTGCGGACTTCATCGGCAACCACCGCGAATCCTCTTCCCTGTTCACCGGCACGAGCGGCTTCAATAGCGGCATTTAATGCAAGTAGATTCGTTTGTTCTGCGATGGCCTTTATGACGTCGAGCACGGATTCTATGGCTTGGCTTTGTTCATCCAGGTGCCCTAATACATTAGCAGATCGTTCCACCTCCTGTGCCAGCGATTTCACAGCGCTTGCTGCGGCTTTCACGACACTGTTGCCCTGCTCTATCATTTTATCGGCTTCGTCTGCCGCGCGAGAGGCGCCGGCCGCGTTTTGAGCAACCTCCTGAACGCTGGCCGCCATTTCATTTATTGCTGTAGCAACTTGATGTGTTTCGCTTGTCTGTTGTACAACATTTCCACGTAAGTCATTAGTGATTCCGCGAAAGGAATGAGATCGTTCATCGATCTGTTCAACGCTATCACGTAGTTGTGTGACCATTGCCTGAAGTTTCTCAACGAACTTGTTGAACGCTGAAGAAGCAATTGCGACCTCATCTTTACCACTGACTTTTAGTCGCGTAGTGAGGTCTCCGCTTCCTTCAGAGATATCCTGGAGTTTAAGTGATAGGTTTTGAATCGGTTGTGCAATAGTCTTTACTGAAAACCACCAACTCAATACCGCCGTTGCTATACCGAGAAGTATAACAACGGTAATTGAATAGGAAGAGCGGGTTTCAATAGAGTTGATTTCATCGACTTGACCTTCTACCTTGGAATCGCCGATTTCCTCCAATTCGCTCAAGAAAGCTAAGAGTGAGTCAGCTGTTTTTAAGTAACGTTGATAATTTTCGTCTGTCAACGCATCACGACGAAAGTCATTGACGATCTTATCTCTATGTTTTGTATATATTGCAAGTTGTTCGTTTAGTCCATCAATCTGAGTCTTATTAAAAAGTCCGGATGAAATCATTCTTGCAAAAGCATCCTTTGCATTTGAGGTGATTGCCTCCAGTTTATTAATGTTGCCACCACGCGATAACAAGTCGCGAAGTACGATAATTTCCTCCTGTATGGAGATTACGCCTTCCATGGCTCCGTCTGCAGCTGACCAGGCATTTTCAATTAGGAAATCAAGTTTGTGAGACAAGGATGATGTTGCTATATAACCGTTAGCGCTGCTGATAAACAGCATGACAATAAGTATTGAATTTGATATGCCTAGTTTCTTGCTGATCTTCATACAGCGCTCCATAGAAGCTTGTTTTTTGATGTTCAGTAAAGTTCGGCAGAAAGCTGTTTTTAATTAAATGCTTGGCAAAGACTTCTTGAATGATATGGTATTGTTAAGCCGTTGTTTGAGCGCGACATTTCTATTTTCTTGAAATTGTTGTTAATGTGGTAAAAACATCTTACAAAATATTACATTTTAAAAATCATTTTTACCCATAAGACTTTTTTCAGGCACCTAAAATGGTATTCCACTTTTCAAGGTCAATGTTTAATAACATCATTTCGATTATGCTCAGGTTGGCAATATTTACTTGGTTCGCGATACTGGCGTTGACTTGTGAAGGTGATATGGATGAGATGCCTGGTGTTGATTCAGTAGATAAGTACAACGCACAAATACGCGAATTATGTAACGCAATGTCGACCAGTCAGGCAAGGATACAATGTTTTGAACGTGAAATTCGCCAGCACATTGAGCGCTACTGGTTTTATCCGAGAGACACGCCGCCAGATATGGCATTTGCGCGCGTTAAGATATATCTCGATCAAAAGGGGAATGTACTAAAAAGTGAATTTTTAGAATCTAGCCCAAGTCACGCATACAATATGAGCATCAATCACTCAATCTATCGTGCTCAGCCATTTCCTATTCCAGCAGATGAGCCCTTGTACACTCAAAACTTCAGCGATATCGAGATTACTTTCAGGCCTTCGTCGGAGAAAAACGCGAATTCGCTGAAACCATAGCCTGGTTACCAGACCAGTCTAAGTTCATAGATTAGTAAAAGCGAATAAGCGAGAAAGGCAAGAGAAAGCAGACGTCTCCCGGTAATCTTCGCAAGCGAGGTATAGTGTCTGTAGATCGCCACTACACCGATAAAACCGGCAGTAACTACACTCTTTATCATAAAGAAAAATGCGAAATCGGCCTTGGCAAGTATCTGTAGTAAGGACAGGTGTTGGGTGTTTCCCATGTTTAGCAAGACAACACTTAGTATGGCGTCGACGACCAAGAATAAACTGATGGCTGCTAGCAAAGTTGGCGAGCAGGTTTCTGGCAGGGCCAAACCATTTTTCGATTGCTCGACGTCGTTACCCGCATGCTTTGGAAAATCGTCGGTCAAATAGAGCCCGTACATGTAATTTTCTAGCTGCGCACGCCTTGAGCTACTTAATGTTCCTTCATTCGTTGTTACTGAATCGAGTTTCTCTATTCCGGATTTCATTTTAATCTCCCCTCATTATTGCCCAGGCCTATTTGCAAACCTGAGGCCCTTCTTGCTAATAATATTATTTTCAAGTAGTTACGCAGTATACAGCTGTTCTTTTAAGGTTTGGTTACTGTTCGGCGTCGTGTGGGCGAGACACCTGTTTTTCTAATTCTTCGGAACGAGAGAGGTAATACTCTTGATCCGTTCTGCGAGCAGATCTGGGCCAGACGCACAGATGGTAATATGCCCGATTTTTCGGCCGCTTCTCGGTTGTTTATCGTACAAGTGGAGGCTTGCCCCTGAAACTTCCAGAATCGCTTCGGTGTCTGGTAATGCACCCACTATATTGACCATGGCGGCGGAACAACGCGATTCCGTGCTGCCCAATGGCAGACCACAGACAGCACGGATGTGGTTTTCGAACTGCGAGGTTTGCGCACCTTCAATAGTCCAATGACCCGAATTATGCACTCTCGGCGCAAACTCATTTGCCAGCAGCTCATCACCGACCTGGAATAATTCCAACACCAGCACACCTACATAATCTAATTCATTAAGTAGCTTACGTACCATACCCTCAGCTTGAGCCTGTATGGGATCAGAAATCAACACAGTGGACAGGTAAAGTATGCCATTGTGATGTACGTTCTCTACCAAAGGATAAAAGCGTATCTCGCCACTGCGGCTGCGCACGGAAATAATCGATACTTCGCGACTAAAAGTGACAAAACCTTCTAAGGTGCACGGTACTCGACCAACCTGTTCCCATGCGGAATCCAGTTTCGAGATGTCTCGTATCACTGCCTGGCCCTTGCCATCATAGCCCAGTCTGCGAGTCTTCAATATACATGGCAGCCCGAGTTGTTTTACGCCTTCGCGTAAATCTTCAACAGAATTGATCTCTACAAAAGGCGCGGTCCCTATTCCCAACGATTGAAATAATGACTTCTCCGTGAGCCTGTCTTGCGACACCAGAAGCGCACGTGGAGGCGGATATACGGGAACTTGGTTTGCCAGTGATTGCAGGGCATCTGCAGGTACGTTTTCAAATTCGAAAGTGACGCAGTCCTGCTCCTGCGCGAGCTGTTGTAAGCCCGACTCATCGTTATATGCCGCCTGGACTAAGGTCCCAAGAGGTGCAGCGCAGGCGTCAGCGGAAGGGTCCAGAAATCGGCATTTGATGTTTAGAGGATAGGCAGCGAGGGCCATCATTCTAGCTAACTGACCAGCACCGAGTATCCCGAGTTTCATGGCATGTCCCGCGGATCTGGCACCGACAGAACTTTTTGTGTTTGTGCGTTGCGAAAATCATTTACTGCCTGGCGGATCGCGGGATAGTGGTTTCCTAGCATACTTGCTGCCAAAAGCGCGGCATTAGTAGCCCCAGCATTGCCGATGGCGAGAGTGCCAACAGGGATGCCCGCAGGCATTTGTACTATCGACAGCAAAGAGTCCATGCCATTGAGGGCTTTGGACTGTACAGGGACGCCGAGTACAGGGAGTGCCGTCTTGGAGGCAACCATGCCGGGAAGATGGGCTGCGCCACCGGCGCCGGCAATTATGATCTCTAACCCTCTTTGCTCTGCTTCACTCGCATATTGGAAAAGCAAATCCGGTGTACGGTGGGCTGAAACGACCTTTACCTCATGTGGAACACCGAGCTGTTCCAGCACTTGTGCCGCATGTTGCATGGTCTCCCAGTCTGAGGTCGAACCCATGATGATGCCAACCAATGTTTGCATGTGCTGAAGTCCTCTGGTGTGTCAATCAATAGAGGCCGTCATTTTACGCGAATTAGAAGGAAAAGTTGAAGTTACGCTTGTTTTTTCCCGACATGTCTATTTGTTAAGAATCTTCCTATTGAATTTCCCAGAAGCCGGCCGATACCCAGTCTATATTAGATTATGCTAATACAGTGTCTTTGTTTTATCTGGAGGTATTGAATGAAAAAACAGGTAGTTACATTTGTTGTCATGCTGTTAGGCTTTAGTCTTCTCAGCGCTTGTAGTAATGAGAGCCAACTAAAGGCTTGGCAAATGATTAACGAAGGCGCCTTGCTGGTGGATGTTCGGACACCTGGCGAATTCAGGTCTGGCCACGTGCCGGGTGCCAAACTGATACCGGTCAATCAATTGAGTCAACGCTTGAGTGAATTTGGTGCCGATAAGAATCGGCCAATAGTTGTGTATTGCCGTAGTGGAAGTCGTTCAGGTAAAGCGCAAAGTATTTTGCGCGCTGCCGGTTTCAGCAATGTACATAATGGCGGAGGATTTGATGCGTTGATGTCTGCCAGAAAGAATCCGGTTTAAGTTTGATCAGTCGTTAGATATTCCCTATGCTGTAAATAAAAAAACAAGTCATGTTTGATATTTCAGTGGGGAAAGGATGTGCGATATACGCGCAGGTTTTGGCCGTTCTGTTGTGTAGCAGTCTTTGCGTTGTGTGGTTGGGCTTGTGAGGAACCGGGTTTGCCGAGAGTGGCAGATGTGGAAAAAGCCAATGCGACGCCTGTTGCTGATGCGGGTGCTGACAGGGAAATAATCGTTGGGACCCGTATTGCACTAAATGGCGCTGGCTCTAGCGATCTGGAGGGCGCACGTCTTACTTATCATTGGGAGATAGTTCGTAAACCATCGGGTTCTAACTTAATCTTGATCGAAGCCGATCAACAAGGGTTTGAATTTGTCCCAGACCGTCCTGGTCTTTTTATTTTTCAGCTTCATGTGAATGATGGACAACTAAATAGTGCGCCCGATCAAGTCATCGTTACAGCGCTGAATCAACGGCCGTTTGCGAAGCCGGTTTTCTTCGGTATACCGGAGGTAGGGCGCAGTGTTTCCCTGGATGGCAGTCGTTCTTCAGATGGTGATGGACACGAGTTGACTTTTCACTGGCAGATAATCTCCAAGCCCGACGGAAGCCAAAGTGACATTGCTAATCAATTGGCAGTAAAGACTGAATTACGATTGGACGCGACAGGCGTTTATGTTTTACATCTTTTGGTAACCGACGGATTCGAAACAAGTGAACCGGCAATTATTGTCATCGACGTTTCCGACCAAGCCTCACCTAACCCGCAGCCAACAGTCAATTTGCCCCCGGTGGCGGAGGCAGGGAAAGATATCCTAATACATAATCCGGGTGTATATGCCCTGGACGGAAGCGCCTCTTACGATCCGAATAATGATGGCCTATTTTACAAGTGGGAGCTCATTGCTAAACCGCCGACAAGCCAGGCCCATGTTATGAACGGCCAAAGTTCAAAATCGCAACTGAGCGTGGATATCCGTGGCGACTATGTTGTGCAGCTTGTGGTTAGGGACACCTTGGGACTGTCGCATTCTGACACGGTAGTGGTAACAACCAAACATGGCGGATTATTTTGTGCCGATTGTCATAATGGTACAAATGGGGTAGGTGATGAAGCGCATCCATCCGAACAGTTTACCTACTCTGACTGTGGGCGATGTCATAGTGCGCGTTTCTGGTATATGGGTAGCCAACTTCCCGGTTCAGTATATTCACTGGTTATGGACCAGGCCGCACAACGCTACAAGCATGATGGTGTTGTCAGCGGGTGTGCAAAGTGCCACGGAAAATTTCCGCAGAAAATCTTTGCCAGGCATCCTGTAACATCGAGTCGCTGCCAGGCGTGTCATACGAAATTTAGTTGGAAAACCTCGTTGCGTCTTGAGCATACAAAGGCGCTAGGAACGTGTCGGAATTGTCATGACTATTTAGCGGTACATGGTCATGTGCCAACGGAAAAGGACTGTCAGTTTTGTCATGTGAAAACAGACTGGACAAGCCTGTATGGGTCAAGCGCGCACGAAACAACTTACGATACCTTGTGTTTCGATTGTCACATAGACACAAATCATTATCTGGAAAATACCGTCCACAATGGAACCAGTGATCTATGTGAACGGTGTCATTCCAAGCTGGATTGGCTATCGGTATTCATAGATCACACTCAATACGCCAACGATTGTTCCGTTTGCCACAGTGGGAATTTCGTCCCCGGAAAACCGGATTCACATATTCAAACGACTGAACTATGTCATGCATGCCATGCCGTGACCCACTTTTCGCCAGTTTTAACTTTGGACGAAAGTCAGCGGCTTTAGCGCACCTTGATCGGTAGGCAAAGAACGACTTGCATGCCGGAATTCGCTTCCTTTGATCAAGTAGACGCGCTTACAAAGAACGCTAAAAAGTTTCTTACCAAGCACCGGGCGTATGACACGCACTACAGTCTTGTGTTACTGGGTCATGTCCCGCTGGTAGTGGGTGGCAGAATGCGCACTGGATTACCTGAGTGTGATCTACGGCTAGCACAGGAGCCCAACTCACGGTGTTGGTATGACATGCGCTACAAAGATTGGTGGTTACACCATGCGCTGCTGGCAAGGTGTGGCAATTGCTGCATTGCCCTAATACTTCGTTATGATCTACGGTAAATACAGGAACCCAGCCATTGCTGTCATGACAAGATTCACAGAAATCGGTTGTGCGTATGTGACCTGCAGGGCGACGGTGACAGTCGCTACAGAATCCAACAACTTCGTTATGATCGACGAGTACAACTGGGAACCAGCTAGTAGTCGTGTGGCAGGCATCACAAACATCTGAAGTTGCGATGTGGCGTGCTGATTTGCCTGGAGCAACACTGTTATTGTGGCAACTTCTGCAGCTCCCCATCACTTCCTGGTGATCTACTACCGTCGCTGGCGTCCAACTGCTAGTACTATGACAGCTTTCGCAACGATCACTACTGGCAATATGTATACGTCTCTTTCCGGTTGCACTGAAACCATCATGACAGCTGATACATGCGCCAGTGGTTTGGTTATGATCGACGGCAAGTACCGGTACCCAGGCTGCAGTGGAATGGCAGTTTCCACAGAAGTTGCTGGTGTTAACGTGGCTCGTGGATTTTGCAGCAGCAATATTGCCGTTATGGCAGTCGAAACATCCTCCAAGGACTTCGGTGTGAGCAACGGCGACGACGTTCAGCCAGCCAGTGGTGCTATGACACGCGCCACATTCATTCGTTGTTGCTATATGGCCGGCGGGTCTATTATGGCAGCTGTTACATGTTCCTATGACTTCATTATGATCTACCGCCAGTATCTCTAGCCAAGATCCGGTTGTGTGACATGCGCTGCAGACCCTTGTGCTTTGTATGTGTCCGGCAGGTTTGCCCATTGCACGACGGTCATTGTGGCATGAAACACAATCACCAATGACTTCGGCATGATCAACTATCAAGACCGGTGACCAGGCCGTTATGCTGTGGCATGCACCACAATTATCGGAAACAGGAATGTGTAATGTCGACTTGCCGGAGGCGCTTCGCCCATTGTGACAAGCAGCGCATTCGCCTAATGCCTGTGTATGATCCATTACTACACCAATGCGCCACCCCTGAGTTGTATGACATGCGCCGCAATCGTCGGTGGTGGCTGCGTGATTGGTGGTTTTCCCCGGTGCGGTGGAGCCATTGTGGCAGGACTGACATGTGCCAATAACTTCTGCATGATCTACTGTAAAAACAGGTACCCATGCTGTTGTCGTATGACAAGCCGGGCAGTTCGTACTAGAAGGTATATGATTTGGACCTTGGCCGACGGCGAGCATGCCGATCGATGTCGTGCGTCCCTTAGGCGCTAGTTGGGCAAGGGTAACAGACCAGTCATCGGTGCTATGACATTCGTCGCATTGTCCGTGACCGGTGTGTTCTATCCCAGGCGCCATTGCAATCCGGCCATTGTGACAGTTATTGCATCCAACCTCGTCTACATTGTGTGCGAAATAGCTAATCTCCCAGCGATCTGTTTGATGGCAGTTCTCACAGCTACTTGTAACAGGTATGTGTTGCGGTGACGGACCTGTTGCAACGAAAGTATTGTGACACTCGTGACATGTTTTTTGAAATTGCTCATGCTGGATGTTTAGTATGGGGGAGTCATCTGCCTGGTGACAGCTTTCGCAAGCATAGTTGAATACGCCGTGACTGAGAGGCAAATTATTTGTATTTACGTAAGAGGTGGTATTGGCGTGGGCAAATGATGAGGCCAATAGCACAGCGCCAACGAGAACAAGTTGCGCTAAAAACACCTTGCTTCGAAGGATTGTTATATCCTTGAATTGCGCTCCCACCATAGACACACCTGACGACTTTTGCCTGATTGTTGATCTGGGGCTTTGGGAATCGAAAAGTATTTTGAAAGTGTTATTTCGTTTCCGGCCCTGTTATAAATTTTATCGGGCTCGTCAGATGTAGCCGCCGATTGCAGCCGTAGTTTGTGAATTTCCCATTATATTCCCCACGTCTCTTGTTATTGATTTATTGTGATTTTTATTTTGTCTTATATTGAGTCTTGTCTATATGACCAGCTCTGTCAACCAAACCGCACTAAAACACTAGAATTTTATGTTCGCCTTCTTGAAATAGAGGTGAATTTTATGTCCAGATGTCAAAATCAGACTGCTTCTAGCCAATTGTCCGAATAATTGCGCTTGTAACCTTAAATGGCCCTCCTTTATCTAGACTTATTGCATGGTCAACCAGCAAGATTTCTATTCTCAGCGGCGAGGTTTAATTGCCGGTTCTGTTGTGAAAACAGAAGTTAAGATTTCTATTTAAGTAGTTGTTTCTTGCTGGCTAAATATTGGAAGGATTGGGGAATGTTTTGCCGGTTAATTTCAGCAACTTGCGACTGGCGCTGTGGAACCCTGAAAGATTCTTGGCCTGAAGGTGGTTACGAGGACGTGCTTTTTTGAATGAGTTGTCGATAGGCAAAATTGATTTCTTGTAGTCGACTTTTGTTGCCACCACGATCTGGATGATGGGTGGCTGCTAGACGGCGATAACATTCAGTAATCTCCACGTTGTCTACAGGGTCAACCAGGCCGAGGACTTCGAGCGCCGCTTGTCTGCCTTCCAGGCGCGAGAATGTATCCCAGAATTTACCTAATAGAGACTCGACCTCCTCTGCACTCGTATCGTGTAGATTGGAAATGTCGAGATAGTAATCCCGCAACGGATCGTGAAATCCCAAATCGGTAGACTGTGCCATCGTGTCATCTAGTCGAATTTTCAGAACGCTGATTTCCAGTCGGCCCTTTTTTTGACAAGTAAGCTCCTGGTCTAGCAAGTAAAGACAATGAAAAAGTAGAAAGTGAACGCGAAATAATTGGAGATGCCCACCAACTTCAGGTTCATGGGAAAATAAACCTTGCGCTTTCAACTTGGAGATCAATTCATATTCGCTAATCCCTCGTGGGTTTTCACGTAGAATGATTTCTAAGTTGCGGCATAGGGGCTTTACGACTGAGTGCATGACATGTCTATAATCAACATCTATGCCGTATATACACATTATATTTTTTCACTGTATCAATTCTTGAACTGGAGGTTCTATGCGTTCAAACATACTCATCGTTGGTGGCGGTATTGCAGGGCTCACATCCGCTATTGCGCTGAGTCGTATGGGTGCTGAGGTCACTGTTGTTGAAAAAAGAACGGAATGGAATCTCGATGGCGCGGGAATTATGCTCCAGTCAAATGCGTTGGCGATTCTCGATGCACTGGGTTTAGGAGACGCTATTCGGTCGTCAGGTTGTGTGTTACCCGGTGTGGAATTACGCGATCAAAAAGGTCGCATACTACTGGGCGCAGCGAGTTCAAAATTGGGCGAAATCGTGTCGATTCACCGAGGAAAACTGCACCAAGTTTTGTTGAATTCCTGTGCTGGCGTAACGCTTAAGCTTGGCGTTCAAATACAATCGCTGGAAACGCAAGAAAACGACTATGTAACAGTCGCATTTAAAGATGGTTTCACATGTGATTATGATCTCGTTCTTGGAGCAGATGGTCTACATTCGCAAATACGTGACTTTATCCTCGGTAAGGAATCGACTAAGCAATTCCGTTATTCTGACCAGGTGTGCTGGCGCTTAGTCGTGCCTAACATATATAAGCAACAAAACGCGCTGGAAATGTGGGGCGTTGAAAAAAGAGTCGGTTTAATTCCTTTGGCTGATAATCTACTGTATATGTTTTTAGTGAAAAGCGATCCGCAATTTGACTTTACCCTTCGCCAGGAATTACCACTGCGTCCTGAAGAATTTGCAAATTTTTCGTTACACACCGAAGATCTCTTGAAATATGCAGTACAAACAGAACAAAAAATACTTTTTAATGCGCTCGGAGATTTACCCTTGGAATGGGGGAGCCAAAATGTCATTCTGATTGGTGATGCTGCACACGCAATGACACCAAATATGGGGCAAGGCGCGGCAATGGCGTTTGAAGATGTTGCAGCCCTGGTTGAATCCTATCGTGTTAGTGGAAAAGGACAATTGATTAACGGTATATCCCGCTGCCGAACAAAGCGAGTGAACTTGTTTCGTGAGCGTTCCTACTCTTTTGGGCGCTTGGCACACGCGCAAAACGGGATGGTTAGAGCAATACGTAACGGGATTATCAAGATGACTCCTGCAAACATCGCAGCGCGATCTTTAGAAGGCTTATATAAGCCTGGAATTCAGGCGGGCATTAAGCTTGGACAGGCTTTGAAACCCGCGAGTTCTATCGTCTAGATCCTAACTTATTGTTTTTCATCGTTATGCAATTTGCCAGGATGTATCAGTAAATTTCCCATGGGCACTGAATTTTAGGTCGCTTGCTGTCGATATATTCCAGGTATCACGACTATAAATTCAGTGTCCTGGGAACGTCTTGAAAAGATTAGCATTACTCACATTGATCCTGGTTGTCTCTTTGGCAGGTATTTTTCTGCTTATGCGGCAAGTGGTGATTGAGAATATTAAAGCCAGCACCTCGCAAACCATGCGGATTGCCGAGGATGGCTTTAAGCGCAAGGTTGTTGAGTGGCAGTCAGATCTGCAATTTCTGGCGCGTCATGAATCCGCAATACGCATTGCCGCGCGTACCGTGCCTCGAAGCCAGGTAACGCGTAACGCACGTAATGTGGAAGACTATTTCCGTCAATTCCTCAAATTGCGCAAACAATTCGTCAAAAGCGTTCGTCTGGTCGACCGGTACGGCCGTGAACGGATAGTTGTTGATGAAAATGGCCCCTCCAGACATTTCATGAATGTGGAGAAAGATGCCTTCTTTCAGCGCGGGATGGCACAACGGCCTTTTGAATCCGTAGGTACGTTGGTATTTGACGGCGAAAAAACGAATTTTGAATTCACCATTCCGCTGATGGCAGACGGATTTTCCGTTGGCGTTATCAGTCTTGGATTGGATATATCAGCGATTGCCGACTACTTTACCTCTTTTGGTGAAAGCTTCAAATTTAATCATGTGTACGTCATAGATGAACAAGCCAATATTATTTTCCAAAAAGCATTCGAGGTACGCGAAGAAAGTCGTCCTGAAAAAACGGCGAAGAAGGTCTATCTTAGCTTTGTGAACGAAGCGACAGATGTGCCAGTGTTAGAGTCGGATGGCGCTATTTGGGCCTATCTAAACAGTGACGCATTCAAATTTTCGTTTCTCCTGGAAATGGAAAATGATTTGCTTATGCAACGTGTTCTGGATAAGTTTATTCCGGCCGGCTCCCTATTCCTAGTTGCAGCAATCTTTCTGATAGTGTTTCGTAATAAGCGGAAACGATATGTGCGAAAAGGTTCGCTGGTAGTCCCAGATGTCAATATGCGTAAAGGTGGTAGTGGAAAGAATACCGGAAATGACGCAAGTGTAAGGCTGAAAGATTTGGCAAATATCAGTCACGAAATTCGTACCCCGCTGAATAATGTTCTTGGAATGTTGTCATTGTTGCGGATATCTCGTCTGGACAACAAGCAGAAAGAGTATCTTGATCTGGCGACTCGTTACAGTGAATGGATACTAGAGCTACTGAACGAGATTACTGACTTCTCAGCTTTGAAAAAAGGAAAGCTCAAACTCGACAAAATCGAATTCAATATACGTCAAACTATAAAAGATGTAACAGAAATTCTTTCGGTAGAAGCATACAAAAAAGGACTGGATATTGTAAGTCTGGTGAATGCAGAGGTTCCAGAAAGAGTAATTGGTGATCCCACAAGATTGCGCCAGATTCTGGTTAACCTAATCGGAAATGGCGTGAAATTTACTGAACACGGCGACATCTCTGTCAATGTTACGCTCGAAAAACTCAAAGATGGCAAGGCAACGGTTAGAATAGAAGTAACCGACACCGGTGTAGGAATCGACGCGGAGATAGCGCACACCGTATTTACCGAATTTGAAAAAACAGAAATCATTCCCGAAGGAGAAAACACCGGCGTTGGTCTGGGTCTTAGCATAACCAAACAACTGGTGGAGATGATGGGGGGTAAGATTGGATTTCGTGAAAACTCGCTAGGTGGAAGCACATTCTGGCTAACCCTGCCTTTGAAAGTTGCAAATTCTATAGAACACGTTTTGGCTAAAGGCAAGTTAAATGGGCTAACGGCCTTCATGCTTGGAGAAAATGCGAGCAATCGAAAGAGTATTGCGTCGGCTCTTAGTAATTGGGGTGTGAGTTGTGACACGAGCGGCAATTTTGAAAGCGCACTTTCCATTCTGAGTCGATCGAAACAAAGTAATAGACCATATGACATTCTCATTCTCGATATTTCAATTAGCTCTGCTACGGACAAAGCTTTTGAACTAGTGAGACATATGAGGGAAGACGTCAACATACAAAATATCCAAGTGCTTCTCTTGACGTCGCATGGGATACCCGGTGACAGCATGGTTGCGAAGGACTTAGGTATCCGCGCCTATCTGACAAAGCCAATTAATCGAAGCGATCTGAAAAAAGCACTTCTGGAACTGCGTAGAGAGTTGCCGGATTCATATAGCAATGAGCTTGTAACAAGACATAGTTTGCGCGAACAGGACGAAAACACGCCGGTCGCATTGGTTGTCGAAAATAATCGTACTTATCAAAAGTTGATTGTAGGTATGTTGGCTCGTCTTGGCGTAGTGGCAGATTTGGCTGAAAACGAAAAAGAGGCGTTTGAGGCGATTAAGTCCCGTAGCTATGGTCTGTTACTGGTGGACTATCAGTTGCCAGACGTGCCAGTACTTGAGTTTGTTCAGCGCGTAAAAGGCTACGAGGCACGCCTGTCTAGTTCGAAAAAAGAAAATCAGGATGAACGTGCGTTGGGAACTCCTGTTGTGCTCCTAAGTACCCAACTTAGCGAGCGAGATACTGAAGCTTGTATGAGGGCAGGAACAGACGACATTTTGTCTAAGCCAATTAATATTGATCGACTCGCCAATTTACTGTGCAAATGGGATTTAATCGAAGCGGACGTGTTTGGGCAAACAGAAATGGTTGGATAGTGTAGTCAAAATAAAAGCCATGCTTTATTGGAGATAAATTTTGAAAGTGGTAAACCGCTATATTGGTGATACCGGAAATCTGGAGAAGACTGATGTCTGACAGGATGCTTATCTGCGCGATCCTTGTGGTTGGAGTAATATTGATGGCCTGCACGAAGGCTACAACGCCCACACAGCCTGAACAAGCAATTGCTGCAGCCGAGCCGCCTGAACAGGCCCCCATTAAAAAGCTTGAGGAAATCGTCGAGCCAGCGATTGAAGTCGTGGAGACTAAAATTGAAATTGAGTCGGAGCCTAAAACCAGTCGGTATCTGGTAAAAAAAGGCGATTCATTATGGAAGATCGCTGCAAAACTTGATGTCTATGGCGACGCCTTGAAATGGCCACTAATTTTTCAGAGTAATGTTGCCAGAGTAAAGGATCCAGATTTGATTAAGCCGGGTATGGTGTTGACTATTCAACATAACCATAGCGGTAATATGGCTGAACTTGCTATAAAGCATGCAAAAAAACGTGGTGTCTGGAAACTTGGAAAGACAGAAAAGTCTGACCTGGCTTTCTTGCAGAACATGCAATAACCGGTAGTTTTTTGTCACAAATTGTTTCAATTTCCATCAAATATAAAATCTTTTGGATTGATACCGATAACAGAGTTAGGGCAGTAAGATTAGGACGAATATAGTGAAAGCGCTTATTGTAGACGATGATAGCTTTATCCGGCAGGTACTACGAATGATTCTGTCAGAACTCTCGATAGAGGTCGTACACGAGTCCTTTTCAGTTAAGGATGCCGACATTTCGATAAAAAGTCATCAAGCGGATGTCGTGTTCCTGGACATTATGTTGCCGGATGGTAGCGGCCTGGATTTGATTGAGCCAGCCAGAAAAGCTTTGCCCAACGCAAAAATATTGATGATTAGCGGTAATGCTACACAAGAGAAAGTCAAGGAAGCTGTGGATAAAGGCGCAAGTGGTTTCATCGTTAAGCCGTTTAACGCAAATGTAGTCGTTAAGAATATTGCCAATGCACTGAAAATAGATTTGCCCCCTGAGTATAGTTAACCCCTTTTGGGTTTTATGCGAAACGCTGTAAAGCCACGACCTGATACTATTTTAGGTCTTTCCCCCTCAACAATCCCACTCTAAAGGCAATAATTTTTTCTAGAATGCCGCTCGAAACTGTACTCCGCTGTATTTTCCGTTATAGCTGGGACCGACGGCTAACTCGTGTCTGAATAGATAGCGATAAAAATAATTCACCCCGACAGCTAACGTTGCGCCGGCGACTACATCATGCGGCCAGTGCTTCTTTGCGTAGACGCGACTCCATCCGACGAAACTTGCCGCCAAATATGCCGGAATGCCTGCGCGCCAGCCATATTGGCTATGAATGTACGCTGCCCCTGCGAAAGCGGACGCTGTATGGCCTGAAGGAAAAGAATGATCCCCACCGTTAGGACGTGTCTCATTAATTGCAAATTTTCCGATGTGTGTAATCGCTATTGTTGTGGTGTAGGCGGCTAAAAATTGCTTGGTATCGTCGTATTCGTTGTCGTGAAGTGTTAACAGTAACGCGGTGACAGGTAAGGCTACTTGACCTATATCACCGCCGAGTTCGATGGCTGTATACTCAGCATGGGCCGTGTTTACCAGTAGGTGTATGGCAAACAAAATTAGTAGATAGCGCACGTAAAATTGTTTAGTAGCGTATCGCATACCAGAAACTTCCAAGCAATTCGTGTATGGCATAGTAGCTTTTGAGAAACGCCTTCGCGTTAGGAATAAAATCAAAAAATGTCAGAGGCTTTTTACTAAACCCTTCAAACGCCGTTGGTGCGGCTACTACCTCCAGGCCTTGCGCCTCAAATATTGTTACCGCGCGAGGCATATGCCAGGCATTAGTGACTAGTAGAATCCGGCGTATTCCTTGTTTTTTTAATATCTTATTGCTGAAGATCGCGTTTTCGGCTGTATTTACGCTTTCATCTTCCACCCACTGGGGCGAAATCTGAAAACTTTGTTTAAGTGTTTCACTCATCAGCCAACCTTCTGGTTGCCGGTCTTCCAGTGGGCTTCCACCTGTTACTAAAATCGGCAATCCAGTTTTGTGCTGGATAAAAACGCCATAACGTAGTCGTTCCAGTGTCACCTCGGAAACAGTATCGCCTTGGTATTCCGCCGCGTCGTAACTACGGCCACCTCCGAGAATGACGATGGCTTGCGCACTTTGGCCAGTTAGTCTATCGGGTGCGATTGCAGGGTAAGGCTCTATTATGGACATCAAACTCATGGATGCAATCGGCAGCGTGAGTATAAACAATGCAAAAGTCGCAAAGTAGATGAGGCGTGTTCCCCAAGCATTCTTCCTTCGGTTCAGCCAAATTCCTGCTACTAGCAACAATATCAGTCCACCCGGCGGAAGTATCCATTCAGAAATGAACTTGCTTATATAAAATCCCACGAATTTAGATCCTGATTTGATAGGTGATATTGCCCGCTTCGTCCAGGATGCCATTTTTACGCAACCAGATGTATGCGTCATCGGCGTCTTGCTCAAACCAGGCGCGTGCCGATCCAAGGCGAAAGCTGTAACCCCAGGCGTCCATATCTTGGAACATGCGTGTTTTACCAAACCCTCGAATAGTATCAGCCAATAAAATCTGCAAATAACAAACACTATTTTCCTCCGCGTAATCACCACCGGCATTTGTGTGCAGATCTGATCGGCGTGTCTGTTCCATGCAGATATAGTGACAGGACTCGTGCAAGGCCGAATGTAAAGGCGTATCGTGTCTTACGTACAGCGTGTTACCAATCAATCCTGCCTCCGGCGCTCCCCAAAAAGTACCGGGGATATCTGAGGTATCGTCAACAATAACAAGCTCCATGCCGTAAAGAGCAAGTAATTCAGCGAGATGTGTGTTGAATTTGGTATCGCAATAGATCATGAGAGTATGTGCCAAAGGGCCGGATTATACGTGAAGAAACATGTTCTGGGCGAATAGTCAGGTGGGTTTCGCCTCCAACATGAAAACGCTACAATGCTGGACTGACTTGGCACAGGTAGACTAAATGACTAACGCAAAAGCTCGTAAAGGCAACAAGAGTGGTAAAACCATGGCTGATCAAGCTGATCGCCATGTGCTTTACCAGAAATCTGTTCAAGCTCCCGAGACTGAAGTCGAGTTTTTCGAAGATAGCTTCAAGGAATTGCGCGGACGCACACCTAGGACAATGCGTGAAGATTTCTGTGGAACGGCGGCGTTAAGTATGACCTGGGTGGCCCGAGACAATAAACGACGCGCGATCGGTGTGGATATCTGTCAGGAGACTCTAGATTGGGGAATCCGGCACAACCTCAAACCTGCTGGTGAGGATGTAGCGTCGAGAATTACACTGTTAAACGAAAATGTCGTCGATGTGGAAACTGAAGAGGTCGATCTTATTTGCGCGATGAACTTCAGCTATTGCATATTCAAAACGCGCCAGGCCTTGTTAAACTATTTCAAAAATGCCCGTCGTGGCCTGAAAGAAGACGGTCTGTTTTTTCTGGACTTACTCGGTGGAACAGCAACCATCGATACGGTTGAAGAAGAGCGGGAAATAGAGGATGAAGACGCTACCTATGTCTGGGAACAGGCAGAATTTAATCCTATCACTAACCATTTAATGTGTTACATACATTTCGATTTCGAAGACGGTTCGCGCATGGAGAGAGCATTCGAATATGATTGGCGTCTGTGGTCTATTCCCGAAATTCATGAAATTCTGCTTGATGCAGGTTTTAGCAAAGTTAACGTTTATTGGGAAGAATTTGAGGAAGACGATGATGACCCTGACAATGACTATCTTGTGGGAACGGGAAACTTTCGGAAGGTAACAGAAGTTGATCAGCAGGAATCCTGGTTAGCTTATATCGTGGCGGAGAAATAGCTGAATGATTAAAGTAGGTGATCGCGTTCCAGACAACATTTCTCTTCAATATATGGATGGGAAACGTGTTAAAGACATCAGTTCTGGGGAGCTATTTTCCAAAGGACGGGTTGTTTTATTCGCTGTTCCTGGCGCCTTTACGCCAGCATGTTCTGAGCAACACTTGCCGGGATATGTTTCACACTCATATGATCTTAGGCAAAAAGGCATAGATGATATTGTCTGTATTGCGGTAAATGACGCATTCGTTATGAATGCCTGGGCAAAAGACAATAATATTGTGGATGAAGTTCGATTCATCGCCGATGGAAACGGAGATTTTGCCAGGGCAATAGGCGTTAATATGGACATGACACGTTTTGGATTAGGCGAGCGTTCCATGCGTTATTCCATGCTTATCGAAGATGGAATCGTAACGATATTGAATATGGAAAATGGCGGCGCTTTTGATGTTAGTAAAGCGGAAAAAATTCTGGATGCGATATGAGTACTGAAGACGACTGGCGTTCAAAACTTACGCCAGAGCAATTCCAAATCTGTAGGGAAAAAGGCACGGAAGCACCGTTTTCCGGGGATTATAATTCTGTGGAAGGGAGTGGTGTGTTTCATTGCGTTTGCTGTGGAACACCATTGTTCGAAACAGCATCCAAATATGATTCGGGATCGGGTTGGCCTAGTTTTTGGGCGCCAATCAGTGATTCTTGTATCCAGGAAACCGTAGATTTGAGTCACGGAATGCGCCGCGTTGAAATTACATGTTCTGAATGTGATGCGCATTTAGGGCATGTTTTTACCGACGGTCCCGCGCCCACGGGTCTTCGTTATTGCGTGAATTCAATTTCTCTAAGATACGAAAAGGAATGAACGCTACACTTGCGGCCGCTGAATCATTTTTTTGTCTCGACGCCGTAACGCCGCTACAGGTATTGGATATCCCCGAAGCGCGCAAACAAGGCGTACGACTACAGATTAAACGTGACGATATGACACACCCAATTGTGTCAGGCAATAAATATCGCAAGCTAAAATATAATGTCTTTTCTGCACTTCAACAGAACTTTGGTACTTTGCTGAGTTTCGGCGGATCTTTCTCGAATCATATTCACGCTCTTTCGGCAGTGGGCAAAATTCTCGGCATAAATACCATCGGTATTATTCGCGGTGAGGAGAGTTATGCCGAAAATCCAACGCTGAGCTTTGCAGCGGGACAAGGTATGCGCCTTTGTTTTGTAAATCGTGAAGAATACAGGCAAAAAGAGACAGAGCAATTTGTCACAAAGTTGCGAGACCGATTTGGTGAATTCTATATAATCCCCGAAGGAGGTAGCAACGAATATGCCTTACGTGGTTGCCAAGAACTTGCGGAAGAAATATATAGCCAGTGCAGTGAAACAAATTATATCTGTGCAGCGTGCGGCACAGGCGCAACGATCGCTGGGATGAGTGTGGCAGCCGCCGAACTCGAGAGAGGAAGCGTTATAGGATTTCCGGTACTAAAGGCAGAAGGATTTTTTGAGCGAGAGATTTCTGCATATCTAGCACCAAATGTGAACAAGAGCTGGCAATTAGTTAGTGATTACCACTTTGGTGGTTACGCGAAGTTAAATAGAGATCTTTTGTCGTTTAAGTCCGATTTCGAAACGCGTACAGCAGTTCCACTCGACCCTATCTATACGGCGAAAATGGTCTATGGTGTTTTTGATCTTCTGAACAAAGGCTTTTTCCCTCGTGGTAGTGTCGTCACTATGCTACATAGCGGGGGCTTACAAGGTAATGCTGGTCTGGACACTGTGTTGAAACGAAACAGGGTGGAATCGTGAGTTTTGAAGAGGGATTAAAGGCATATAAGTCTGGCGATGTACGGCAGGCCATACAGCTATGGCAACAAGCCGCGGAAAACGGCGACCGGCTTGCACAATTCAATATTGCTGTGATGCTCGAAAATGGTGAGCATCTCAGTGCTAACCCTTGGGAAGCTCGAATATGGTATCAAAAGTCGGCTGACCAAGGTTACGCCCCTGCGCAATTCAATCTGGCCATGATGTTTTACTACGGACAGGGCGGCGCGGTAGATAAGTCTCAAGCCGCATATTGGTACGCGTCGGCGGGCAACCAGGGCATGGCTGATGCCCAGTTTAATCTTGCCCAAATGTATGCTGAAGGAGATGGCGTCACAAGAAATTTCGAGATCGCGGTGCAGTGGTATCGCGTGGCGGTCGAACATTTGCATATGCAGGCAGCAAATAATCTTGGAATCCGGTACGCCATGGGCGAAGGCGTGCCACGCGACGATATGGAAGCCTATAAGTGGTTTAATATCGCTGCAGAATTGGGCGATGTCCAGGCGGTGCGTCATCGAGAGCGCGTCGGAAAGGAACTTTCAGCAGAGCAAATGGTCGAAGCCGGGCGCCTAGCTATGAGTTGGCTGGCTGAGCGCTGTCGTTAAAGACACCCAAACATGAGGTCTTGACAGCGGGAAAAATTTTCGAATAATTCGCCATGATTGCTTAACTGACGAATAAATCAAACAAGGGTTTTGCCAATATGAGCATGATCAAAGTCGATAATCTTGTAAAAAAGTTCGATCAACAAATAGTCGTGGATGGAATTTCCTTTAGTGTAAATAAGGGGGAAGTTCTGGGTTTTCTTGGTCCGAACGGGGCTGGAAAATCGACAACGATGAAAATGATAACAGGGTTTCTCTCTCCTTCATCGGGTCGCGTTGAAGTGTGCGGCGACGATGTAGAGTCCAATCCGGTACAAATCAAAAAATCCATTGGTTATCTGCCTGAGGGTGCGCCAGCCTACTCCGATATGACGCCGATGACATTTTTGTCATTTATTGCGGAAATTCGTGGTTTTCACGGTGAGGAGCGCCAGCGAAAAGTCGACGCCGCTGTCAAGAGAACGAATCTTCAGAGCGTAGTACATAAACCAATTGAAAACCTGTCCAAAGGATTTAAGCGGCGCGTTGGGCTTGCACAGGCAATTTTGCATGATCCTCCTGTCTTGGTAATGGACGAACCGACAGATGGTCTGGATCCTAACCAGAAGCACGAAGTGCGAGAACTGATCGCTGAAATGTCCAAAGAGAAAGCGATTATCGTTTCAACGCATATTCTTGAGGAAGTGCATGCGATCTGTAGTCGCGTGATTATCATTGCGAAGGGGCGTGTGGTGTTTGATGGAACCCCTGGGGAACTGGAATCAAAATCTCGTTACCATAACTCCGTTGTCTTGCGTTTCTCCAGTGCTGTACCGGCAGATGTCGAGACCAAATGCAAGGCGATACCTGGTGTGGCAGATGTCGAATTGCAGGCCGAGGGAGTTATTCTAATCCCTGAAAAGGGGATATCGATTGTTGAAGGTCTAAACGACCTAGCTCGTGAGCAATCATGGCACCTAAAAGACTTCCATGTACAAAAAGGTTTTCTGGATGAAGTTTTCCGACGCGTCACTATAGATGCTGGCGCTGCGAAAGAGGAGGCCTTGTCGTGAACAATATCCGCGCCATATTCAAACGTGAATTTGCGAACTATTTTGCTACGCCTGTGGCATACGTTTTTCTCGTCATTTTCCTAATGCTGACCGGTGTCTTTACCTTCTATCTAGGTGGATTTTTCGAAAGAGGTCAGGCCGATCTGATGCCTTTCTTCAATTACCATCCTTGGCTTTATCTCTTTCTGATACCTGCTTTATCGATGCGGCTGTGGGCAGAAGAGCGAAAAAGCGGTTCGATTGAATTGCTGATGACATTGCCTATCTCCATCAGTGATGCCGTTATTGGTAAGTTTCTAGCTGCCTGGGCATTTACCGGAATCGCACTATTGCTGACGTTCCCTACCTGGATAACCGTGAACTATCTCGGTAGCCCTGACAACCTGGTAATCGTTGCCAGTTATGTCGGTAGTTTCTTAATGGCAGGTGCGTTCCTGGCAATAGGGTCATGCATATCCGCTATTACGCGAAATCAAGTAATTGCGTTTGTGATCTCGGTGGTTATCTGCTTCACGTTTATTTTGGCAGGTTTCCCCATGGTGCTCGACTTCTTCAGTGACTGGGCGCCGCAAATCTTGATTGAGGCTATTAGTGGCATGAGCTTCCTCACGCACTTCAGCTCTATCACTAAAGGCGTCATAGATTTTCGAGACCTAATCTTTTTTGTCTCTTTTATAGCCTGTTGGTTGTTCGCCAACGTAATTTTTGTCGATATGAAAAAGGCTAACTAGGAGGGTATTACATGGATAAGAAAAAATTGCTCTCGTCATCCGGCCTGATTATAGCCGGTGTATTGTTGTTATTGATTAACTTGGTCGCTGGTCTGCTGTTCAAAAGTGTGCGGCTGGACATGACTGAAAACAGTTTGTATACCCTGTCGGACGGTACCGAACGAATCCTGGAACAAATTGATGAGCCTGTGACCTTGCGCTTTTACTTTTCTGAAGCCCTTTTTTCGGGGATTCCAGTGGCACAAAACTATGGGCGTCGAGTGAAAGAGTTGTTAGAAGAATATGCCAATATCGCTGACGGCAAAATTCGATTGATCGTTGAGAATCCTGAGCCCTTTTCCGACGAAGAAGATCAAGCGGTGCGCAAGGGTTTGCAAGGCGTACCCGTCGATGCTGCGGGCACACAGGCCTATTTCGGCCTGGTAGGTACCAGTTCCACTGATGAAGAAGAGATTGTTCCGTTTTTTGCGCCAGACAAGGAAGAGTCGCTTGAATACGATTTGACCAAGTTGGTGCACAAACTTGCGAATCCTAAACGCAAAGTTGTCGGTTTAATCAGTGAGCTTCCCCTTGAAGGGGGCGCACCGGCAAACCCTTTTGGACCACAGCAAGGCGATGGCGAGTGGTATATTCTTTCGCAGATTAAACAACTATTCGAAGTGCGTAAATTTGAATCGTCTGTTACATCAATTCCGCAAGAAATTGACGTCTTGATGATTGTTCATCCCAAAACGCTTTCTGACCAAACGCTGTTCGCAATTGACCAATTCGTGCTGGGCGGTGGTCGTGTGCTGGTTTTTGTTGACCCGCACTCAGATGTTGATACGCCGCCTACCGATCCTCAAAATCCGATGGCTTCATTTCAGGCAAAGCGTGATTCAAGTATGGAGAAGCTTTTTGATGCTTGGGGCGTTGAGCTTGTAAAAGGGCAGGTTGTTGGCGACATCAAATCAGCTACCCGAGTTAATGCCCGTGCCGGAATGAGAGTTCAGCCAGTCGAATACGTTGCCTGGCTGTCATTGGACGAAGACAATTTCAATTCTTCTGATTTTGTAACCGGCGAATTACGCAAAGTTATGTTGGGGACCGCCGGACGGCTGAAGAAAAAGGAGGGTTCTACGCTTGAATTCAGTCCGTTGCTGGAAACGTCAGATCAGGCTATGACCATACCACAAAGCAGTTTTCAGTTTCAGGCACGCCCACTGGAGTTGTTGAGAAATTATCGTGCTGGCGGTGAGAAGCTAACCGTCGCTGCGCGCATAAGCGGAAAGTTCAAAAGCGCCTTTCCTGATGGGTTGAAAAATGGTGATACCACACAGAGTGGAACCAAGGAGAGTAAAGAAGATTCGAATGTGATTATTATTGCGGATACCGACATGCTTGAAGACAAAATGTGGGTACAGTTGCAGAATTTCTTCGGAAACCGTATCGCATTTCCACAGGCCAATAACGATACTTTTGTAATCAATGCGCTCGATAATCTGACGGGTAGCAATGACTTAATCAGTCTGCGCAGTCGAGGGCGTTCTGCACGACCATTCGAAAAGGTACAAGAGTTGAAGCGAGAAGCAGAGACGCGTTTCAGAGACAAGGAAAAGCAATTGCAGGACAAATTGCGTGAAACTGAGCGCAAACTATCCGAGCTGCAACGCCAGAAAGAAGGTGGTAGTTCGGTTATTTTGAGTTCGGAGCAGCGTACGGAGCTTGAAAAATTTCGCGAACAGCAGGTACAGACGCGAAAAGAGTTGAGAAATGTTCAACACCAGCTTACACAAAGCATAGAGGGTCTGGGTTCGTGGCTGAAGTTTCTTAATATTACTATCGTGCCTTTTCTGATTATCATTGTCGCATTGGTTCTTACAATGATGCGTAAAAAGCGCTTACGTGCCAGTGTGAATGCTGTTTAGGCAAGCGAGGTAGATGAAGTGAATAATAAATCTTATCTATATTTAGGTCTTGCAGTCGCAACGTTGTTTGTTCTGGCGATTGTTGTTTCGTCCAGTCAGAACAAGGCGTTAGAAGATGAAGTCAGTGGTGATCAATATCTGACGGAGCTCAAAGGCCGAATAAATGATGTCGCTGGCGTGGAAGTGAGTTTTAGTAATATGCATGCTACCGTTTTGAAAAAGGACGATAGCTGGGTTTTAAAGGAGAAGAACGATCACCCCGTGGATTTCTCACATGTGAAGAATCTTATTCTTAGCTTATCGGAGTTGAAAA
The DNA here is from genome assembly GCA_029881255.1 of Gammaproteobacteria bacterium. NCBI lineage: Bacteria > Pseudomonadati > Pseudomonadota > Gammaproteobacteria > Gammaproteobacteria bacterium. The sequence goes on along the minus strand of JAOUMY010000001.1, from coordinate 469,328 downwards.
CCGTTGAGCCAAAAACCAAGAAGTCCGAAAACTATGAGAAGCTAGGCGTTCAGGACCATGTGGCAGGTACAGCGAACAAGCTTATTACGCTAAACGATGGCTCGGGCAATAAAATCGCAGCAGTTATTTTAGGGACGGTGAAAGGCGACACGCTTTATATACGTCGCCAGGGAGAAGAGCAAGCGTGGCTGGTCAAAGGCCGCATCGAAACTCCTGGGGATGAAGCAAACTGGCTTGATAAACAAATACTCGATCTCGATCCAGCGAAAATCAAAAGCGTGGCAATTGAGGTAAGTAAGAAAGAAAAAATACTAATCGAAAAAGCGAAATCGGAAGATAAGGACTTTAACCTGGCTAATGCACCGAAAGGCAAAACCCCAGCATCTGCGTCGGCAGTCAATGCGCTAGCAAACAATTTTCGCAAATTGGAATTCTCAAACGTATATGCGGATGGTCAGGTTGACCTGAAGAAGGCGGAAAAAGCTGAAATCAAGGTAGAAACCTTCGACGGCTTGCTGGTTGATATGGCTGTCTACAAGCAGGAAGAGAAGGACTATCTGATAGTCGCCGCGAGTGCTACGGATATGGCGACTACAGATATACAGGCGCAAAAAGATAATTTGTCTAAACGATGGAAACCTTGGGTTTATGAAATTCCTTCCTTTAAGGCGACGAATTTACGCAAGAAACTATCGGACATCGTTAAGTAGTCAGGCTATAACTGAGATTTCAGCCTCTCCGTCGTGTAGTATCTGCCTGTACGCATCATAAGAGAAGCTGGAAATGAACCGCGGATTATTATTGCTCTTTCTGCTAACGGTTGTGCTGATTTACCTGGGATTTCGCGCCAGAAAGTTTAACACGGTGCTATCGCTTGCCTTGTATACCGCGTCGGCGACGCTAATGTTGCTGTTTTTTGCAGGATTCTTTGGTTTGATTGGCGCTTAGTTAGGCCAAGGGTGGCATGATGTCTTTAAAATTACTCAACACCTCGAACTCATCGGTGTACCTGGGCTCAAGCTGACTTGATGGCTGCGCGATAGTGAGTAAATACTTAATACCTGCTTTTTTAGCTGAGCGCAATACGTTATAGCTGTCATCGATAAACAAGGTGTGTGCAGCGTCGTAGGGTTCTATCGGTTGTAGCGCGCGCCAAAACTTCGGATCCTCTTTTGGGTACCCAATTTCGTGGGAAGTTACAATGGCCGCAAAGTGGGAATCTAGCCCGGTGTATTTCATCTTTAATTTCACTACAGCGCGGTGGGCATTAGTCATTAATACTACGCGTTTGTCGGTTTTCTGTAGAGTATGTAGAAATTCGTTGACTCCTTCACGGATATTGATGAGATGCGCTACTTCCTCCTTCAATGATGCAACGTCCATCTCCAGCTGTTCACTCCAGTAGTCCAGGCAATACCAGTTAAGTGTGCCCTCTTGAGCCTTGAATTTGGGAACAAGTATTTGATTCGCCTCTTCCTTGGCGAGGCCTCTTTGTTCTGCGTAGCGCTGAGGAATGAATTCCTGCCAGAAGTGGTTATCAAAATGTAAATCCAGCAAAGTGCCATCCATATCCAGGAAAACACTATGTATTTGCTGCCAGTCTAGTCCATGTTTCATCTTAATTGGGTCCGCCAAGTCCGAGAAGAAGTAGTATAATCGAGCTTAATTGCCAAAACGACTGAGGTAAGGCGTGGATACCACTGAATCAACCGTAGTTATGTGTTTTTCGGGATTAGATCCGACCGGCGGCGCGGGCATTCAGGCAGATATCGAGACACTTGCCAGCATGGGCTGCCACGCCTCCCCTGTGATCACCACAATTACCTCGCAAGACACGCAGAACGTAAAAGGTCTCATTCCCCTGGATGTAGGCACTATAGTTGAACAAGCCCGCGCGGTTCTGGAAGACATGCCTGTGCACGGCTTCAAAATAGGCTTGCTTGGTAGTGTCGACGCGGTGGAAGCGGTGCATTCTATTTTGCAGGACTATCGCAATATTCCGGTGGTGTTTGATCCCGTGTTACGTGCTGGCGGCGGTGCAATGGTTTCAGATCCGGAAATCCAGGATGCTATGGCAAGTTTGCTGGTCCCGGAAAGTACATTTATCACGCCGAATTCCTGGGAAGCGCGCATGTTATGCCACGAAGCCGACAACCTTGATGCCTGTGCTCACGAGCTTATGGACATGGGGGCAGAATATGTTTTATTGACGGGAACCCATGAAAATACCGAAAAAGTAATTAATGTTCTCTACGGTAACAGCCGCATGATGGACCGCTATGAATGGGAACGCTTACCTCACGATTATCATGGATCAGGTTGCATCCTGGCTTCTGCCGTTGCGGCCTTGCTAGCCCAGGGTCTGGATCCTTTGGCAACAGCTCGTGAAGCGCAGGAATTCACCTGGCAAAGTCTAAAGGCCGCAATTCGTCTCGGTATGGGCCAATGGATACCAAACCGATTTTTCTGGGCAGTTGGAGAGGAGTCAGGTGAGTAGAGCCAAAATTACCGGCGTGTATGGCATTACCATGTCGTCACCCGGCATCCTACGACAAGCCGAGTGTGCTCTTGCGGGTGGCGTCAGGGTATTGCAATATCGCGAAAAGACTTTGCCCTTTGAGCAGCGAGTCGAACAGGCGATGTCTTTACGTAGTATGTGTCATCAGTATTCCGCGCTTTTTTTAATCAATGATGATGTGGAATTGGCGCTGGCAGTTGAAGCCGATGGGGTACATTTGGGTCACTCCGATGGAAGTTACACGGTGGCACGAAGGCGACTCGGTGACCGTATTATGGGAATATCTTGCTATAACAGTCTCGAACGGGCGGTCGAGGCGCAGGCCAATGGTGCTGACTATGTTGCATTCGGCCGGTTTTTTCCGTCACAAACCAAACCTGAGGCGGTTCAAGCCGATATTGGGCTTATACGGCGAGCAAAGAGTGTACTTAAAATTCCCGTTGTTGCCATAGGTGGGATTACGCCAAAAAATGCGGCCACTTTGATCAATGAAGGCGTTGATGCTGTCGCGGCAATTCATGGTTTGTTCGGCTTTGGTGATGCGGAAGAAAATGCTCGCGCCTATACGGCTGTTTTCAGCAGTCCGGTCATGGTGCAAGACTCAAAATTAGCGTTGTGAATTAAAATGAAGGAAAACTGGAATGTCTCGTTCTCACGAATTATTTGAAGAAGCCAAACACTACATACCGGGTGGCGTGAATTCTCCGGTGCGTGCGTTTAACGGTGTTGGCGGGGACCCTGTCTATTTTGCAAAGGGTGAAGGCGCCTATCTCTATGATGAAGACGGTAATAAATATATAGATTATGTTGCTTCGTGGGGCCCAATGATTGCGGGCCATTCTCATCCAGAAGTGATCAAGGCGGTTCAAGAGACTGTTGCCAAAGGTCTCGGATTCGGCGCGCCTACACGGATCGAAACGGAAATGGCGAAGTTGGTTTGCGACATCATGTCATCAATCGATATGGTGCGTATGGTGAGTTCTGGCACTGAGGCTACTATGAGTGCGATTCGTCTGGCCAGAGGATTTACTGGTCGGGATAAAATCGTCAAATTCGAAGGCTGTTACCATGGTCATTCAGACTCGCTGTTGGTCAAGGCCGGGTCTGGTGCGCTTACATTAGGCGTTCCAACGTCGCCAGGCGTTCCAGCGTCATTGGCCGAACATACAATTACTCTGACATATAACGATATCGAAGAAGTGCGCAAAGTGTTCTCTGAAATTGGTGATCAGGTCGCTTGTATCATCGTTGAGCCTGTTGCCGGAAACATGAATTGCATCCCGCCAGAGCCGGGTTTTCTGGAAGGCTTGCGTGATGTTTGCGATCAGCATGGTGCAGTATTGATTTTTGATGAGGTCATGACCGGATTCCGTGTCAGTCTTGGAGGTGCGCAGGAACACTTTGGCGTGAAGCCTGATCTCACGACGCTGGGTAAAGTCATCGGTGGCGGTTTGCCCGTGGGTGCCTTTGGCGGACGTAAAGATATCATGGAAAGAATCGCGCCTTTGGGGCCGGTTTATCAAGCGGGTACCTTATCAGGGAATCCTTCTTCTATGGCGGCGGGCATGGCGACATTGAAGCTTGCGCAAGCCAGCGGCTTTCATGCGCGTCTGGATTCCATGGCTAAGGCCTTGTGTGAAGGAATGCGCACGGTTGCTAAGGAGAATAATATTCCGCTTTGTACCAATCAGGTGGGTGGAATGTTCGGATTCTTTTTCAGCAAAGAACGCAGCGTAAGTCGGTTTAAACAAGTTGCGGCCTGCGATATCGACCGCTTCAAACGTTTTTATCACGGGATGTTGAACGAAGGTGTCTATCTTGCGCCTTCGGCATATGAAGCCGGATTTGTATCGGGCGCGCATACCGATGCCGATATTCAGGCAACGATAGAGTCGGCTGCTAAGGTCATGTCTACACTTTAATAATTTGGCCGGGAGCTTTTTCTCCCGGCATCATTTCTTTTACTTTCGTATACGAAACATGGATCTGGATAGTCTAACACCCATATTCGACTGGATTCGTGATCACCCCGGCTGGGCCGGCCTCGTTGTTTTTCTAATTGCGATGTCTGAATCGTTACTCGTCGTGGGACTTATCGTCCCCGGCGTTGCAGCGATGTTTGGTATTGGTGCGCTTATTGGTACCGGCGTCATGGAATTTTCATCGGCATTTCTATGGACGACATTAGGAGCCATTGCAGGGGATGGCGTTAGTTTTTGGATAGGTCGCCTGTTTTCAAGCAAAATTGAAAAAATATGGCCTTTCGTAAAAAAGCCGGAGTTGCTGGAAAATACCAGGCAATTTTTTTTACGCCATGGCGCAAAAAGTATCTTGTTTGGTAGGTTTGTCGGACCTGTCAGGCCTATTATTCCAGCAGTTGCCGGAATGATGAATATGCCGGGCATGCGTTTCATGACAGTAAATGTTGCGTCGGCAATTGTATGGGCGCCGGTCGTTTTAGTGCCGGGAATTATTTTCGGCACATCCATAGGTATTGCGTCGGACGTGACAGGCAGACTAGCGCTCATAATTGTGATTATGGTTTTGTCCTTGTGGGTGAGTTACTGGCTGGCTAAAAAAACCACAACCGCAATGAGTCCGTGGATAGCTTCAAAAATTGATTCAGTATATCAATGGAGTATTCGACATCCGCGTGTCGGTAAAATGTCGAAACAGCTTCTGGATCCTGATTATACTCCCGGTATCGCGTTATTCTGGTGGCTGTGCTGTCTTTTGTTTTTCAGTTCTATTTTTATCTGGGGGATACACGCCTTAACAGTAAGCGAAGAAGGTGTGTTTTTCGATCAATCGATTTTCAATTTCTTGCAACAGGCACGTTGGCCACGGCTCGATAAATTCTTAATTGGTATCTATCAGTTGGGAGATCGAGTTGTTCTAGCCGCAATCGTCCTTGGCTTTGTATTTATTCACTGGAAACATTCCGACTGGCGAATGCTTAGGTATTGGAGTTTATTGCTCGGATTCGGATATTTCGCCTATCTGTTTCTTGACGCGGTATTCGAGATTAGCCGTCCCCTTGTTTTGGATGGTCCTGGTTTTCAGGAAAATTTTCCAGCGTGGCATGCGATAATGCCTGTGCTAGTTTACGGTTTCGTTGTCATTATTTTCAGCGAAAGACTTAGTGCAAGAATTCGCGCATTTTTATACTTTATTTATATCATCCTTCTTTTTATGCTTGCCTTGTCTGGTCTTGTTTTAGGGGGCTTTTGGTTTAGTGATGTAATGGTTGGGTACAGTTTCGGTATTGCGTGGATTTTAGTGGTTGCTCTTGTTTTGCGTAGAAGAGCGCATGAGAAAATAGATGTAAAGAAGACTGGTATTGTAACTGTAGGTATTTTCTTCGGCATTTATACATTGAATCTGTTTTTTCAGTATGAATCTGATGCAAGAAGATTTGTCTATGAAGAGTCGCATATTATTGTCAGTGAGTCGGATTGGACGCATCGTTTTTGGCGTAATATTTCTCCAGCCTATCGTTTCGACTTATTTGGAAGAGCTAAGCAGCCTTTGACCTTCCAATGGGCAGGATCAACTGAAGAAATTGACAAGATTTTACTCACTAATGGCTGGGAAGAAACGCTGGATTTCAATTTTGTAAATGTTTTACGTTTTCTTGCGCCTCAGATTCCACTGAAAGAACAATCAGTAATACCAAACCTGTATCAAGGACGAGAAGAAATACGTGTTTTTCGCTTTGGTAAAGACTCGGATGTGAATAGTGAAACGCTAATTAGAATATGGCCCACTCAATATAAACTAAATAACGGAAAGCATATTTTTGTCGGCACGATTGAGAAAGTGGAAAAACAAATTATGGGATTTTTTGCGAGAAGAAAGATAGTTGGCGCTTTTCTCGATCCACTATCCTATTCATTTACAGAACACGTAGATATGATGAATCGTGTACAAAGAGAGCAGAATGAATTTATAGCAAGAGATTCTTGGGATGGATCGGTTATTTTGCTCGGATTACATTGAATATGCCGCTTTAGGAATCGCATCGTGCAAAAGAATCAAAGATTTACAGCCAGGCTACGATATGCGCTGGCTGGGATAGGAGCAGGTTGGCGGGAAAATAGTTTCAAGACCCAACTGCTGTTTAGTTGTCTCGCTGTGGCTATGCTGATTTTTATTAATCCAGACCTGTGGTGGTGGGCGCTAATTGTTTTACTCTGCGGCACCATTTTGGCTGCGGAACTGTTTAATACCGCGCTTGAGGCAATATGCGACCACGTCTCGCCTGAATTTCAGCCAGCGATCAAAACTGCAAAAGACGCTGCAGCTGGGGCCGTATTAATTCTAAGCGTAGCTTCGCTATTGATAGCCGTATTACTTCTAATTGATTGGGTTAAGTGATTATTCACCCACCGCTTTAGCTGTGCGCTTTTCTTCGGCTTGCGCTTTCTTATCTTTACGAGCCTTGGATTCAAGCAAGCCGATAGGTGGTTCGGGCTGCTTCATGCGCAACGTTCCGTTGACACTGGCCCCTTCCATAATCGAAATCTTGGGGCAAATGATTGATCCGCTAATCTTCGCGTTGGAATAGATCTCCAGCTTCTGTCGGGCGATTATATCGCCTTCCATTGTTCCCTCAACGATTACGACATCGGCAATGATCTTTCCCTTCCAAACGCATTGACGTGTGAGCAGCAGCATTCCATCTATATCGCCGGTGCCTTCCACATGTCCTTCTATGCGCATCTTGCCTTTGCTTCGGATCTCCCCAATCAGCGTAGTTTCTGCAGGTATTGTTGTCATCATTTCAATGTTCTCTGCTTTTTATAACTATGTCTGATTGAGTGTAGCACAGGGAATTGGCAAGATTCATACAACCTTCGCACTATTTTGCTCGGATTATTTAACGAAAATCCAGGTGTAGCATCCTTCCATTTGTTTTATCGGCAATTTTCTTGTATTCGCGGTTGGTCTCAGGGTCAGAACGACCAAGTGGAAGACTGAATACGGGGCTCGGAATATCTGAATAATAAATCTCGTCATCAGATGGTTCATCTCCAACGAGTAAATAGGCGCCTGGAACGCTGGCGTTTCTGGTCGCTACACGGAAGGCTTTTCCGATAGTTTCGCGATTTCCGCCAAATGGTGCGCCGGACATTAGTTTGTCGAACATTTCACCCATGGTGCCGGTATATGTTTCCGCCTCGCCGTCAGTAAACCACGTAATAGCGCCAAGTCGTTTTTGTGATCGTACAATTATTGCGCGTAACACGGGAATCAAAAATGATGTCAATCCATGCATCGATCCCGACGCATCTACAACCAAGTGCAGATCCTCGCCAGGCAAGTCTTTCAATCCCTCGACGAACAAATCAAAATCCTTTCGTCCAAAGGTTGCGGTCTCGATCAATTTATCTATTGGGCTACCGGCCTCTGCAGATACAATCATTTGCTCAAGCGTGCTGGTGTACTGATTTACATCGATTTGCGCAGCGGCCAATTTATTTTTTAGATCGGTGATTTCTTCTTTCAACTTGGGCACCTCATATTCCTGCATCATGCGCGAGGTGAGTAGTATTGTTACGAGCAAAAATATAAAAGTGGCGAGCATTAATAGAGAAACGTCAGAAAAACTTTCGTATATGTTGGTGTATGTAAAACGACGTCTTCTAGCCATCTGTGTGTGACTATCCTAATCTTTTCTTGAAATCAGAAATTCCTTGAATCTGCCCCACCAGGAGCGATTCATCCTATTCATTAGCTGAAGCTCCTGCTTGAGCAAGGCGCGATAGTACTTTTGCATGCGTAGCGTTTCTTTTAGGGTATAAACTCCATCGTCATCCCCGGAAAGCTTGTAAAGTTCCTTTATAGACTCCCGAAATTCATTCATTGATACTTTTGAGTCGTTAAACGCCTGCTTTAAGGCAATTACTTTGTCTCCAAGCATTTCCAGTTCCGCATTAAGGAAGCGGATGTCCTTTTCCATGCTCTGTTTAAAATCAGGTGCGCAATGAACCATGCATGTTCTGATTAATGTTTCGCTTAGACTAGAAATCCCGTTTTCCGTAATTAACGCAAATATTCGTAACAACACCCCTCCGAGTACAGCGCCAAGCAGTGTGGTATAAAATGCTGTTCCCATGCCCCCCATTGCTTTACGTAGGCCTTGTAATAGCAATTCTTGATCATGCCCCAATGCATCAAGAGATGTTGTTAACCCGGTAAGCGTTAGCGTTAAACCCATTACAGTGCCAATTAGACCTAACGTTATGAGAAGATTGCCCAGGGTCTCTACGCCATGACTCATGCGGGAATACGAGGAAAACTCAGTTTCCATCAGCGCTTCAACATTAGGTGCCTCATTGGATAAAGCGGTGACTTTAAGTGAGTCGTAAAAACGATTAACGGCTTTTTTCTTTCTGGCGCTTGGCTGCAGCCCGGCAAGCCCACTTTTTTTTGCTAGTTGATCTTGGATTTGGGCCTCGATAGCTTCTTTAGTGATGGCAATAGTGAGAAAAAAACTCCCTACTATCCCAACCAGAAAGAGTAGCGTGATTATCCAAGTGATTTTGCTTTCGTCTTGACGTAGAAATTGAAGAATGTCGGTATCGAGATAAAGTCCGAGATAAATGGTAATCGCAGCAGAGCCCCAGATTAACCACAGGATAAAAGTCCTGTATGCCTTGTTCATCTCATTAACCTCATTTGTCGGCTATGCTTGCGTCACTTTCTTTTGTCGATGTGTCGGAAGTTTCACCAAGGTTGTTTGGTCGGATGTGTAGTTGAACGTTGTGTTCCTTTACTCGTACCAATGCTGCATCACGATTAAGTGCCAATGTTTCGGTCACCGACACCAATTGCGCCAGATTGCGCGCTAGATCAACATTGTTTTTATCATATGGATCGAAAAGAATGTGAGTTACGCCTTTTACCGCGTTCTCATACAGCTCCTCAGCGGAATTAAATCCTGGCGGTAGCGGTAAAACGTCGCGACGTGTTGCGATCATAGTGCGTCCGGGCCATTGACTGGCCGCTCTAAAGGCCGAATCTTTGTCCAATGCAATACTGCTGAGATTTTCTATTAGTTCGTCTTCTGGTGTCAGCACCTGAAGTTTGATGTCCCGCCAATGTTCCTTTGCTTGAAGCATAAAGAATGTTGAAAGTACAAAAGCAACCACGATAGTGGCGCCTTTTTGGCCGAGAAAGCTCCCGGCTTCCTTACGACTATTCCACGCTATTAGCCTTGGTATGCCGCGGTAAATCGCGTATGTGACTACCAAAGTAGCCCAGGTCGCATCTCCAGTAACAATCCCAATAACCATGGCGATGGCTAACATGCTGCAAAGGACATCGGATTTAATGGTGTTAATCTCGGTTACCAACAAAATTGAAGCAAGAAAAGCTAATATGACTCCTGGCACCCAGTTTATGTGTTCGGTACTCTGAACGATGCTTCCATCAAGCGATAGGCTGAGACTTGTCAATGGATTGTTAAACCAGTCAACACTAGGCCAACCCATTGTGATAGCGAGTGAAAAAAATGAGCTGATAGCAATGCCGACGAAAATATGACGCGATTTTTTCTGTGGGTGTGGCGTACTATACCATCGGTAGATCAACGCAAGCGGATAAGCGAGCCCGATTGGGTGTAATCCGATTACTACTGCGATCCACACCAGCTGTAAAAAATACCAAGCGCCAAAATAACGATCAGTCTGTCGATAAGCGTTGTCCAGCCAGGAACCGAGTGCGAATGCAAGTATGACGTACAATCCGGCGCCCAGAGAATCGATTTGCGTGAGCACAATCGGTGACACCAGATATAGTGCGGTAGCGACAAGCGCACTCTCGGAGTTGTCTAACCGTTTCGTCCAACGATACAGGAAAAAAGCACCTATAAACGCAATTATAATGCTAAAGACTTTTGTCGCTAAAATGCTTCCCGTCCAATACAAACCTATGGGTAAGTACATAAGCGCGCGAAAATCCGGCGCTCCCAAAACAAAAATCGGATTTACAATGTTGTCGGCAACAGACCAGTTCAGCATTAATGCACGGGCTGCTCCCTCATCAAGTCCATAGGCGTCGAATCGCACTAGTCCGAGCCCGAGTACGAGAGCGCCCCACACTATGAGTGAAAGAAGTGCCAAATATTTTTCAGGAATGACTTTATGATTCATTTTCGTCTTATATACGTTGCTGAAATGCGTTGATAGGCGCGGAAGGATAACGGATTTGTTCGTGACCGTCATCATAATGTGAGTGCTAGTTCGTTCGATGCATCCCGACAATTTTTATCGGAAAATAGTTTTGTTTATTTTTTGATCAGCTGCGCCAATGTATTTCTCTAATCTTGATTATGTTGTTGTTTATTCTGTTGACACCTTTTTGTTTTAGTGTTTGAATGGCGTCCTCTGCCGTGGTATGTGCCACGGATTCTATGAGATCTTGCATTTTTGAACTTGTTAGGGAGGTGGATTAATGCTTGATACACAGTCAGTCGCGATCCTCTACCTTCTATGGTTTGTAGGCGCTTTTCTCCTGGCCTGGGTTATGGTCAAAATGAATTCGTAAGAATTCTGGAGAGTCCTTATTTCTGCTGTCGTAAAGATGTCTGAGCAGGTTTTTAAAGTTTGCTGAGAAGAAATAAGGTGGGGTTTACATCTGGGAGGCTTTAACTGGGAGGACTTCAGTTTATGAGACGTTTTATAACGGCTATTTCGGCGGCAGCATTTGTTGCGAGCATTGTAGTGCCGTCGGTAGCGATGTCTTCTGCCCAGTATCCAAAAGGTACGGGCAACATTGCTAACGGTAAAAGTATATTTTTTAATGGTAAAGGCGACGTGCCTGCTTGTTCTTCATGCCATGGTCAGGATGGTACAGGAGACGACGCAATGGGTACGCCACGCATTGCAGGACAATTTCACGTTTTCCTGAGAAAGCAACTTGAGGATTTCGCGACAGACAAGCGTATGGATACCACCATGTTTGTTATGAACGCGAATGCCAAAGGTTTGAGTCCTCAGGACCGCGACGATGTTGCGACTTATCTGGAAAGTCTTAAGGCTACACAGAAGAAAGGCAACGAGTGGAAAGGCTCTGATATGAATGCTCTCAAAGAGCAAGGGATTGAGGTCGGTGCGACGCACAAAGGCAAGTCTCTTGTTGAGTTTGGTCAGGGTACTAGAGCCAAACCGGTTCCAGCTTGTAAAGCCTGTCATGGCTACAATGGACGCGGTGCGCCTCCGGTATATCCACAAATTGGCCAGCAGAAGTATGTATATCTGGTAAACCAGTTGAAGAAGTGGCGCGATGGAAGTCGTACTAACGACCCATTAAGCCAGATGCAGAAAGTTGCACGCAATATGACTGACGAAGACATTCATAATGCAGCTACTTACCTGACAAATGCATCTTTTTATTCTGATGGAAATATGTTCACACCATACGATCATTAATCAGTGTTGTGTGAGGAAAAGGCGGGCCTGAGGCCCGCCTTTTTTTTTAAATGATTGTTAGCGTGTGGCTTATTTTCCCGGTATTATATGCATCCAATTTTGTGTGTCCCGAATATAAAGTGTGGTGATAAATGGGTAAAAAGCAGCCGTTAAAATCCGGCGAAAAAATTCTTTTTATTATATTCGGTATCTTCTTTCTATTGGCTGTTATCGCATACATAGGTCTTGAAACCTATCGTATGAATTCCGAAAAACCAATGTTTCAACAGCTAACACATTTCGACTTTTCTGAAGCTGGAAAAGTGGGCTCTGAGCTCTATCGAAAGAATCGTTGTAATTCGTGTCATAGAGCTTTACGTACAGGAACAAGCATGGGTTTGTCACTTGATGGGATTGGTTCAAAGCGAACGGTCGAATGGATAGAAAGTTTTCTTTTGAAGCCTGAAGAAGTCTATGGTTCACCGACGCTGGATCATGGCCTTCCGCCTAAAGAAGCTGCTTACGTAAGTGATATACCAGCCGAAGATAGAAAAGTAATCGCGATATTTCTTTCGGAATTGCGCGCAGACGCGGGTTCATCTGTTGCTAAAGTTCCGCCACCGGAAAGATCAGAATTTATCGATAATATGGTCAAAATGTGGGCGCCCGAAGATTGGCAAGGCAAATATGAAGATATCAGAGATAAGCCCTCGTCTGATAAAGAGTAGTGTTTAAAATTTCGGAAAAAATTATGTCTAAACCTTGGGAACATCAACAGGAAATAGTGTATCGGAAATACACGCTGTGGTTTATCTACGCCTGCATTATATATAGTCTGATCGGGTTTTCGTGGGGCGCAATCATGGGTGGGGTGTCGGAGCTTCGGCATTTTGTTGACCACCGCCTACATGGAAATCTAATTGTGCGAGGCCATACCCATATTAATCTTCTGGGTTGGGTCGAAATGGCGATATTCGCTGCGGTATACTATGTGGTTCCCAGGTTGATAAAGCGACCAATCTATAGTTTGACCTTGGTTAAAGCCCACTTTTGGGTGCACAATATTGGCGTGATCGGCATGGTTGTATTTTTTGTCATTGCTGGAATTATGGGTGGTATCGCAAGTGTGAATTCAACTCCAGCGGAAGTGGAGCATATTGTAAAGCCGTTGTTGGCTACTATGGGGATTTTTGGCACTCTGGTGCTTCTTGCGAATTGTATTTGGGCATATAATTTATTCAAAACCTGCACAGGGTGGGAAAAAGGCTATGAATCTCGCTAAACTTGCGGTCATTTTATGGCTTCCTCTCTTTGTTTCTTGTTCTCTTGAGCGGCCAGATGGTGCCTTGAATATTGGTCAGCAAGCTCCGTCACTGCGTACAAAGAAATCTGATGACGTTGGTGGTGATCTTAGTAGGCTAACTAGTTATCGTTATCCCGATGCGCGCATGTACAAATTGTCAGTGGACGAGGCTTTGGCGTTGGGAAAACCCATTGTTTTAGAGTTCGCGACACCAGGTCACTGTACTGTGTGTGATAAGCAGTTGCAAATGCTCAAATCCATGATGGATAAATATGGCGACCAGGTTGCTTTTCTTCACATGGATCAGTATATGAATCCCGAGGCATTTGTCACCTATCAAGTGAAGGGTGATCCATGGACTTTTATCATAGATAAAAACGGTATCGTTCGCTCAAAACAACCGGGCCGAGTTCTTTATCAGGAAATGGACTACATGATTGGTAAAGTTGTGGAGAAGGCTCAGGGTTAGATAGAAATGGCTGAACCTTATAGATTTGAGCTTTCGAAAGATCAAAAAGGTGTAATGTGGGATCTCATATTGTACGTTCCTACCTTTATTTTTCTTATGGCCTATGCGTCAAAATTATGGTTCTCAGGTAATTCCTCTTTTACGTATGTATTGCTTTTTGCCTCCACGTTGATTTTTCTGATAGCGTTTAACCGAATCTTTAAGACACGGCTCATGATGTTACCTTCATCTCCGACAGCTCTTAATGTTTCAAAGAAGGGCGTGACCTTGGAGTTGAAGAATCAGGACACCATAGACCTTGTGAAGGATATAAGGTTTTTTGCGGATTTTGCTGGAAAAAGCATAGGCATCAGTGGAAATGATTTAACAGGTAAGATTCAAAAATTTGTTTTTCATAAAGGGCAATTTGCTAAAGACTCGGATTTTGATGAATTGAAATCTCGTCTGAGAGTTTTTAAGTAAAAGTATTCTGCGCTTCTACTGTTGGCGTCTTTTCTTTGCAATGTCCCAGCCTAGTCCTGCTAAGCCCAATGCCCATAGTATTGCGACCACAATTTGGGCTTTTACTATTGTCTCTTCCTCTAGTAGCCCTTGTGTGAACATGCGTACGGTGTAAGAAATTAATACCAGCGAGCTCGCGCCAACAAATAAATAGATTGCGATTTCGGTCTTTTTCATTTCATTCGTAGCTTTTGTATGCGAAACCGCAATTCTACAATCGAAAACTAATTTGCCCAAATTAAACTTTTCTGACACGTTTGCTCAGTTATGTAACGGAAATTATTTTCCTATACCAATGTTTTTTCGTGCATAAATCACAATCTGTACTGCGTAATTTTTCTTGAATTTTCTTGACCTGAATTTTGTCATGTGTCACGATTCTCTAGTTTCCTTAAAAGGGGCTTTGTGTGAGCCTTTTAATGGTTTCTCACAAGTAAATTCGTGAGAACCTGTTTAAGGGTTCGTGCCTGGGTTCATCTCGAAATGGAGGGTGGAAATGCAAAATAAACTTACTTTGGGAAAAACGTTTTTCGTTCTCCTTGTTGCAGTCTTCACGACTGGAATGGGTAACGGAAGCGTATTTGGCGCAGCAGTTATGTGCGCTGTAGGTCGAGGCCCTTATGAAAGTTGGGGTGGTTGGGGAATGGAAGCATATTCTCCATCTACATTCTCAGGTTTCGTCGATATCGTAATGATTGTGTTCGGTTTGGCACTTTCAGTTATCGTCGGTCTTGCCATGAAGAAACATGGTGAAGTCGAAACACAACGCGACAACACCGGTTGGTAATAAAAGATAAGGGGGTAAACATGGCTACATTTGCAGGTGCTTGCGGTATTTTGCTCGCATTCTCGAGTATGTGGTTCTCCTGGTATCTATTGAATAAAATGCAAGAGTAATTTTGCGTTTGTTCTGGGAGTTTCTTGACTTGGGAGGTAATTTTAAATGCTGATGAAATATTTGTTTGCCAGGAATGACGAGATCCCACCAGGATCTGCGACTATATTCTTTGGCTTTTCATCTATTTTCTGGTTTGTTGTTGGTACGGGTCTGGGCTCGTTCAATGCGGCCAAGCTGGCTTTCCCTGACTGGGTAACCGGTACGGAAATGTTTGCATTCGGTCACATGCGTCAGGTACACGTACTTGCCGTTATCGTTGGCTGGATATCTATGGCGTTCGGTATGACAATGATGTACATGACGCCAGCACTAGGTAACACCAAGCTGTGGTCTGAAAAGCTAGGACTGTGGACTGTATTCCTCTGGAATGTCGGTCTGAGCCTTGGTTTGATCCTGCTTTGGTTGGGCTTCACTTCTGGTCGTGAATATAACGACTTGATCTGGCCAATCGATTTGGTTGTTATCTTTGGCGTGCTTGTTCCACTTGGAATTAACGTATGGATGACTATTGCACATCGCCAAACCCAGGGTATCTATATTACCAACTGGTTCTTCGGTGCTTGCGTATTTATGGTTATCATCGTGTTCCTGGTTGGGCAATCAGCTGAGCTGTTCAATCTGACTGGTCTTACTGAGGGCTATCTGACGTTCTGGTTTGCGCATAACGTGTTGGGTCTTTGGATAACGCCAGTTGCTGCAGCGATTGCATACTACGTTGTGCCTAAGCTGACTGGTAATCCGTTGTACTCTCACCGTATTGCGCATCTCCACTTCTGGGCGATTATTGCGTTCTACTCTACGCCAGCTTCTCACCACTTGATGTCAGCTCCGCTGCCAGAGTGGTTGAAATCTTTCGCGTCTGTAGAAGGTGTATTGATTCTTATCCCAGCAGTTGCTTTCGTTGCCAACATTTTGTTGACCATGAAAGGTAAGTGGACACTGTTTGTTGAAAATATGGAAACCAAGTTTGCCATCACTGGTGTGCTTCTGGCTGTTCCATTGAACATGCAAGGTGGTTTCCAGCAAACGCGTGCAATTAACTGGTATGTTCATGGTACTGGTTGGATCGTTGCTCACGCTCACTTGGCACTACTTGGTATGTCTAGCTTCCTGGAAACAGCAGCGGTCTACTTTGGTCTACAGTCAGTACTGCGTCGTAAGCTGTACTCTCTGGCTCTTGCTAACCTTCACTACTGGTTCTTCATCGTAGGTTTCTGTATCTACTGGATCTCTATGACCATCGCTGGTTTGATTCAGGGCGCAGGTAAGATCTACGAAGTGCCATACATTGATGTTGTTGTTGCAGAGCATCCATATATGATTGCTCGCTGGATTGGCGGTACCATGGTATTCACAGGTAATGTTGTCTGGTTGTACAACATGTGGATGACTGCACGTGAAGGTACTGTTGTTCCACAAGGTCGTTATGCTCACGAAATGGCATACGAGCGTTAAAAGTATTTGGGCTTTGTGATTAGCACCCGGGTTCATCCCGGGTGTTAAAAAGCTAGGGAGGAATTAAAGTGGCTTTTAGAAAACACAAACTTGGAGCAGCCGGCGTTGGTTTGATGCTTGGTTTCTCAATGTGTATTACGCTGCTGTTTCCAGGCTATGACTTCCGTACAGGTGTTTCTACCTGGGTCGGTCTGGACAAGCAGTTGTCAGTTGGTCGTCTTGTAGGTTGGAGTTATGAAGACCCGACTGTGTCTGGTGAAGGTAAGCCCGTTACAGTGATTCTGAATAAGGATCCTGCTTCTGGTGCGGCTATCGATCCACCGGTCAGAGCTTATGTTTATCAAGCCGGTACCCCTTTTTCCAGCGGTGTTAACCACACGGGTGGATTGGGTAAGGGCGTTGAAGAGCTGAGCTTGAGTCTTGGTAAGATCAAAGCTGCCAATTCATCACAAGGCGCAGTTTTCCTGATCACAAAAGGTGAGTTCAACGGAGAAGAAATCGACTACGTTGAAAACGCAACTGCTACTCGCGGTTGGACGCCTGATCAGGTACTTCGTACTGGTGGTGACGCTAACTCACGTTATGTAGGTAAGGGTAAAACTATCTACATCTCTGAGGGTTGCTGGTGGTGTCATACGCTGTTGCCAGAACAGACACAGGACTGGCAATACTTCGGCGCGCCTCCTTATCTAGGTGACTTTAATGGTGAAATGCCTACCGCTTTTGGTTCAGACCGTAAGGCTCCTGACCTTCTGCACGTAGCAGCACGTAACTCATCTAGAGAATGGATGTACATGCACTTTTTCAATCCACGTCTTGTTCAGCCAAATTCGATCATGCCACGTTTCGATTACCTTTGGGGTAAAACCGATGCAAATGGCAATAAGATTGATTTTGCCAAATGGCGTGCTGAATACAGTGATTACCTCCATGGTAAGCGTATCTACGCTCCAGAAGTACCAGAGCCTGCTGCTAACTCAGAAGTCAGAGCTGTGGTCGACTGGATCATGACAGCATTGAAATAAGGGAGGAAGAGACTATGGGTTGGAAATTTGATCAGCCGATGTTTTCGCTCTCAGACGAGCAGGAACAGAAAGAAATTTTGGACTTGTGGGCCAATGAAAAGCACGGCGGACTTTGGGAAGCAAATAATCGCCTTCCTATGCCGATGGTTTTGTTGATGGCTTTGATTATCTTGACAGCGTTCATGATGACCATGCCTATCTGGGGTCAACGTCCAAACGCCGATAACTACAAGGACTTTGTTGCCTTGATGGACTCTCCGGAAGTGCAGCGTCTTGCGACTTCTGACGAAAAAATCAAGTACGTCTCAAACCGTGCTTTTGACATGGCAGATGACCGCACCAAAGCTGCGTTAGAGCGTCATCCTTTAACTTGGGATGATCTTTTGAATATCGCGCCGGGTATCAAGGAAATTCAAGCCGGGGGTCAATACCCGTTGAACTGGTACACGGTTCTTGGTGATCGCTTGGTTCTTGCCAATTTCGAAGGCGCTTGGGTCGATGTAGGTGGTAAAACCGTTCGTACCCGTCTTCAACCTTGGTGGGATCAGGGCTACACGATCGACGTTTTCTATGTCAGCTACTTCGTGTTGACTATGGTTCTCGTGATTAAGCGCTTGCCCCATTTTTCTCGCAAGCCAAGCATGAAATAACATAGGAGTTCTATCATGATAGACATAGATTTTGGACCAGGTGTATTCATGGGCGTAATTGCGTTCGTGTTTACTGCTCCAGCGTTGTACGGTCTTTTGTTCGTAGATGCTTTCTGGAAAAAGCATCAGGAAGAAGGCGGTAACGACGTTTTCAACTAGTCGGTTGTATAAGAAAAACCGCCCTATAAAGGGCGGTTTTTTTTTGTGCTCAAAACTCAGACTATTGTAGCTATTCATAGTATAATTCAGCAGCGTAATTTCTTTTGTTATCTGTGGGTTCTATGGGTAATTTAGCAGAGTTTATAATTAGCATCTTTTCTTTGATTTTTGATGTTTCCCATTACCTCATTAATGGCATCCAAATGGTTGCCGAAGAGAACCCAAATCTAGTTTTTGGGATCGATATGAGCATCGAAGGGCTACGGTCTCAAAAATTTAGCTACGGAATTTTTGTTTTTTTAGTTTTGTCGCTGATTCTTTTTTCATTCATTATTTGGTTGTATATGCCACGTAAAGGCAAACCGGGAATGAAAAAAGGTGAAAAGGTTATGTTTGGTGCCATTATGGGTGGCGTTGTGCTAGCGGTTATTATTGGCTGGGTTCAGCTAATAGAAGGCTATTTAATTTAGCAGAGGTTTTGTATGGCCGAATTTTTTCAAAATTTACCAGACGGTTGGACAATTTACGTATGGTTAGTTGTTGCTGCTGGTATTCTAATCGCCGCGGGATTTATGCTTCGTTGGGCCGCTAAAAATGATCAATTTGATGAAGATATCAAATATGTCGTTTTCGACGAAAAGGACAAGGATAAGATGGATCCAGAGGAGTTCCAAAAGTCCGTTGAGGTTCAGGCAGCCCAGGAAAAATTACGTAAAGAATATTTAGCTAAAAAGAAGAGCAGTAAGTAAGTTTTCATGCGCAAAGGTGAGAAAGGTATTTTCATTGCAATGCTCGTCAGCGTTGTAATTCTGGCAGCGATTAAATTCGCTAAGGAATCACAAGAGACCGAGCCGGATCCTGGTATACCTTTTTATACAACAGCGGACAAGAATCTTACCTCAGAAGCGGCTCGTATTATGAAGGATGGTAAATGTAAGAGTTGCCATAGCCTTTGGGGGACAAGAGAGTTAACTCAAGCAGTTCCGGCGCCACCATTAGATGGAATGGGCTATTTTCGAGATGAAAAATGGCTATATGAGTATTTTTCGGCAGAAAATCCACAAGATATATTGCCGAGTCGATTGAAGCCTGAGTATCGCCATCCGTCGTTCGCAACTTATCAAGAAACAGATCGAATCTCACTAGCAAAATATATTGCTAGCTTACAAGTCGAAGAATGGTATTTGGAAGAAACAAAAAAAAGAAGATACGAAAAGCTCACTGGTTTGGATTACAACGAAAATGTTAAATAAACTGAAGTCCAGATTGCTGGATTTTTTAGTGGCAACAATCGTCACATGTGTCGCCGCGATTATAATTTACGTTGGAGACCAGGTAACAGGTATAGAACTCGAGTTGTTTAAAGGAATTATCGGCACATTCACACCACTGTGGATAATCGATCTCATTCTTGTTCCCTTTATAGCTGGTGTAGTCCTTTCAATGTTATACGGTTTGGGTGGGAAGATGATCGCGTATTTTCCTCCTCTGCTTGTTAGAATACCTGAGTATATCTATGCTGAAGCCAATCAACTTGGTGCAGATGTGTCAGTTCTTCCAATAGGATATTGGATTCTTATCCTCATAGTGGCTGTTGAAGCTTGTGGTGTGGGCGGTATCGTTGGGGAAGTGATCGTCAAGCGAACGTACGGACGAAGCCACATATCAAAAACGCATAAACGACACGAGTCTTCGCCTGAAAATAACAATAAGAGTGAGGTGTAAACTTTGACAGAGCTAGTGAAAAATAGAAAGTTATCGCCAGAGCAAATTGCAGTTCGTAAAAGATTTATTGGCGCTACCTTCGTTACATGTATTGTAGTTGCACTAGTAGCCGGTACGATACACGTTTTGGAATTGGGTGCGAACCGCATGAATCAAATGCGAAGCCTTGCGGGAATAGACCTTAGTAAAGAAAGTAACCACATTCGCGCCGCTGGTGAAGATCTATATATTTCCGATAGACACGAAAAACGCGAGACTCACAAAGAAACCTATTCTGTCGATGAAGCAAATAAATTAGTGGAAGATAAGGTTTGGACACTTCTGGCGGAACTTGTTTCAATCCCGTCCGGGGAATTCGTGATGGGAACGGATAATCCTAAATCGGATGAACAAAATCGCCCTGCGTTCAGGTCTGAGATTAAGGCATATCAAATTTCCAAATATCCCATTACTAACGCCCAATATGCCAAGTTCGTAGCTTCTACTGGCCATAGACCGCCGATTCATTGGGTAAATGGAAGAATTCCAGAAGGAGTTGAAACACATCCGGTAACCATGGTGACTTGGTTTGATGCTTCGAAGTATGCTGCGTGGGCAGGTGGTAGATTGCCTACGGAAGCGGAATGGGAAAAAGCAGCGCGCGGAACTGATGGAAGACGCTGGCCTTGGGGTGATCAAATGAATACTAAGAACCTTAATACCTATTATAATAGGGGATCAACATCGTCAGTATTTGAATATCCTCAAGGTGTAAGTCCATTTGGTGTCATGGATATGGCGGGAAATGTACAGGAATGGGTTGCTAACGATTTAATTCCCTATGAAGGGAGCCAGGCATCCGATTCATTATTTAAAGCAAAGGTGCCACAAATTCCCGTTGATGCGGCTGAAAGAAGTTTGCGTATGGTTGAGTTTGTCGAGACGGAAGAAAGATACAAAGTAATGCGAGGCGGATCATGGAAAAGTGATCCTTTTTCTACCTCGTCCTACCACCGTAATTTTTCTTGGCCAAATTTCACATCTGACTTCTACGGCTTTCGAATTGCCAAAGATGTTAATTGAGTTGAGGCTTTAAATGATAGTACGTTTTATAAATATTTTCTTCGTGTTAATTTCAGGTTTGCTTGCACGAAATGCTTATGCTGCGGCTGACAGCTATCGATGGTTTCACGTCTCTATAGATGACGTATGGGGAATTTTTATTTTTCTTCTACCCATGGTGTTATTTCCAGCTATTTTAATGGTTGTGCTTTATTGGAAATATTCCTGGCGCAAAAAGCCTGAAAAAAGCAAATAGACAAATAATTTGGATTTGTTAGATGAAACTGAAAGCTAATTTGTTCTCCGTACTATTTTCTATATTAATTCTTGTTACTCCTGTGCCCATATTTGCAGATTCAAATGGGGCGAGCGCCATAATGGATTCGTTCAATAAAGAAACGATGAATCAGAACGTTTCAGTCATTGTCAGTAATGAAGATGGAAAAAAGCATAAAATTCTTTTCATCATGGGCGTTATACTACTGATTTTAATTTTTTTGACGGCGGGATTGGGGCTTGCGATGGCATTGCATGGCAAAGAATTATTCGTGGGTCATATGTTATCTGCGGGGGCTACGGTATTTTTAGCGGTTGCCCATGCCGTTACCTCTATTGTTTGGTTTTATCCTTACTGAAATCAGTGATTACAAAAAACGTACATAGATCTGCTGGGGGAACCTCCG
Source organism: Gammaproteobacteria bacterium (assembly GCA_029881255.1). NCBI lineage: Bacteria > Pseudomonadati > Pseudomonadota > Gammaproteobacteria > Gammaproteobacteria bacterium. Next base: position 447,488 of record JAOUMY010000001.1, on the reverse strand, counting down.
GTTGGTTAATTACAGTTCTTCTCATTCTCTATTTTCTTTCGGGCACAAGCGCCCTCGCGTACGAAATACTTTGGGCGAAATCTGCGGGTATTCTTTTTGGAGTAAGTATTTTAGGAATACCCTTGACGGTTTCCTCATTTATGTTTGGACTCGGTTTTGGTGGATTGCTAGGATTAAAATTCGCACCGAATATTGCGAGGCCGCTTTTTTATTTGGGTTTGATTGAGATTTTTGTAGCAATCTACTCATTCCTTCTTCCCAAATTACTTTTTTATATTGACGGTAAAAGCGCAACCGGTGACCTGACCTATGGGGCGTGGATCAATCTAGAGATTTTCACTGTTCTGCTGCTTATGACAGTACCGGCCACGCTACTTGGGTGTGGTTTTAGTCTATTCTTACAGGCACTGAAGAAAACGAATTCTACACTGGGAATAATCTATGGAAGTAATACGTTGGGTGGTGTCCTTGGGGTTCTGCTGCCGCTAATCCTGTTACCTACATTCGGCTGGATTGTTTCTTTAAAACTCATAGCCATTTTTGGATTTATAGTCGGTGCATCTTTTGTTCTGATTTCATTTGTATTCCCTAGAGCGGAGGTTGAAAGTAAAAGCCTCAATTTTGGATCTGTTAAAGGCGCGCTTTTCGCCTATGCCGGGATTGGTTTCGCGTCATTAATTCTTCAGATAGCCTGGACTAGATTTTATGGAATGATTTTTCTACGTTCAGAATATGTGTTGGCGGTGCTTATAGCTGTCTTTCTAATAGGTATTGCATTTGGGAGTTTCCTTGCGCCAAGAATAAGCAAGCTCTCGATATTGAAGTATTTTCCTTTTCTTGTGGCATTTTTCGCGTTGTTATCTGTTTGGCTGATTGAGCCAATTTCGGCACTCAATGGCGCAGCGCATTATACGTCTATGGCTGAAGCATTATTCAGTCAAGGTATTCTGCTTTTCATTGTTACGGCACCCGTCACATTCTTATTGGGTTTGTGGTTTCCTCTGTTGGCTAAGCACATGGATTTGCGTCTTCATCAATCCGTCATTTTGTACAGCGTTAATTCGCTTGGGGCGGCCTTAGGTGCGCTCGCTGCAGCGTTTGTTTTAATACCGGTTTTTGGTGTCGCGAAAACCATAGGGTTTGCTGCCGTTATTTTTCTTTTGGTTAATGTCGTATGGTTGCGTACTCGTGCATATGTTTTTCTTTGTGCTTTCTTAATTCCGCTTATTCTTTTTCTGTCCTTCCCTCCGGAAGTGAAAAATATGATGCCAGGGGTATATAGTGAGAGTAAAGAACTTAGCATTTACGAAGATGCAATAACGACCACAAATGTTGTGCAGAAAACGGATGGTGAAAGATTGCTATTGAATGATCTGCAGCGTATGGATGCATCTACCTCACAAGACGCTATTCACGCACAAAGAAATCAATCGAGACTACCCTATCTTCTGCATCCTGAACCCGATTCAGTTTTGTTTCTTGGTTATGGTACGGGAATTTCAACTTCGCCTCTCGTTGATTTAGGGAATTTAAAAATAGATGCAGTAGAGCTTTCACAGGGAGCCATAGAGGCGGCATCAAATTATTTCGCATTGGCTAATCTGAACGCGGCCGAAAAGGTTAACATCATTAGAGATGACGCGCGCCGTTTCCTGAAAATGACAGAAAAACGGTATGATTTAATTATTGGTGATTTGTTTCACCCTGATCTTGTTGGTCGTGGGAATTTGCTGTCTATGCAACAGTTCATGCGAGCCAAGAATGTGCTCACTCATCAGGGTGTATTCGTTCAGTGGTTGGCTTTGAATCAATTCGATGAAAAAGGATTGAATACTGTCTTAAACACATTCGCTCAGGTTTTCGAAAACAATTGGCTGTTTCTCGATGGATTTCGACTTGCGCTTGTAGGTTTTGCCACGTCACCGGTGGAGATAACGACATTAGACAAAAAATTCATCGAAATGGACGCGGAACAAAGGGCGAAGGTACTTGGCAACGAAACGATGTTTACGTGGCTTGGTAGATGGGTCGGAATAGCAAAGGTAAACAGCCAGCCTATACAGAATGAATGGTCGCCAGTTCTTGAGTTTGAGTTACCAAATTTGCGTTTTTCAAAGATTCCGCCCGTTTTGTCGTCCCTATCGTGGGTAATGAAAGAAAGGCCAAATCTAGAGTCAGCAATACAAGCCTTGAATGTTCCAGATTATGATGTTGCCCTTTTTGAACAGGGATATAATGCCACTGGAGCTTTGGCAGCTTCAATCCTCTACGACATTAGGGGAGACACAATGAAATCCTATGAGTGGCTGAAAATTGCGTATGAAGCAAACCCTGGTGATCGGTGGGTTTCCTTCCGATATGCGGATGCATTGTTTTTAAGTGATTCGGCTGGGCTGCAAAGATCAGAGGTGTTGGCAAAAGTTCTAACTATAAGACCCGATCATTTGGATGCATTGCTAGAGATTTACTCTGTTGCTGAAACCGAATCAGCAAGAGCGGAATTGTCCAGTAAAATCCGCAGCTTAGAGCCCTACAGGGTGTTTTAGACAGGCGTTAAAAGTAAAAAGCCCGGGCTACCGGGCTTTCACTTGTTTATTGCTTATTACGACGCTCTAACACGTCTTTGAATGCTGCACTCGACATCATGTAAGCGCCAACGATGAGGAAGCCGAATACAGTGATAGGTACAAGTATGTTTATTCCAATTTCAGTAACCATTTTCTATCCCCCAGATTTGTACTGTCATTGCTACGTAGGTAGGCAGCTGTTGATATTAGCGAAAGAAACCGAGTGTTTCAACAAAATAATACTAAAATGGTAGCGTGTGCCGGTTTTTTGCGTGCCTGTGATATTATTGGTCACTATGAGTGCTAATGATGCTTTGTCAAAAATCCCAGTTATTACCCAGGGTTCTGCGCCAACCGATAATTTGCGTTGGAAGCGCAAAGCCTTTCAAACAGGTTTTATATTAGCGTTAATCCTGATTCCTACACTAGGTATTTTCAGAATTGACGTTTCCGCAGGTTTTGTCGTTCTAGACAGACAAATTTGGTTCTCAGATTTTGCGATTGTATTTGGTTTCTGGTTGTCAATCGCGTGTTCCTTCATTCTCCTCTATTCGTTCGTTGGTACGGCATTTTGTGGTTGGGCGTGCCCCCAGAATTCGTTTTCTACGGTAGCGGATGCATTGACTTCAAAGATGTTGGGTAAACGCGCTGTGATTGATTGGGAAAAAGCCAAAACCGTTAAAATAGCGGCGCACAAAAACAACTTAATTAACTGGATTGTTCTCGGATTATTGATTTTGCTTGTATCGATGGTTATATCAATTATTCCACTGCTGTACTTTGTGCCACCGAAACAGGTATTTGGTTTTTTTACCTTTCAGGATTCCTCTGAAGCCGCTTATTCCATACGATGGATATACATGGTGTTTGTGTTCATTGCATTTGTGAACTATTCGGTTGTTCGACAATATGTTTGTCGTTATATGTGCATATACCGAATGTGGCAATATTTGTTCAAGACGAAAGAAACACTTCACATCGACTACGACGCTTCGCGTAAGAAGGACTGCGAAAAATGCAGCTATTGCCAAACACAATGCATGGTCGGTATTGATCCAAAAAATACAAATATGTTCGACAGTTGTACAAACTGTGGTGCGTGCATTTCCGCCTGTAATGCCATGCATGCTAAGAAAAATGAACCAGGCTTACTATCATTCCGATTCGGTGAAAGAAGAAATAAAATTCATTCGAATGCGATGCATCGTTTAGCACATTTCCGGATACGTTTTCTTTGGGTTTTGCCGCCAATGCTTATAGGAATAACTATGTTTTCATGGGGATTGTTCTCGTATCAACCCTATCATATGGCATTGTATAAATCTGAAAACCATCAAGGCTCACAGGTGAAGGAATATCGAATTAACTTTGCTTCTAAGCTCTTTCGTCCTGCAGCGCTCACGCTCGAAGTTGAGGGCCTGGAGCAAGATCAATATTCAATTAGCAGCCAATCCCTCAATTTCAGTTCTGTGGGTAGACAGGATGTATTTCTTCGTCTGAACGATAGTCTTCCGCCAGGAATGTATAATTTTATTGTACGAGCAAAGTCTGATTCCGGCTGGGAAGGATTTTCTCGTATGAACCACTTTGTAATGAGAGAAAAGTAATGGTAGATGAAAAATCTAAAAATCCTAGTCCAACCAAAGAAGTCGGCTGGGGAGAAAAACCCGAGGATAATTTTGGCTATAAGGACGATAAAGAGCGCCATGATAAGCGTGGGCTGGAAGACTGGGAAATGATCGAAAGCATGAAAGATTCGGATGTGTCGATACCATATTGGTTTATCGCTATCTTTGTTGTGCTTTTGCTGGTTGCAATAGGTCTAACATTCCCATTTTGGGGTAATCGTCCTGGTTTTGAACGACCATGGTTCGACTGGGGAATTCCAGCGGGTGCTGCGTGGGTAATTGTGATGAGTTTTCTGATTTACTATTTCGTCGATTTACGCCATGTATTGAAAGAACGTAAACAGCGAAAATTGTCGCAGGCAGCGGAATCAGAAACCGATGAAAAAAACATCTAGTCTTCTTTTAGTCGTTGGTGTTTTTTGCGCTTGTACAAAAATGGAACCGACAGTCAATTCACACGATGTCGTAATGAATACTTTTCCTGAACCTGAATCAACAGGTGCGCAATTGCTAAAACAATATTGCAGTGCCTGCCATGGAGCTCCTCATCCTAATACTCATACGGCTAAGGAGTGGCCAAATGTTGTATTGAGAATGAATAATCGACGAATTATCCGAGCACTTGGCGAAATCAAGCGAGAGGATTTGGAACAGCTAACTGCCTATTTGAGTGAACATGCGAAATAAATTTTATTTTATTGTGCTTTTCGTGGCGCTAATGGTTTCCTGCGTTGGCGAGATACCAAAATCCCCAGTGCTTGAATGGAAGGATATGACGTTTAGGGTAGAGACGCGTCCGCCATTTATTGAAAAAGGCATGATGGAATTCTTAATTATTGTAAATCTACCACGTCGTAAACCTGCATCCGGACTTCTAGTCAATCTACGTATAGAACAAGCTGGGAAATGGGTCCAGGCGATAGAGGATGGAAACGTTGGTGTGTACCGTCGTGCGATGCGCGTTCGCGACCCAAAAACTGATACCTTGTACGTTAAGGCAGAGATAAAAGGTGAAGAGACTATTTTAGCGTTCCCATTGGCGTATGGGGCTCGCTAAGACGGCTCAAGTGTTAATAGGAACCTCTACCAATTTTATTCCATACTGACTAATACGATTTCGACCTTTTTCTTTCGCGACATATAGTGCTTTGTCAGCCGCCTTCAACACATCTTCAGGTTGTTCGAGCTCCGGGATTTTTTCCGCTACGCCTATGCTAATGGTAACGTGAACTTCCTTAAATTTTCGGGTTTTCTTAGGAATGATATCTGGTCGACTCTTGGGGCGATCCTTGCTGCGTTGTATCATTCGTGTTTCATCTATGGACTGACGCACTGCAGATAAATGAGGAAAAGCCGTTTTCATGTCCTTGCTACTGAACACGATGCAAAACTCTTCGCCGCCGTAACGGAATGCCTTTCCACCGCCGCTGACGCGACCAAGTTTCGCAGCAACCATGCGCAAAACCTGATCACCAAGATCATGACCATGTGTGTCGTTAAATTTCTTAAAGTGATCTACGTCTAACATGGCTATGCAATATTGTCCGCGCAATCGAGCGAGTTCTTCATTTAAAGCGCGTCGACCTGGCAGTTCAGTGAGTTCATCTATATACGCAATAAAGTACGAATTTTGGACAAGTGCACTCATTGCAATTAATCCCGCTGCTAACATAAACATTCCCGCGCTTGGAGGAGTCATTTCGCTATTGAGCATCAGAGCGGTAGCCACGAGAGTGCCAAGGAATCCGCTTTCAAAAACGGAGCGGGTTTTTCCATATCGCAGAAAGAGAAATACACTTGCTGCTACGTATAGGAGTAAAACTACAGTCGGCAAGTTGGTTCGATTGACAAAGCCAATCAATAAATCGAGATCGTAATTTAGCAGGCCGGTAACCTTTTCACTAAAATCGACAATTAGCCATTTCCCAAATAACAACTGGGTTATGAAACTCAAAAATATTCCAGCTCCTGCGATCGTAAAAAATCGTTTTTCGGGGAGATAGTTAATTATTACGAGATTGATTACGAAATAAACGCCATATAGAGCATCTACCAATGAACTGTTTGGGGATTGTTCGGCATGCGTTATTTGCAAATTCCAATAGGCCACACCCAGCACTACTGCGAGATATACGAAACGATATTTGCGAAATACAGAGCCTAATACCCCTGTGCCTACTATGGCCAGATACGGTAGGACAGCTAGTTGCGTCTGTATGGCATCAGGCAGATTTTTTAAAAAAGGTATGAGCGCTGAAATTACTCCAAGCACGAGTAGGGGCAGGAAAAATATTAACCATGAGCTTTTAAGTGGTATTTTCACTTTTAGTACAACTTATTGAATTATAGAATTTTGCTAAGGGCGACCCCCCCTGGCTCCTGAGTCTATATCGTGAAATACGGCAGCTTTCTTAAGCACAAATTGGTCGTAAAGTATCTGCGTTGTGAGTACTAGCATTAACATCCATTCCATGCGCATTACATGATAATAGGTGTTCATGTCGTTCACTTCCGTAACCTCTTGTATGTCTGAAAGTATTTTCTGTACTTCTGTGTGATTGAAGATTCCGGCAGAAGAAATAGGCTCATAATCCAGAAAATCGCCATGGTTACGTCCAGGTGCAAAAAACCATTCTCTAATGGGTGTGTAAAACCCTCTCTTTTTGTATGCACCCGGTATCTGAGGTAACCGGTCGTTCATTATCGTCTTGAGTAGGTATTTTTCATCCATACCGCGTAATTTAAACTGGGGTGGTATTCGAGCAGTCAGTTCCACAAGTTTATGATCAAGAAAGGGGACACGAGCTTCAACGCCGTGGGCCATGCTTAGCCGATCACTTTTGAGTAATATCCAGTTACATAGCCGGCTGTTGATTTCGTAGTTGAGCGATTGATTCAGAGGGGCTAGCCCCGATACTTCTGGACGAATTCTGTCGGACAGTTCGTGTATGCGAGTAGATGTGTTTATGCTGGCAAGGAAATCGGCATTCCAAATCTTGTTGCTTGAGTTTTGGAGAATATGCCAAAAGTCATACCAGACCGGATAGGTGCCAAACTGCTTGGTGACGTTACGCTGGTTTTCAGGTTGGTGAAGCGACCAAAGCAATTGAATATGTTCTCGTGGAAACTCCTTAATGAATTCCTCCATATACAGCTGTTTCCTGCGGCCTCTATCAGATTCCTGGTTTCCCCATAGGCGCATCGCGTCCTGGCGGTAGCTGTCATAGCCGCCAAATATCTCGTCGGCCCCATCCCCTGTGTATACGACATTGATCCCGGATTTCCGGGTAAAGTCAGATAATAAAAAATGGGGAATATCGACTGCCATGCGCTGCGGTTGCTCGAGATGGTAGACACTTTGTTGTAGATTAGCCAAAAAGTCGCTAGGCACTGGTTCGGGTATAGTAAGCTCGTGATTTGCGACGCCAAGGGCCTCGGCTACCGGTTTGTAGGCGTATGATTCGTCACTGGCGGCATTCTCGAAATGTATAGAAAAGGTTTGAATGGGCCCAGGACTGTGTTTCTGAAGAAAATGGCAGGTCGTTGATGAGTCCAGTCCGCCCGAAAGATAAGCCCCAACGGGGACCTCTCCGACAGTATGCTGTTGGCTGACTTCGTCCAACATATCCTCTAGCTGTCGTTTCCAATAGTTTTCGTTTTGATTCTCATATTCACCATCAGCCGGGAAGATAAGGCTCCAATAGCGCTTAGTTTCGGTCCGTCCAAGTGTGTCGATGGAATAGTAATGTCCAGGCAGTACTTCGTGTATACCTGTAAAACTGGTATGACCAGGAATAGAGAACTGGTAATAGAAATGGTCAAAAATAGTCTGCGGATCAAGTTCTGGAGTCACCACACCTGAGGCAAATATGGCTTTGATCTCGGAAGCGGCGAGGAAATAGGTATCATCCTGAAAATAATAGAGTGGCTTGATTCCAAGACGATCTCTCACCAGTAATAACCTGTCAGATTCTCTGTCATAAAGCACATAGCTAAACATGCCTCGTAACATGCTGATTGCTCTATCACCGTATTCCTGGTGTAAACAAAGTAGTACTTCTGTGTCTGAGCGGGTTTTGAAATTGTGACCCAGTCGGAGGAGTTGAGAGGCCAATTCCTGGTAATTATAGATCTCGCCATTGAAGGTAATGGTAAAGCGTTGGTCGCTAGTGGACATGGGCTGTTGGCCATGAGCACGGTCGATGATGCTAAGGCGGGTATGGCCTAGCCCCAGGTGAGCCTGGTGAAATATACCATAGGCATCAGGCCCTCGGTGACTCAACGCGCGGTTCATTTGAGTCAAAAGGTCCACGGATATTGGTTGCTTGTCAAAGCGCAATATTGTAGAAATGCCGCACATGTAAATTCATCAATTTGTTACATATTTGCTTAAAGTTTTTTCAGTTTCTGTACGAAATTATGACATGGGCGAAAGCCTTTGAGCCATAAAGGCCCGTAGTAAGTTGTACAGAATGGAAGCGGATAGGAGAAGTGTTATGTTGACGGTGATGGTTTTAAACTCCAAAGGTGGTAGTGGTAAAACGACACTGGCGACCAATCTTGCCGGTTATTACGCCTCCAAGGAGTTGAATACCGTAGTTAAAGACTACGATCCACAAGGATCGAGTAGTGAATGGCTGCGCCATCGCCCCTACTCCAAACCCCATATTCACGGTATCGAAGCTCACGCTAAAAACGCTCGTGCTACCCGTGCATGGCAAATGAGATTACCCACCAATGCCGATCGCCTGATTATTGATACACCGGCAGGTGTCGATTTATACAAGATCAATTCTGCGTTGAAAGACGTTGATCGTATTCTGATTCCAGTTTCCCCATCGCCAATTGATATTCGTGCTACGGCTATCTTTATACGCGATTTACATGCGTTTTTCCGTATGTATCCCAGTCGTGCAAAAGTAGGAATAATTGCAAATCGTGTTCAAAAAGAAAGCCCGGCTTATTACGCGATGCAACGTATATTTTCTAATCTCGATATCAGTTTTATCGCTGTATTGTCGCAGAATGAGACATATATGCAGGCCGCAGAACACGGAGTTAGTGTTTTAGAGCTGAATGGTGCTAATAGCGACCGGGACAAGGAAGAATGGCGTTCCTTGATAGAGTGGGTCGAAGAAGCGAGCACCACACAAGCATCTCAATCACCGTCTAAACCAAATCTGTACGCTGTCCGCTGATTTTGCGGGTATAACCGGCGCCTTTGTTAGGGTTTGCCAAGAAAAAGGCGGTAGGACTCATTGTCAGTCTCATCCCAATAGGGATAGCCCAGGTCTTTTAGAAAATCCTGAAAGTCATTTCGTTCATTATTCGGAACCTGAATTCCAGCTAATACACGTCCGTATGCTGCGCCATGGTTGCGATAATGAAACATGCTGATATTCCAGCGCTGTCCCATTTTCGTAAGAAACAGCAATAGTGCGCCTGGACGTTCAGGAAATTCAAAGCGATAAATGATTTCGTTATCGACGCCTGGTGCATGGCCTCCGACCATATACCTGACATGCAGCTTCGCCATTTCATTGCGAGACATGTCCAGTACCTGGTAGCCGTGTTCTTCAAGGCGTTTCATCAGTTGAATTTTTTCTTCTGGAATTTCACGTAATTGAATTCCGACAAAGATATGCGCGATCTTGGCGTCGGCGTAGCGATAATTAAACTCGGTGATATTGCGTTGTCCAATAAGATGACAAAAGCGATGGAAACTGCCGGGTTGTTCATCAATCGTAACGGCTAGTAACGCTTCACGTTGCTCGCCCAGCTCTGAGCGCTCTGCAACGTATCGTAGTCGATCGAAATTCATATTGGCGCCACTATCGATCGCAACAAACTGCAAATCCATGTATCGCTCACGCTGCACATATTTTTTTATTCCCGCTATTGCAAGCGCACCTGCCGGTTCGGCAATCGAGCGGGTATCGTCGAATATATCTTTGATCGCAGCACAAATTTCATCAACGTCTACAGTAATAACCTCGTCGACATACTGTTTCGCAAGCTTGAAAGTCTCTTCACCAATCTGACGAACGGCCACGCCGTCGGCAAATATGCCAACCTGGTCGAGAATGACTCGTTCGCCGGCCTGGAGTGCTGCGTATAAACAAGCGGAATCTTCCGCTTCGACACCAATTATCTTGATTTCAGGTCTGACCTGTTTGATGTAGGCAGAAACGCCAGCGATCAATCCACCGCCGCCTACTGGAACAAATACCGCGTCCAACTCAGCCGAATGCTGGCGAAGTATTTCCATTGCTACAGTGCCCTGACCGGCGATGACATCCGGGTCATCATATGGATGCACAAATGTATATCCATGTTCGTCCTCTAGCTTTCGTGCGTGTAAATAAGCCTCGTCGTAGGTGTTTCCGTGGAGAACGACTTCGCTGCCGTAGCTACGAACAGAGTCAATCTTGATTGCAGGCGTGGTTTTTGGCATGACGATGGTATTTCGTATTCCGAGGCGCTGACACGCCAGTGCCGCCCCTTGGGCGTGATTCCCGGCAGAAGCGACGACGATACCTTTTTGTCTGGCTTCGTCCGAGAGTTGAACGATTTTGTTATATGCGCCACGAATCTTAAATGAAAACACAGGCTGGAGATCTTCTCGTTTGATCCAGACCTGGTTTTTTATCTTGCTAGAAAGTCCCTTGGCATAATCGAGTGGTGTCTCAATGGCGACATCGTATACCTGGGCTCTGAGTATACGTTTTAGATAATCCGTGGACATGTAGAACCTGCGCGCGCTGAACAAATGGCGATGATAGCACTTTGTTGGATTAAAAAGCCGGAAATCCAACACATGTTCTTTTAATGATGGCGGTAAAGGCTGATATAAGCCCGCATTTTCCTGGAAAGCCTGAAATATACGCTTTACAATCGCGGGAAGCCCAAATAGGCAGTGAGCAGCGTTTTATAACGGGAGAAATGAATGTCACAAGATGAGCAAAAAAAGGCGGCTGCGGAAGCGGCGCTCGAATATATCGAAGTTGGCGGTATTGTCGGTGTAGGTACAGGTTCTACGGTCAATTTTTTCATAGACGCCCTGGCGGGAATCAAGCACAAGATCGACGGAACGGTTTCCAGCTCAAAAGCCTCTACTGCCCGTCTCAAAAGCCATGGCATTCAGGTGTATGACTTAAATAGCGTGGACGATATCAAAGTCTACGTCGATGGTGCAGACGAATCCAATGAGAGTCTTCACCTGATTAAAGGTGGCGGCGGCGCGCTGACTCGGGAAAAAATCATTGCAGCAGCATCCGAAAAATTTGTCTGTATCGCTGATGAATCCAAGCTGGTTGGCGTGTTAGGGAAGTTTCCGTTACCCGTCGAGGTCATCCCCATGGCGCGCAGCTATGTAGCGCGTCAATTGGTTAAGTTGGGTGGAAACCCGGTATATCGCGAAGGCTTTGTCACGGACAATGGCAATATCATTCTTGATGTACATGGCATGCAGATCGTTGATGCACCAAAACTTGAAACTCAGATCAACCAGATCGTTGGCGTAGTGACCAACGGGTTGTTCGCACATCGCGGTGCGGATGTGCTGATTCTGGGTGGACCGAAGGGGGTTCGACAGCTGAATTAGACCCGGTGGTGAGGAGGGAGTATGTCCCGAACGCTTATCATTATTGGTCTTATCTTTATCGTTCTGGGGCTGTTATGGCCCCTGGTTCAAAAGCTCGGTCTCGGCAGGTTGCCCGGTGATATTGCGATCGAGAAGGAAAACGTCCGTTTCTATTTTCCAGTGGTGACTTCTATCGTCGTGAGTTTAATTCTGACGCTATTGTTTTGGCTTTTCCGACGTTGATAGTGAAGGTTGCTACTCAATTCCAAAGCGCTTCGAAATCGAGATCCTTGCGTTCATTCTCAAACGAAATGACATCGACTATTTCATAACCTTTGGTTTGGGTGTTTCGCAATAGAGGTGTTGATAATGCCTTTCCCTGCGCGCTGCGGATAATTTTGACGAAAGGCGTATCCACGCGTATACCGCGCTTTAACACCATGCCGGTTTCGCCGGTCACAAGTTTGACCAGGGTGCCAGGTGGAAACAAGCCTATACATTTGACAAAGATTTCGATGAGAGTGGTTTTCTCATGTTCGTTTTTGTCCAGATAGATATCCCGCGCAGCAATATTGGGTACGATTGGCTCTCGATATGATCTACCGGTTACTTTGGCGCAGTAGACGTCCGCCAGGCGTAATAGCGACACCTGTACAGGTACATCCTTACCTGAGAGCCGGTTCGGATAACCGCTGCCATCTACCTGTTCATGGTGCTTGGCCACAAAATCCAGCCACTTGGTGTCGGTAATACCATTTTTGTTGAGCATCCGGGCGCTTTCTAAAGGATGGTTCTCAATTGATTGGCGTTGTTCATCTGTCAAAGGTTCTGGTTGGTGTTGAAGCTCATCCTGCAAAAAACCCAGCGAAAAATTCATGCTCAGGGCGGCACCACATAATGATCTCCTTATGTCTATGCCCCAATTCAGGTAGTCTCCCACGATTTCGCACAATATTGCGGTGTGCACAGCATGCTGAACCGTATAGTCTTTTTTGTCGTCGAGAAAAATCTTGGCAATAGCCGCGTCTGGCGCTTGTTTACAAACCGCTTGAACACGTCCGATGGTGGTTAGAAACTTTGATTGATTGGTTGGATAGTGGGGGTTGGAATAAACTTCTTTCAAAATTCCCTCAGCCTGTCGCAAACGCTCAAATGGTGAAGGGAGTTTGTACTCGTTCAATTCCGCACTACTCGTCACGATTTCCGTTTTGACGTTTTCTACGGCGGATACCAGTTCAAAATCCAGGGTATAGACATCATCGGCTACGATGGTCGCATGTTGGTTTTCAGTCAACATCAGGCCTTTGTCTGCCAACAGGCTGCCATCTTGGCGAAACAATGGATACAACAACGGCTGATCAGGTTTGATCACCGATTTGGAGATCATGACCAGTTTTCGACGTACCGATTTTGGATACGTTCTAGACAGTTTTGTTGTTGATGACTGGCTTGGTTCCATTGCTTTCTAGTGGTTTCTTGCCTGGATTTCTCTCAGATATTTGTCGGCAGTGAATCGAAAAAATTGTGTTAAATTTACACAAAAAGTGACAAAAAAAATGGTATCGATTTGGTATTTCTGAGAATTACAGTCTATCCAGACGGTTATCGGCCTGAAAACCTAACAATGGGATGTGTATATTTTTTGTAAGGGAAACAACTTTAAATAACTCCCCCATTTCACTAGGGAGAATCAAGCGCTTTACAGGTGCGCTGGCCTCCAGAAACTTGCGGGTATCGGAGGCATCAATATTCTGCAGTAGCGATTCCAGGCCGCAGCCAATGAGGAAACCCGCCTGGTTACTAAATCCAGCGACCGCCAGGCCTGCATTGCTGGCGTATTCGGCGATGGCAGAAAAGTCGACGTGGGACGTAAGGTCTTGTAATCCAGCCAAAATTAGGGGATTGGAATGGGCACGGTGGCGATAGTGACACATCAGTGTGCCCTGGTAGCGGTCCGGGATATACCATTCGGACGCAGGATAGCCATAGTCGATGAGAATGATGGCCCCCCGGTCGAGTTTTTCCGCAAGCATCTCCAGCCAGCCCTGGGCATAGCGGTTAATTTCGGTGAGATAGCCGTCTACCAGACGGTCTCTGTATGTGGAGGTGAGTTCCTGTGCGATACCCGTAATTGTTGGATCGTTCAGCGGGGCTTCGAGCCAGGTAAACTGATTTCCTTCAATTGCTACCCTCATCTGCGTATAGGTGCCGTTCTGATGAAGTCGGATCAGTTCGACAGGCATGGCGTCCAATACCTCATTCGCGATGACTAATCCCCGAAACTTGTCAGGCACTTCTGATATCCATACGACACGGTCCAGGAGTTGCGGCACCTTATTCTGTATGCGTTCGCGCTGAATCGTTTTGAGGTAAGGACTAACATCCAGTATGAAGTATTTGTCCGGGAGTCCGCCATGGTCGGCCAGCCAGGCCAATGATTCGGCTGCTAGTGTCCCGTTTCCCCCTCCAAATTCCAGCACAGTAAAACCTGGCCCGATCTCTTTGGCCAACTGCTGGATTTGTCGGGCGAGGCAATGTGAAAACAGGGGCGTCAGTTCCGGTGCGGTAACAAAATCTCCCCCGACGCCTATGGTGCGTCGGCCATTGACGTAATACCCCAATCCCGGGGTATATAGCGCCATGGCCATAAAGCGTTCGAAGCTGATAGAGCCGCCACTGGCGCTGATCTCGTCTCGAATCTGCTGATTTAGTTTGCTATTGATGGCCAGTTCTTCTGCGTCTGGTGCTGGCAGTTGAGTGAAATCCGGGAGTGACATGAAACTTCTATTGGTTGAAATTTGTGCTAGTTTAACATCAGTTTGGCTCGAAACAGGCAGGTATTATGTCTCACACAGGATCGCTACAGGACAAAGTCGTGTTGATTACCGGGGCTGCCCACCGCGTTGGCGCAGCGATGACACGGCATTTTCATGCGGCAGGCATGCGTGTCGTCATTCATTATCGACATTCCGCTACGGCGGCTCAGGATCTTGCTGATGAGCTCAATAATCAGCGTATGGGCAGCGCGACAACGGTCAGTGGTGATCTGAACGATACGAGCCTTTTGTCATCGATTATTGATCAGAGCGCAGCTGTCTGGGGTGGACTCGACATATTGGTGAACAATGCGTCTACGTTTTACCCAACAGACTTGGGTAAGGTCACGGTGCAGCAGTGGGATGATTTGTTTGCCAGCAATCTAAAAGCACCGTTTTTTCTGTCCCAGGCTGCCGCACCTTATCTACGCAAAGGGCATGGGGTAATCATCAATATCGTTGATATACACGCTGACAAGCCATTAAAGGGTTATCCAGTTTATTGCATGGCCAAGGCCGGTCTGGTGATGATGACGAAGGCGTTAGCCAGAGAGCTTGGCGGTGATATTCGTGTGAATGCTATCGCTCCGGGGGCAATCCTGTGGCCTGAAGGTATAGATGAAGCGGCTAAGGCAGACATCGTTTCCAGAACCGCCTTAAAACGAAAAGGAGATCCCGAGGATATCGCGAGGGCGGCAATGTATTTGGTGCGTGATGCAGGATATGTAACTGGTCAGATACTGGCGGTAGATGGTGGGCGTTCTCTGAGTCACTAAGGATTTAAATCGATGTTGATTTCCCACAATTCCTGTTTTTCACCGCCCTGGAATTCACGCCACAATTGTTGATAGGTCTTGTCTTTAAGTGGATCTGTGAGGTTTCCGGCGATATCTGCCAGCGGTTTAAGCACAAAGGCGTTTTCATAGATTTCTGGACGAGGAAGGATGCAGTGGTTTTTGCTTACGACTCTGTCGTAAAGCAGTAAGTCGATGTCCAGCGTTCGAGCGCTGAATCGAGGACTATTACGATCACGACCATACGCATCTTCAATTTGGTCGAAAAGTTCGCCGAGTTCATCGATGGTCAAATTTGTTTGGAAACTAGCCGCGAGATTATAGAAATTTTCGCCATCAAAACCGACGGACAGGCTTTCATACACGGGAGATAGGGTTATCTCGCCAAAATGTTCGCGCAAAGCGTTTAATCCGCCGCGAATATTGTGATCGCGATTGATATTGCTGCCGATACTGACGAAAACATCGGCCATTAGGATCGTTCCCCACGCTCAATCAGAACACCAACTTCTTTTGAACCACGTACGGCACCTGGTTTAGCGAGCCTTAGGCGCAGCCACGGCACTTTGAATTCTTCGCGAACCAGATCGGAGATGTTCTCCGCCAGCGTTTCTACCAATTCAAAACTGGTGCCTTCGACATAACTGATAATGCGCTTAGCCACCTTCTTGTAGTTGAGCGTGTCCTCTATCGCGTCACTTTGCGCGGATTTTCTTATGTCTGTGCCCATCTCAAGGTCTATGCTGATGGTTTGCTTTATTTCTCTTTCCCAGTCATATATTCCAATGATGGTTTGGATTTTTAGCTCTGTTATGAAGATAATATCCATTGTGTTCGCGACTTGTGACAAAAGTGGCACTATAATCCGAATCCTGTTTCAACGAAAGCCGAATCCCCAATGCTGCTAGATATCGCATTTATTACAGGTGCCTATTTAATAGGCTCAATCTCAACTGCCATTATTGTGGCCCGTGCTATGGGGTTGACTGATCCGCGTAACGTTGGATCGAAAAATCCAGGCGCAACCAATGTATTGCGCTATGGTGGAAAAAAGGCGGCAGCGCTTACCTTGTTAGGTGATTCGGTCAAAGGCGTGATTCCTGTTTTACTGGCCAAGCCTTTTATTGTTTCTGATGCCAGCATGGCCTTAGTGGGAGTGGCAGCGTTTTTGGGGCATTTGTATCCCATTTTCTTCGGCTTCAAAGGCGGTAAAGGCGTGGCTACGGCCCTGGGTGTGTTGTTAGCATTGAGCTGGCCTGTTGGTGTGGCAGCGCTGGTCACCTGGGTAGTTATGGCCGTAGTGTTCCGTATTTCGTCACTTTCGGCCCTGGTGGCCTCAGCTTTGACACCGGTATATATGTGGTATTTTGTCGATGTGCCCGAATACCTGTGGATGAACATCTTTATCACTATTTTGCTTATCTGGCGTCACCGTTCAAATATCCAGAATCTGGTTTCTGGCAAGGAAGGCCGGATTGCGGGAAACAAGGAAAGCTGACCCTGTCCCTCCCGCAGGAGAGTCTAAATTTCATGTGATTTGGGCTTTGTCCTCGTTTTTTCCTTCGCCAGACGGTAAAATTTCAGCCCTTTTTTCCAAACTCGCGAGTACGAGCACGCTTGAAAACGCAAATTGTTGATCTGGTCACTCAGGCCCTGAATTCGCTCAAACAATCGGGCGATCTAAATATTGATGCTATACCGGAAATTACCATAGAACGTACCCGGGACAAGAGCCATGGGGACTTCGCCTGCAATATCGCGATGAAGCTTGCCAAACAGGCAGCGAAGAAACCGCGCGACATTGCACAGCTGATTATTGGCGCGCTTCCTACTTCATCCATGGTGGTTAAAGTTGAAATTGCGGGACCAGGATTTATCAATTTTTTCCAGAATCCCGACGCGCATAGTCATCTGATAGCACAAATTCTCAAGGCGGGCAGTGAGTATGGCAAGAGCTCTGTCGGCGCCGGTAAAAAGGTGCAGGTTGAGTTTGTTTCGGCAAATCCTACCGGTCCCCTACATGTTGGGCATGGACGCGGTGCGGCATATGGTGCGGTGGTCGCGAATCTTCTTAAAGCTGTGGGCTACAACGTACACAAGGAATATTACGTAAATGATGCCGGTCGACAGATGGATATACTGGGTACTTCGGTCTGGCTACGTTATCTGGAATTGTGCGGTGATAAGTTGGTATTCCCTTCTAACGGATACAAGGGTGACTATATTCGTGATATTTCGCGCCAGGTTTACGAAAAACATGGTGAGGAATACCGCTTTTCCTTTGATGAGATTATCGAAGGTGTTCATCCCGACGAAGGTCAGCCGGGCGGTGACAAGGAAGAGCATATCGACGGACTGATCTTACGAGCAAAAGCACTGCTTGGGAATAGTGGTTACAATGTGTTTTTCGGCGCTGCATTAAACAATATCCTGACTGACATTCGCGAAGATCTTGCTGAATTCGGCGTAACCTATGACGAATGGTTTTCCGAGCGCTCCTTGATGGACTCCGACGCGGTAAGTCGCGCCATGGAAAAACTCAAAAATAGCGGTCACGTCTATGAAAAAGATGGTGCGCTATGGTTTGGTTCAAGCGCGTTGGGTGATGAAAAAGATCGCGTCGTTATGCGCGACAATGGACAGACAACCTATTTTGCTTCCGATATCGCCTACCATTTGAATAAGCTGGAACGCGGTTTTGATAAGGTCATCGATGTTTGGGGTGCGGATCACCACGGATATGTCGCGCGCGTAAAAGCCGCGCTTCAGGCATTTGATAGAAATCCGGATGATCTGGAAGTGTTGCTGGTGCAGTTTGCTATTCTGTATCGAGGTGGTGAAAAAGTGCAGATGTCCACGCGCAGCGGCGAATTTGTTACCTTGCGCGAATTGCGGGACGAGGTTGGCAACGACGCGGCGAGATTTTTCTACATTATGCGTAAATGTGAACAGCATCTGGATTTTGATCTGGATCTCGCCAAATCGCAATCCTCCGATAATCCTGTCTACTACATACAGTATGCGCATGCGCGTATCTGCAGCGTGTTTCGTGAACTTGATGAAAAAAGTATTCGCTATGACAGCGTAGCAGGGCAATCTGCGATCTCTTCGCTGACAGAATCCCATGAGCAGGATTTATTTACGCTATTAGGTAAATATCCGGAAGTGGTTGAGGCGGCCGCATTGAATTATGAGCCGCATCAGATTCCTCATTTCTTGCGCGAACTTGCCAATGGTTTGCATACCTATTACAACGCACATAAATTCATCGTTGAAGATGAGTCATTACGCAACGCTCGACTCTGTCTGGTAACTGCTGTCAGACAAGTCTTGCACAACGGTTTAGCATTGATTGGAGTGTCGGCACCTGAGGCTATGTAAGACATGGCATCGAGCACAAAGAACACGCGCAAGCGTGGTGCAACACCAAAAATGACGAAACGAAAAACGGTTCCTGGCTGGTTATGGCTGGCGACAGGTTTGCTCATAGGTCTGTTTATCGCTTTTCTTGTGTTTTTGCGAGGTCAGTCGACGAGCGGCACGAGTTCGACGCTTAAAGATCAGCTCAAACTCGAGCAAAAGGAAGATCAACAACAGCGTGCTTTTGATTACGATTTTTACAAATTGTTGCCCAAGCTTGAAGTCGTTGTCCCTGAAGAATCAGGCAAGGAACAAGATAAGAAAACAACCGCAAAGCCAATTGCAACGCCTGGGGTGTACGTGTTGCAGGCGGGTTCATTTAAAAATATGGCTGATGCGGATAAACGGAAAGCGACGTTGGCGTTATTGGGCGTTGTTTCCAGAATCGTCTCTGCAAAAATTGACGGAGATCAAATCTGGCACCGAGTACAAATTGGTCCTTTCGATGATCTGGCCCAATTGAATAGTACTCGTGATCTTTTGATCGACAACGATATTGAGACCTTGTTACTCAAAGTAAGGGGATAGATATGAAAGCGGTTCAGTTGTTTTTGATGTTTGTATTGGTGCTGGTTCTGGGCGCTTGTAATAACACTCCGCCACCGGAAGACGCCGTCGCCGACAAACTGGCCAAGGACTTCATGCAGGCCTTGCAGGCCCAAGACTACGAAACCCTGTATTCCCTGGTAAATGATGAATTCTTTTCAGTAAAAGGCCGTTCTGAGTGGGACAAATATTTTCAAGATGTCAGTGGAATTATGGGGAAAATGGAATCGTTTCGCCTGAAAAATAAGCTCAATGATATGCGCTTTAGTGGACAGTTTTATATGTATGAATATGTCACGAAGTATGAAAATGGGCTGGGCAAGGAAATGATTACGATAATTCATAAAATAAACACCGGTAATGAGCCATTGCGTATTTTCAGCTATAAGATGGATTCCAGTAAGCTGGCAAAGTTGCACCAAACACGCTAGGTCACCTCATTATGATCAAGACAAATATTAAGATCGCGCTTGTATTGATGATCGCCGGGTTTGGATTGATTTATTTCGGCTTTTCGGCAATCCAATCTGAACCTCCGAAGTTGGCGCTGCCAGAGGATTTAAAAGGGGTAATTATCGACTCCCCTCCAGCGGACATCGGCGAATTCGCGCTCTCGACTCATAAAGACGAAATATTTTCGAGGAAAAATCTGTTAGGCAAATGGACAGTGTTGTTTCCAGGATATACCAATTGTCCTGACGTATGCCCAAATAGCATGCGCGTCATGGATCAAATGTATAAGCAAGAAGGTCTGCCAGAGGGAACTCAATTTGTTTTTATGACGGTTGATCCGTTGCGCGATACCGTTAATGTTATGAATGATTTTGTCTATTATTTTAATGAGAACATCATCGGCATTACTGGCGAAAAAGCTGAAATCGACAAGCTGACTCAGCTTCTGGGGGTCATCTACGACTACGAAGGCGATATGAGTACCGGGGACTACATTGTCAATCATGGAGCTTCCGTTTATTTCATCGATCCTCTCGGGCGTGAACGCGCATATGTGTTGCCTCCCCATGATGTTGAACGAGTGACGCGCGCGTTTCGTCTGGTTACGGACTATTATCGCTAATATTATGCGTAGCATTATCAGTGTGCTAATTCTATTCGGTGTTTTATGCAGTGTTGCAAGCGCCCGGTCTTTGGCTCTTGAAGTCACAAACGCCTGGGTTCGCGAAGCACCACCAAATGCAAAAGCACTGGCCGGTTATGTAAAACTAAAAAATGTTTCTGATAGATCGCTTGTGTTGAGTCAAATCAGCAGTCGTTCGTTTGAACAAGTGGAATTTCATGCGACGGTTTTAGAAGGTGGTATGATGCGCATGAAGCATCTGGAAAAGATTGAACTGGCACCGGGAGAAGTGATCGAGTTTGAACCGGGTGGCAAACATTTGATGTTGAAAAAGCCGCGCAAACACTTGCGCGATGGTGACAGTGTGCAGCTTAGTATCACAGATGTAGACGGCGGAACACTGATGTTTGAAATGCAGGTTCGTCGTTAGTAGACTTTGTAGATATATTCCTGTTTCAGGTTGGCAACGCCCTCATCGCTAACATGATATACCTTTTGTTTTTGTAAATACCCGTTTACATCATATTCATACTCCTCATAACTGATTACATGGTTGTCCTGGTAAGTTAACCAGTCTTTGTCGTCACCAGGTCCATCGAAGTTTGAGCTTTTTATTAACAATGATTGCGACGGGTTGATGGATAAAGGAATGTATTCATAGTTTGTCATGTGCATTACTTTATTGTTTTCTGTGAATAAAGCTTCCGAAAGCTCGGGGGTTTTGCGTTTGAGCTCGCTGTCAAAGTTGCCTTGTAGTGTCCAAAGATGTGTACGCAATCCACTATCGTTATTGAAATCCCTTTTTCGCCACCCAGTCACAACGTCGTCAACAGGTGCAGGGTTACCGTTTTTGTCCAGGTCGATTTTGTTTTCGATGCCTAAATCGCTATAGAAAATTGTGCGGTGCTCAAACAGAGGACCATTCTGTTCAATCAGGTAACTTATCGTGATTTCAAAACTGGTTTCTCTTTGGCTCCAGGGCGCTGACGTGATGCCTATCTGTTGTAAGCGATCCGCAACGCGGAAAACGCTAACTTCGGTATGAGAATTGTGATGATGTGTGTAACGAGTGTATCTATTGAGTAAATCATCACTGTTTCCCCAGACGCCATCAGGGCCGGGGTCTACTATGCGCCCTTCGCCTACAACATTACCGAATTCATCTTTCACTTCCATCGTGTAATGCGCGATAGATTCCTGGTTCCCCTCATAGACGATAGCTTTTGCGAACGCACCGCCGGGCATGAGCTGCGAATACACGGTGACAGTGTTGATTTTGCCGCTGGCTTTTATGATGGTTTCTTTTTCCAGAGACTTGTCACCACGGTAGCTGAATTCACGCCACGCGTTGATGATATCAGCATCGTTGTCGTCTTTCGTGTAAAAGTTGACGCGCTCCAACATTCTGTGTTCGGTGGTGAAAGAAAACTGTACTGTGTCGGCGCCTGTGGCCAGTGGCGATCCATCAAGCTGCTTTAGATTCTGGATATGAATATGGTACGTGGTGCCGTGTTCTAGTGGGGATGCAGGCCTAAACGTCAGCGTACGATCGGCTGGGCTATAAAACACATGTCCGCTAATCATGTCTTTTCTGTCATAGAATTCTGAGCTGATCTCTTCGCCCGTGGACGTCAAGATATGCATGTTTGACCCTTCGCCCGGCATCAAGTGAATGTTTTCCTGGCTGACGGTCTCGGGGGCTATATCAATAGCAAAGCTCACTGTTATCTGTGTCGTTCTAACAGGTACATTTTGGTCGCCGTTTAGAGGATAGGAGCTGGCGATTAATGCTATCTGTTTGGCATCGCCTGTTTTGTCACCAAAATTTGGGGATGCGCCGCCACAGGCGACAAGGAAAATGAGCCACAGCAGAACCGTGCCTGATAGGCCTGTTTTCATGGTCTTCCCTCCATGTAAATCTTATATTATTGTTTTTATAGCTTCTTATTAGTGTTAGCCGAGTATATTTGGCCTTCGTTGAGCCAATATGAAGTATAGATAAGAATTTAAGCCCTGTTTAGTTCATGCAACACTTTTTATATTTTTTACCGCTTCCACAGGGGCATGGATCGTTACGCCCAACACGTTCATCCTTCTTTTTAGGGGCTTGAAGTGATTTGCCGCTGAAATATAACCAGCGCCCACCTTGTTTACGAAAGTAGCTTTTTTCCCTAATCGTGTGATCGCCGCCGCCAACGCGATAGCTAGCGACGAAGTCTACATAACCCTCGTTATCATCAATGGTGCCTTTTTCGGTCGACAGTATCTCTAATCCTACCCATTCAAACTGGCTATATAGCTGTCGGTTATGCGGGGTGTCATATTGTTCGGCGCTTTCATGGGTGGATCTGTTCAGATAGTCGAAGTCGTTCTTGGCGAATGCCGAGTAACGAGAACGCATAAGGTGCTCAGCTGTTGCCGGGTGCTGCTCGCCAGTGTGATAAAGGCCGCAGCATTTGTCGTAGGGCTTTTTGCTGCCACAAGGACAGAGTTCAGCCTGATTTTTTTCCTCACTCATTTGTAATTTTTCCGTTCGAAAAGGTCATTGCGTCGACTCACCAGGCGATCTAAGAACAGTAAACCATCAAGATGGTCGAGTTCATGTTGTATGGCCCTTGCCTCAAAGCCATGCGTTTCTATTTTGATGGTGTTTCCCTGGGGATCATAGGCCTGCAGAGAGATTTTCTCGGCACGGATGACGTTGCCGGTGTAGTCAGGCACTGATAGACAGCCCTCCCGTCCTACCTCGAAGCCTTCCCATTCGGTAATTTCCGGGTTAACGAGAACGAGATATCCATGGTTGTGCGTTTTTTTCCGACCGGACACATCAACGATGACAATACGTTTGTTATAACCAATTTGCGGCGCTGCAATTCCAACAGCCGCTGGACCTGCCTGCCGCGTTTGCTCAAGGTCAGCGATCAAATCGCGTAGCTCGCTATCAAAACGTTCGACTTTTTCCGCGAGTCTTTTCAGGCGTTCGTCGGGGTAGGTCAGAATCTCCTTTACAGCCATCTATTGCTACCCGATCATCAACTCAATAGGCGTAAGGGTGACATCTATACCGTTTTGACGGATGTCAGCAACCGCTGATTCTAGTGCGTCGATTCCGTTTTTAGCCACGCCTTCGATATGCATGATATAGATAGGTTTTGTTTCGGAGCCGCCTACGTCTGACTCTAGATCAGTTATATCCAGTCCAGCATCGGCAAGACTACCGGTTGCCTTGGCGACGATGCCTGGACGGTCTGCGCTGAAAACAGAGATACGCACGTCCGGCTGTCTGTGCTGGTGTAAATGTCCGGTGATGGGATCAACGTGGAGACGAAGGTGTAGCTTATCGGATAACGGTTGCAGTAGTTGTGACAAACCGTCTTCCTCGCCGTTGTATTTCACCATCATCATGATAGTGAAATTACCCCCGAGGCGTATCATTGAGGTCTCGCCTAAATGACACTGTGCCTCAAATAAGGCACGTGTCACCGAGGCAACAATATTAGGCTGGTCTTCGCCAACCAGGGTGATCATAAACCAGGCTGCCATCAAAATCTCCTGAGTCAATCGTGGATGTTACTCTACCATTTATGACCGGAGTTGGCAGCCGACAGGTCTTATTCCTTGCTGCGCGAGGCGCGTTTACGATCAGATTCGCTAAGAATTTTCTTGCGCAGGCGAATGTGATTTGGTGTTACTTCTACTAATTCGTCGTCGTCGATAAATTCAAGCGCCTGTTCCAGTGTGTGCTTGATAGGCGGTGTCAGAATCTGAGCCTCGTCTGTACCCGCCGCGCGCACGTTGGTCAGTTGCTTGGCCTTAAGGACATTGACCACCAGATCATTATCGCGGGAATGTATGCCGGCAAGCATGCCTTCGTACACTTCATCACCGTGACTCAAAAACATACGGCCACGCTCCTGTAGATTAAACAGGGCGTTGGTAAGCGCCTTTCCTGGGGCGTTACAGATCAGTACCCCATTCTTGCGCTGACCAAAGTTGCCGACTTTCGCCGGGCCGTAGTGGTCAAACACGCTGAACATAAGTCCTGTACCTTGAGTAGCAGTCAGGAATTCGGTGCGAAAACCGATCAGTCCGCGTGATGGAATAATGAAATCGAGGCGTACGCGACCCTTTCCGTCGGGTTGCATGTTCTGCATCATTGCGCCGCGCTCGCCAAGGCGTTCCATAATGGTGCCCTGGTGGTGATCTTCGACATCAACCGTCAATTGCTCAAACGGTTCGTGTTTTTCGCCGTCAACCATGCGGGTAATTACTTCCGGGCGGGAAACGCCTAATTCATAACCTTCTCTGCGCATGTTTTCGATCAATACCGACAGGTGTAATTCCCCGCGACCTGAGACGCGAAACTTGTCTGGGTCACCGGTATCGTCAACGCGCAGAGCGACGTTATGAATTAATTCCTGTTCGAGTCGTTCCCGGATCTGGCGTGAAGTGACGAATTTGCCGTCTTTGCCCGCAAAGGGAGAATTATTTACCTGGAAAGTCATGCTGACAGTAGGTTCATCTACTGAAAGCGGGGCCAATGCCTCTACGGCATCCGGGTCGCACAAAGTATCCGATATATTTAGATCCGCAATCCCGGTAAAGCAGACGATATCACCCGCCTGTGCCTCGTCTACCTCAATTCTTTGCAGACCGAGAAATCCAAGAATTTGTAGTACACGTTCTTTGCGGCGGTTACCTTTTTTGTCCACGACTACCACAGGTGTATTGCGTTTAATGCGTCCGCGAGCAATTCGGCCTATACCGATAACGCCCACGTAGCTGTTGTAGTCGAGCTGGGAAACCTGTAACTGAAAAGGATCTTCAATTTCGACTTGCGGTGGATGAACCTTGTCAATAATGGTCTGGAACAAAGGATCAAGATTTCCGGAACGAATGCTACTGTCTAACCCAGCAAAACCGTTCAGACCTGATGCGTACACGACTGGAAAATCAAGTTGCTCGTTGGTGGCGCCAAGGCGGTCGAATAAATCGAAAGTTTGGTCTAGTACCCATTCCGGGCGGGCGCTGGGGCGGTCAATCTTGTTAATAACAACGATCGGGTGTAGCCCTCTTCTTAAGGCTTTCTCGGTTACGAAGCGAGTTTGCGGCATGGGGCCGTCAACTGAATCGACCAGAAGCAGAACCGAATCCACCATCGACAAAACACGTTCTACTTCGCCACCAAAATCCGCGTGTCCAGGAGTATCAACGATATTAATGCGGTACTGGTTCCAGCGTATGGCAGTGGGTTTTGCCAATATTGTGATACCACGTTCCCTCTCCTGATCATTGGAATCCATCGCCCTTTCTTCGAGCTGGGTGCGTGCATCCAAGGTCTGAGACTGCTTAAGCATCTGATCTACAAGGGTTGTCTTGCCATGGTCGACGTGTGCGATGATGGCGATATTTCTAAGATTTTCGATTTTGTCCATTGACGGTAGAGCCTGGGTGAATGTGGCGGCGAATTGTACAGATTTCGGGATTACAGAGCTAGCGGGATTGCAAATTATTAGCCGTCAGCCTCAGATTCCTCAGTATCTTCATGGGGTTCAGCATAGCCGCAGTCCTTTTGAGGACAGACTTTCTCCATTCCCTTGCGTTTCGTGGTCTTGATAGTGAGCATAGGCCACTGACACTCGGGGCAGGGTTCGTTGATAGGTTCGTTCCATACGGCATATTCGCAATCTGGATATCTCGAGCAAGAATAAAAGACTTTGCCGTAGCGAGAGCGGCGTTGAAGCATTTCACCCTTGTGACATTCCGGGCATTCGACGCCGGTCTCCTTGGGTTTCTCGAGAGGCTCGATGTGCTTGCAATTGGGGTAACCGCTACAACCGATGAATTTCCCGTACCGTCCCTGGCGAATAATCAAATCAGACTGGCATTCAGGACATTTTCGACCCTCGACAATCTCGGGTTCCGCTGTTTCTGCATCGTCGCTGAGATTGCGGGTGTAGTCGCATTCGGGGAAGGCGGTACAACCGATAAATCGACCGCGGCGACCAAGACGTATGGATAATTGCTCATTACATTTGGGACACTTCTCGTCGATCATTTCCTGGGTAACGTCTTTGCGATCGACGCTTTCGGTTTTATCGTCGACGAGATGCTTGAAGGGTTGCCAGAAACCCTTCATCAATGGCACCCATTCTTTTTCACCACGGGATATAGCGTCAAGCTCGTCTTCCAGGCGGGCGGTAAAGTCGTAGTCGACGTAATTGGTAAAATGTTCGGTCAAAAATTTATTGACGATGCGCCCCACATCGGTAGGGATGAAGCGCTTTTTGTCCATTTCGACATATTCACGCTGTTGCAAGGTCGAGATGATGGATGCATAGGTTGAAGGTCTACCAATGCCGTGCTCTTCAAGTGATTTTACCAGGCTCGCTTCCGTGTAACGCGGTGGAGGCTCGGTGAAATGCTGTTCAGGGCGAATCTGCTTTAGGTCGACGGTGTCGCCTTCTTCCATTGGCGGCAATATTCGCCCTTCGTCATCGTCTTTTTTGGCATCGTCTACATCTTCCTGGTAAACCGCCATAAATCCAGGAATAGCGATCACAGAACCATTTGCACGAAAGATGGCATCGCCAGCCGTAAGATCCACGCTGACCGTATTTAGTGTGGCATGTATCATCTGACAGGCAACGGTTCGTTTCCATATCAGGCTATACAGTTTGAACTGGTCTGGTGATAAATGCTTTTTGATGGCCTCTGGTTCGATATCTACTGAGGTCGGACGAATCGCCTCGTGGGCTTCCTGGGCGTTTTTCGATTTGGTTTTGTATGCGCGTATTTCCTCAGGCACATTGTCTGCGCCAAACTTTTTGCTGATATATTGGCGAATCTCAGCCACAGCATCCTGGGAAAGATTGACTGAGTCAGTACGCATGTAGGTGATCAGACCGATCTCGCCTTCACCGATATCCACACC
Organism: Gammaproteobacteria bacterium; assembly: GCA_029881255.1. Taxonomy (NCBI): domain Bacteria; kingdom Pseudomonadati; phylum Pseudomonadota; class Gammaproteobacteria; species Gammaproteobacteria bacterium. The sequence goes on along the minus strand of JAOUMY010000001.1, from coordinate 420,126 downwards.
TTCATAGAGTTGTTGGGCGGTGCGCATAGTGCGCTGTGCACTGAACCCCAGTTTGCGGGAAGCTTCCTGTTGTAGCGTAGATGTCGTGAAAGGCGCGGCCGGGTTGCGTTTGCGCTGCTTTTTCTCGACCTTGGTGACCAGCATTTTTCCGCCGGCCTTCTTTATAACGTCTTTTTCGATCTTCTTCGCGTCTTTCTCATTGGTGACGCTAAACTGCTGAATCTTTTCTTCGCCATACTGGAAGAGCTTGGCCGAAAAATCCTGTTTTTGCGTGTTCAGGTCTGCCTCTATCGTCCAATATTCCTGGGCGATAAATTTTTCAATCTCCAGTTCTCTTTCGACAATCATGCGCAATGCCGGGCTTTGTACGCGCCCGGCGGACAGGCCGCGACGGATCTTTTTCCACAGCAGCGGTGAAAGATTGAAACCCACCAGATAGTCGAGTGCGCGACGCGCCTGCTGGGCATTGATTAATTCGGTAGACAATTCGCGCGGGTGCTCAATTGCGTCTTTGATCGCACGTTTTGTAATTTCGTGGAAGACGACGCGATGCACCTCTTTATCCTTGAGCGCCTTTTTGCCCTTCAGAATTTCATGCAGATGCCAGGATATGGCCTCTCCTTCGCGATCAGGGTCAGTTGCGAGGTAAAGGGTGTCGGCTTTCTTCATCGCCTTCGTGATGGCATCGACGTGTTTTTTATTTTTTTCGACTAGCTCATAAGTCATCTGGAAGTCGTGATCGACATCCACGGCACCTTCCTTCGGCAAGAGATCGCGCACGTGGCCATAGGAAGCCATCACCTCAAAACCTTTTCCAAGGTACTTTTTGATGGTCTTGGCCTTGGCCGGTGACTCAACTATGACGAGACTGTTTCCCATGTATTGTCGATTAACTCGTTAATTAACTTATCGTTTCAGTGGTTTGGAAAATAATGGCAAGGTGACATTAATGCAGATTACCTACCTGTTCGTCAAACACCAGGTCTTCCATCCATGCCAAGGCCTCCTCTTCTCCGGGCTGATTGAACAGCACCATCAGGATGACCCACTTCAGTTGATCGAGGTCGATTTCGCCGCTATCGAGCGCCATCACGCGGTCTATGACCATCTCACGGGTGGCATGGGTTAGCACACCGATCTGTTCGAGAAACATCAAAAAGCCGATGCATTCGCGGTCTAGTTTTTTTACTTCCTGTTCGGTAAATACGCGAAACGCGTGTATATCCCGCAAATTGGACTTAAAGCCTGACTCTTTCAAGCTGGCCAGATCTTCGAGCCAGGAAAGCGCTTTTTCCACTTCCATCTCGCCGAAGCCGGCTTGTTTTAATTCGGTATTCAAAATGTCGCGATCTGCTGTGATTTCTTCATCGTCATCAAGGTAGTTCTCAAACAAATACATCAGTACATCGAGAACACTTTCTTTCATTTTTTTAGCCTTTCATTTGATGCGGGAGTAGAGTCCGCCAGTTTGGGCCTGGATAAAACCCTGCAATTCAAGGACCAAAAGCATCGAGGAGATCTGGGGTGCAGGCAATCCACTACGGATTACGACCGTGTCGACAGCCGTTGGTTCGAAACCGACGCAAGTTAAAACAGAATGGTACTGTTTATCAAGAGTAGATGGGGGATTATTTTCCCCTTCCATTAGAAGGTCATGTTGATTAGATGCCGGGGTTATCCCAATTTTCCCGCAAATTTCTTCCAATATGTCTGGGGCGGTCTCAACCAGTTTCGCGCCCTCTCGGATTAAGGCATGGCAGCCGCGGGCGAGCGGATTGTGTATGGAGCCCGGCATAGCGAATACTTCTCGACCTTGTTCCGCAGCCAGGCGGGCGGTTATGAGTGAGCCACTTTGACGCGCTGCTTCAACTACGAGTGTGCCAAGGCTCATGCCGCTGATGATGCGATTGCGACGTGGAAAATGCTCTCGTGCCGGTCCCGCATCCAATGGGAATTCGGATATCAATACGCCACCTTCGCTGGCTATGCGGTGAGCCAATTGGCGATTGCTCGCTGGGTAGATGCGTTTGAGGCCAGTACCCATGACCGCGATAGTATGTCCTTGTGCCGCTAGTGCACCTTCATGGGCGGCGGTGTCGATTCCCAGGGCCAATCCGCTGGTGATGGTTAGTTCACAACGGGCCAACTGTTCTGCAAACTCGAATGCTGCTTGACGTCCAGCATGTGTCGGGTTCCGACTGCCAACGATGGCTAATTGATTTCTTCGTAGGATGTCATTTCTGCCCTTTATATAAAGAAGGGGCGGGGCATCTGGAAGTTGTCGCAGGAGATAGGGAAAGTCCGGGTGTTGCTGAGTGAGAATGTGATTTTCTTCCTGCTCTGACCATTCCAGAACGGGTTCGAGGTCAGAGAAGTCTGGTTCATTCAATGACGATAATATCGCTGGGCTGAGCTGCAGAGGATTATCGGTGGTTGCGGCCATTTCATATACCGCTTCAGCTGAACCTGCTTTTTCCACCAACTGGTTGAAGGTAACAGGGCCAATACCAGAAACGCGCAGCAGCGCGAGAGAGAATTTCAGTTCCATTGTTTTCTTCTTCTTTTTCGTTTGTTTTTTTAATCAGGCATCCCGGCCTAATTCATCTTGTAGGATGTATTTACTACAGGATGCCTATGGGTTAACGACCATATCGTAAATTTGCATGTCGCGAGTCGCCTTCATCACCAATGCATAACTGAGTTTTTCAAATGGGCGGAATACCATCAAATACCCAATTCTTTCGTCAGGCAAGGTGACATCGCCGCTACCGAATATTCCCTCACGCACTGTGTCACGAACGGTAGTGCCAGTTTGGTAGACAGCCAGTACATGGCCTTTGTCCATACCATGGCTTGTGCCCCGGTTTATCACGACCACCTGATACTGGCCGATTCTTGAAACTCCGTCAACTACGGCAATGATTTGACCGCGAACCTGGTCAATGGGCGCGTTCGGTACGAAATTATAATCCAATTGTTGTGCTGTGGCAGGAATCAGCAAGTCGCCACGTAAGATTTCGCGTTCGGACTGAGTTACTTCAAGAGTGGACGGATCTCCATACTGGGTTACCAATGCCTCTCCGACATAAATCGCCTCGTGCCCTAAAACTCGGTTCTTTCCTCGGTCAGAATCGCGAAATGTCTGGCCCGAACGAATGATGGTGTAGCGGTTATTTTCACTGGGTAAGATGCCGGAGGCATAGACTTTGTCCCCACTCCCCGCAACCAGATGGGCGTCCTGACTGGAGACTACATAAGGCAGGTGTTTGGCCTCATCCCTGGTAATGATTCTTGGACGAGATAGAAACTGTTGTATGGCGTCGATGGGTATGGTCGGAATGGGGCGCGATAACTCCTGCTTGCGGATTTCAGGTGTTAGTTTAATGATGCGCAGACCGTTGTGGCTGGCGCCGCGTCGCAATTCCAGGCGTGGTTTTCCGTCTTTATAGGTGAGAACCACTTCGTCACCGGGGTAGATGACATGGGGATTGTGTATTTGCGGGTTTACATACCAGATGTCGGGCCAGCGCCATGGATCACGTAAAAAACGTGAGGCGATTTCCCACAGTGTGTCGCCACGTTTCACCTGATAGCTGCTAGGATGCTTATCTTTGAGTACAATCTCGTCCGCCCCGTGGACGGAACTAACGATGCTCAGGCACAATCCAATAAACAGGATTAAACGTATTAGTTTCATGGTGTTATCTCTGTGATCCAAATCCGGCACGAGTCTTGTTGCTAAAAGTGTATACTATCGCGCGATTGAAAAACGGCCCATATGGTAAACTTTGTTCTCGCGTTTCACTTACACTTTCGAGGGAAACTAACCAAGTGTTTGAAAGTCGCTCTTCTGGCAAAGGATTCCCTTCGGGCTTACTTTATTAGTTAGCGGATAAATAATGGCGATTCTTAATATCTTGCACTTTCCAGACCCACGTTTGCGTACACGCGCCGAGCCGGTGGCTGAGGTCGATGACAATATTCGGCAGTTGGTGGATGACATGCTGGAGACCATGTATGACGCCCCGGGTATTGGTTTGGCGGCAACTCAGGTGAATGTACATAAGCGGGTGTTGGTTCTCGATGTTACCGAGGACAAGAGCAATCCAATGTGTTTTATCAATCCAGAACTTGTCGAACACGAAGGCACGGCTACCGCTGAAGAAGGTTGTCTTTCGGTGCCCAATATTTACGAAAATGTAGATAGGTTTAAAAAAATAAAGGTGCGCGCATTGAATCGTGACGGGAAACCTTTTGAGTTGGAAGCCGATGACCTGCTCGCCGTATGTATTCAACACGAAATGGATCACCTCGAAGGCAAGGTCTTTGTTGATTATCTTTCCACCATTAAGCAGATTCGCATCAAGAAGAAGATGGAAAAACTGCGTCGCCGCACGATGTAAACCATGCAGGAAAGCCTGAAAGTCATATTTGCCGGGACCCCCGAATTTGCTGCCGAAGCGCTAAAGGCAATACTGGGTTCCAGGCATGAAGTCATTGCGGTTTATACCCAACCCGATCGACCCGCCGGGCGCGGACGCAAACTCACGCCAAGCGCGGTCAAGCAGGTTGCGCTGGATGTCGGCATCCCCGTCTATCAACCCGTGAGTTTAAAAGACGAGCAGGCGCAGCAGGAACTCGCTGCATTAAATGCCGATGTGATGGTGGTTGCCGCATATGGATTGTTATTGCCCAAAGCCGTGTTAGAAACGCCGCGACTGGGTTGTCTGAATATTCACGCATCATTGTTGCCACGCTGGAGGGGAGCTGCACCCATTCAAAGAGCGATATTGGCCGGCGACAGGGAAACCGGTATCACCATCATGCAAATGGATGTCGGGCTCGATACCGGTGATATGTTGTTCAAGGTTAAATGCACGATTGAAGCGGATGATAATGCACAGACTCTGCACGATAGATTGGCGTCTATCGGTGCCTCGGCAATTGTGTCTGCACTCGATCGATTAGTTCTGGGTGGCGTGAGTGGCGAACGTCAGGATGACGCGCTGGCCAATTATGCGAAAAAACTGGACAAGGCTGAGGCGACTATCGATTGGCAAAAGCCTGCAGTTGAGATAGAGCGACTGATCCGCGCCTTCAACCCCTGGCCGGTTGCTCAAACAAATCTGGACGAAAAGATTATGCGTATCTGGCAGGCGAAGGCGGTATCGTCAGCGTCGACTGCTACACCGGGAACTATTCTGGCTTCATCGAAAAAACAGTTTGACGTCGCCACGGGCGATGGCGTGTTGCAGTTATTACAGATTCAAATGCCGGGTAAAAAACCGGTTGATGTGGCGAGCTTTCTGAACGCTAACGACGTTAGCGGCAAAGTCTTAACGTAGGCCTGGCGTGCAAAACCCACGCGCGGCAGCGGCCTCACTTCTACGACAAATTCTTATCGATGGCCGTTCACTCTCGTCTTTGATACCGGCACAACTGTCTGCAATCGAAAACGCCAAGGACAAGTCTTTTGCGCAAGCCATGATTTTTGGCGTGATGAGACAGTTGCTGGCGCTCGACTACCTGCAGTGCCAGCTAATGCAAAAACCCCTGAAATCCAAGGATGCAGATATCGAGATCTTGTTATTACTCGGCCTGTATCAATTGCGCGAAATGCGCACCCCCAGCTATGCCGCGATTAATGAAACCGTCAAACTGGTACCGCGCAAAAAATCCTGGGCGCGCGGTCTGCTCAACGGTGTGTTGCGCGAATATCTGCGTCAGCAAACAAAGCTGGAAGAAAAACTGCGCCTGGATGTAGAGGCCGCGAGTGCGCACCCGCAATGGCTGATTGAATATCTGCAGAGAGATTGGGGAGAACAGTGGCAGTCCATTGTCGAGGCGAACAATACCCAAGCGCCCATGAGTTTGCGCGTCAATCGACGCAAGCAAACGCGCGAAGAGTATCTACAGCAGTTATCTCAACAAGGTATTGCCGCTCATCCCTGTCGTTTCGCGCCTTTTGGCGTAGTGCTGGAATCTGCCATGGATGTTGCGGTGTTGCCCGGTTTTACTCAGGGCTGCGTATCCGTACAAGATGAAGCGGCGCAAATGGCGGCGACGATACTGAAACCTGCAACCGGAGACTATATTGTCGACACCTGTGCTGCGCCGGGCGGAAAGACTGCGGCCTTGCTGGAGCAGAGCGACGACTTGAGAATTGTCGCGCTTGATCTTAAACCTGAACGATTGGAACAGGTGGAACAGACACTGTCGCGCCTGGGCTTGCACGCCGATTGTCAGGCGATGGACGCGCGTGAACTGGACAAGCACTTGCAAGCCAATAGTGTCGATAAGTTATTGCTCGATGTTCCGTGCTCTGCAACCGGCGTGATACGGCGCAATCCTGATGTGAAATATCATCGTCAAAAAAGTGATATCGACGAGTTGGTAAAGACACAGGCACAGATACTTGAGTCCGCCTGGCGCGTGTTGAAACCAGGGGGTGTGCTTTTATACGCTACATGTTCTATTATTCGCGACGAGAACGACAAACAATTGCAGGCGTTTCTTCAGCAACATGCCGATGCAAGAGAGCGTCCCATCGCCAGCGATTGGGGAAGTCCCGTGTCAGTGGGGCGTCAGATCCTGCCCGGTGAGAATAATATGGACGGTTTTTTCTACGCTTTATTGGAAAAAACCAGTTAACGACGAAAGTCATAAGCGACTATGAAGATAATAATTCTCGGCGCTGGTCAGGTAGGTTCCAGTGTCGCAGCAACGCTGGCAAGCGAAGCCAACGATATTACTATAGTAGACACTAACGTAGATCGAATTCGCTCACTTCAGGATCGTCTCGACGTGCGCGTCGTCCAGGGCATGGGTTCTCATCCTGATGTGCTGGTTCAGGCCGGTGCTGAAGATGCTGACATGATATTGGCTGTTACCAATAGTGACGAAACCAATATGATTGCCTGCCAGATCGCCTATACCCTTTTCCACACACCGACCAAGATTGCACGAGTCCGCGCCAAAGAATATCTCAACCATCCCCAGCTCTTTGCTCAGGAAGCCTTGCCGATCGACGTACTAATTAGTCCGGAACAGGTTGTTACTGAGTATATTCAACGATTGATCGAATTCCCTGGCGCTTTACAAGTCCTGGATTTCGCCAATGGAAAAGTGCGTCTGGTCGCCGTCAAGGCCATACATGGTGGTCCTCTTGTGGGCCATGAGCTGAAAGATCTGAAGGATCATATGCCAGGAATTCAGGCACGTGTTGCGGCAATCTTTCGTAAGGGCAAAGCAATAATGCCTCAGGGCGACACCATCGTTGAAGAAAACGACGAAGTGTTCTTTGTCGCGGCACGGAAAAATATTCGCGCCGTAATGGCAGAACTGCGACGACTGGAAAAGCCGGTAAAGCGTATCATCATCGCCGGTGGTGGCAATATTGGCCGGCGTTTGGCTAAGGCTCTGGAGCATCAGTACCAGGTGAAGATAATTGATCACAATTTGGCGCACTCGAGAGAAATCTCGGCCATGCTGGAAAAGACTATCGTTCTGCATGGAGATGCCGCTGATTCGGGGCTGTTACTTGAGGAAAACATCGAAAATACCGATGTTTTTTGCGCGGCGACGAATGACGATGAAGCGAACATTTTGTCGTCCATGCTAGCTAAGCGATTGGGCGCGCGTAAAGTTATGGCAGTTATCAACCGTGCTGAGTATGTCGATCTGGTTCAGAGCGATATCATTGATATCGCCATCTCACCACAGCAGGTTACGATAGGCAGCTTGCTTGCCCATGTACGTCGTGGAGATGTTGCCGTTGTGCATTCATTGCGTCGCGGCGCTGCCGAAGCGATTGAGGCCATTGCTCATGGCGATCAGCGTTCATCTAAAGTTGTAGGGCGCGGGATCGACGAGATCAAGCTTCCGCCTGGTACGACGATAGGCGCGGTAGTGCGTAACGATGAGGTTCTGGTAGCGCACAGCAAGTTGGTTATCGAAGCGGAGGACCATGTCATACTGTTCGTGGTTGATAAACGTCGCATCGTTGAAGTCGAACGCCTGTTCCAGGTTGGCGTGACGTTCTTGTAATATGAAGGCTATCGCTTAATGCAACTCGCAGCCATTCAAAAAATATTGGGCATGCTGTTGATGATATTCAGCCTGTCCATGTTTCCTCCGGCGCTGGTTTCGCTAATCTATGACGATGGCGTGATTTTTTCCTTTATTGACGCGTTTATGATGATTATGGGTTTCGGCCTGGTGATGTGGTTACCAGTACGAAACTATCATCGTGAGCTCCGTTTACGTGATGGATTTATCGTCGTCGCCATGTTTTGGCTGGTACTTGGTACGTCTGGTTCTGTTCCGCTAATCATTGCTGACGAGCCAGTGCTGTCGTTTACCGACGCAGTGTTCGAATCCATATCGGGTTTAACCACGACGGGCGCGACGGTGATTACCGGTCTTGATGATTTACCCAAGTCTATTCTGTTTTATCGTCAGCAACTTCAATGGTTGGGCGGCATGGGTATTATCGTACTTGCTGTCGCCGTGTTGCCGATGCTAGGTATCGGGGGCATGCAGCTTTATCGCGCGGAAACACCTGGGCCGATGAAGGATAACAAGTTAACGCCGAGAATCACCGAAACCGCAAAGGCGCTTTGGTATATCTATCTGGGCATGACGGTGGCCTGTACGCTTGCATATTGGGTCGCAGGTATGACGTTTTTTGATGCCTTAACCCACAGTTTTGCCACTGTCGCCATTGGTGGTTTTTCTACTCATGATGCGAGTATCGGCTTTTTCGAAAGTCAGATTATCGAAAGCGTCGCCATTCTGTTTATGATACTGGCGGGTGTGAATTTTTCGCTACACTTTCTGGCGTGGCGTAATATGACGGTGCGCCCCTATCTCCTCGATGAAGAATTTCGAACCTATGCGAAGGGTATCTTTGCAGTCGCGGGTATCACCATAGCCTATCTCTATTTCACGCATCAGTTTGAAGATTCCCAGTCGGCGATACGCTACGGACTATTTCAAGTCGTGTCTGCCGCAACAACCACAGGATTTACGACCACGAATTTCTCGCTGTGGCCTGGTTTGCTGCCAGCGTTGCTCATCGCAATTAGCTTTATAGGCGGGTGCGCAGGCTCTACTGGCGGTGGTATGAAGGTAATGCGTGTTTTGTTGCTGATGAAGCAGGGGACGCGCGAAGTTGTTCGTCTGATACACCCTTCCGCGCAGGTAACAGTAAAGATTGGTGGCAACCCACTAGATGAAAGAGTTATTGACTCGGTGTGGGGTTTCTTCTCTTTATACGTACTTAGTTTCATTGTGATGTCGATGATACTTTCCGGTACTGGTATTGATTTGGTTACAGCATTCTCGGCAGTTGCAGCGTGCATGAATAATCTGGGTCCGGGCTTGGGTGAGGTTGCGGCACACTATGGCGAGATTAACGACCTGGCTAAGTGGGTGCTTTGTTTTGCCATGTTACTCGGGCGACTTGAGATTTTTACGTTACTTGTTTTATTGTCACCAGCTTTTTGGCGACGTTAGGTACGATGATCATGAATGACACAGCATCGCGAAACAAGTGGAACAATATTTATCTGCAGGCACAAACGGGTGTCGTAGATGCGGTTTGGGTGATAACTGAATATGCTCATTTGTTGCCGCATGATGGCAAAGCACTGGATCTGGCGTGTGGTTTGGCGGCAAATGGGATTTTTCTGGCGAAGCGTGGTCTACAGGTCGATGCCTGGGATATCTCAGACGTGGTTGTAGATAAGCTAAATGCCTATGCCAAAGAAAATAATCTACCACTCAATGCCAGTGTTCACGATTTTACATCTCCCGAGTTGGGTGAAAATCAATACGATGTCATTGTTGTGGCGCACTATCTGGAACGGGCCTTGGCGTCGAAAATTTGCGAGGCGCTTAAGCCCGGCGGCTTGCTTTGTTATCAAACCTTTGTGCGCGACGTAACGCCTGACTATAGCGGTCCAGGTAATCCTGATTTTCGATTGGCACCAAACGAAATGCTACAACTGTTTTCCGGGTTGAGAGTGCTGGCTTATCGTGAGGAAGGTACAGTAGGCGAAATTACACTAGGCTTGCGTAATGTAGCCGCCTTTATAGGGCAGAAACCTCAACGCTAATTCCTGGCGAATATTCCAAAACATTTTGCAATTCAGGGTGTGAAGCAGTTCACACGTTGACGCGTTTCCATGTATGTAAGATGCCTTTTAAACAGGGAGGGAGCAGACATGGCAAGAGCCGCGTTAAAAACATTTTCATTAACCGATCTCAAAATGGAGGCGGGTTCCAAGAATCTCAGCATGGCAAAGGCGATTCTTGATGTTGCCTCCAGGTTGCCAAATTTTCCTATACATGGATCAATCACCGACGTCATACAAGTGTTGTTGGATGATCTGGTCGTATCAAGACATTACTGGGAAGCGAAGTTAGGGATGAAGCTGTCAGTAAAAATCGGCGATACCATTGCGATCGACAATTATTCAAATAGCGCAAAAAGCAAAAAACTCGTCGCAGCTCAAGCCATACTTCTTGCCCCTGAGCTTGAGCTGGCAGATGACACCCTCACTTATGACGCCATTCGACACAACTATGCCTGGAAGGGGCGTTTGATTGAATTGCGAGAAAGTATGATGCCTTCCACCAAGGATAGTTTTTGCGTCATACATCCTGATGAGGATTTTATTCCGGTCTCGATTTTAGGAAACGTGCGAGTAATCAGAAGTTGTACCCAGAAAGACCCGAACTACTCAAACGAGGTCAATCGTACCAATATGACTCACGAGCAGAGACAGGCATTGATCCACCAGCGTCGTCAGGCACTTGAAAAGCGCGTGTGATAGCGAAGTCCTTGCGAAAGAAGAGTTCCAGGTGTCTATAAGAAAGGGTTGTTGTTGTCGCTTGGTGCTAGAGACAGATTGGACGGCTCAGACTCATCTGGCGAATTGCCCTTGAAGTTAATTTTAATACGCAGATTATTGGGCGAGTCTGCGTTTTTCAGTGCTTCTTCGGCGGTAATTCTGCCTTCCTGTACCATCTTGAACAGTGCATTGTCGAATGTCTGCATGCCCAGGTTTTCAGATTTTTCCATGACTTCCTTGATCTTCTGTACGTCCCCTTTTAACACTAAATCAGATACCAACGGCGTATTTAAAAGAATTTCCACGGCAACCGCGCGCTTCCCTGTCGAGCAGAGTATCAGCCGTTGTGAAACAATCGCGCGCATGTTCATGGATAGCTCCATCAAGACTTGTGCGCGTCTGTCGTCGGGGAAAAAGTTGATTATACGATCAAGGGCCTGATTGGCGTTATTGGCGTGCAAGGTTGAAACGCACAGATGGCCTGTTTCTGCAAAGGCTATAGCGTGCTCCATGGTGTCACGATCGCGTATCTCGCCTATTTGAATGACATCCGGGGCCTGTCGTAAGGTGTTTTTTAATGCGTCTTCATAGGAGTCGGTGTCAATTCCGACTTCCCGTTGATTGATAATGGAGCGCTTGTGCTGATGAATAAATTCAATCGGATCCTCAATGGTAATAATGTGTCCACTGGCATTGGCGTTCCGATAGTCGAGGAGTGCGGCGCAGGAGGTCGATTTACCCGAACCCGTTCCGCCAACAAACAGCACGAGTCCGCGTTTTTCCATGATGACGTCTTTCAGGATTTCCGGTAGCAACAGTTGGTCGACATTGGGTATATCGGTTTTAATGTGGCGTATTACCATGGCCACCTGGCTGCGTTGCTTGAAGATGTTGGCGCGAAAGCGTCCAAGTCCTACCTGCGAAACGGCAAGATTGAGTTCTGGCCGTTGTTCAAACTCAGCCAGTTGATCAGGGTCCATGATGCTATACGCGATATCTTTTACGCGGTTTGGTGGTAAGGTGGTTCTCTCTAAGGCTTTGATCGCACCATGAATTTTGATGCTGGGGGGCGCGCCAGTGGTCAAATAAAGGTCTGACGCCTCGTACTGAACCATCAACTTTAAATAATCACTTAACTCCATGAAATTCCGCCCTGTTTATATCCTATCTATTATCGACAGACGTTAAAAACGCTTGAATTGTTTATGAAGCCCGGACAAAGTATGTAGAACCGACATGTACAGAGACATGGAAACAGTATCTTGAATTTACGAAATAAATTGGATTTTACCGGAGTGCCGGAAGGGCTCCGCCCAGGTGTGGAACGGCGTGTGGCCGATTTGTTCGCCGATGGTGTGGATACCGCTTTACCTGAAAGCAAACATTGGAATTCCCTGCCAGCGGTCTGGGCATGTAGTGAGTTTATAGCCAGAGTATGTATTGTTCGACCCGAGATGCTCTTAGAGCTGATCGGCAGCGGCGATCTGGACAAGGATTATCCTGAGTTTCAGTATGTGAACCAGCTTCGTTCCGCCACTGAAAGCGAAACCGAAGAAGCTGCGTTTGCACAAAAAATCCGTCGTTTTCGCCAGCGGGAAATGGTCAGGCTGGCCTGGCGCGATATCGCGAAACTGGCGCCCCTAGAAACAACGCTTCGCGAACTTTCCCTGCTGGCTGAGGCCTGTGTTCAAGTTGCCAGCCGTTTCGCTCAAATTGAACTGGAACGCTTGCATGGAGCACCAAAATCCCAGGATGGTGAGGCACTTGATCTGGTTGTGTTGGGTATGGGCAAGCTAGGCGCATACGAACTCAATTACTCCTCGGATATCGATCTAATCTATACCTTTGTTGAAGAGGGTGAAACCTCGGGCGGTGAAAGACGACCGCTTAGCAATAGCGAATTTTTTATCAAACTCGGTCAGCGCCTTACGCGGTTGTTGGACGAAAATACCGTGGATGGTTTTGTGTTCCGCGTTGATACGCGTCTGCGGCCTTTTGGCAATAGCGGGCAACTTGCGCTGAGCTTCGATGCAATGGAAACCTATTACGAGCAACATGGCCGCGAATGGGAGCGCTACGCCATGATTAAGGCGCGGGTGATTTCCGGCAACGTGGATCATGGCGTGCAACTAATGAAGCGACTCAAGCCCTTTGTCTATCGACGATATATCGATTTCAGCGCCTTTGAATCCCTGCGTGAAATGAAGCAGTTGATAGTCAATGAGGTTAAACGCAAAGGGCTGGAAGATAATATAAAAATTGGTAGTGGTGGAATTCGCGAAATTGAATTTATCGGACAGGCCTTCCAGCTGATACGTGGCGGACGCGAACAACGTCTGCAAAAGCGATCGATTCTGTACATACTCGATATGCTGGGGCAAATGGGGATGTTGCCCGAGTATGTTGTGCAGCAATTGTGTGCGGCGTATGAATTTCTTCGCCTGAGCGAAAATCGCATTCAGGCCTATGCAGACAAGCAAACCCATCTGTTGCCGCAGGACGTAGATGGAAAGATACGATTGGCCTTTTCAATGGGATTTGCCGATTGGGAAAGCTACTACCGGAAACTGGCCGATCACCGCCAAGTCGTGCACGAACATTTTGAGCAAATTTTCAGTGCACCCCAGGCGGAAGAGCAGTCGGAAAGCGATGATCAGCAAGGCGCGGCATTAAAGGCAATGTGGTATGGGCGGATGTCAGATGCAGACGCCGCGCAATTGTTGCAAGAACTGGGTTTTGAAGACGGGGCGCAGGCGTTTGTTTTTATCAAGGCTTTGCACAACAGTCATGCCCTGAAGGCACTTTCTCAGCGTGCGCGTACCCGCCTGGACCGCTTGATGCCTTTAGTGTTGTCCGCCATTTCCAAGGCATCAAACGCACAAAACACACTAGCATTAATCGTAAATTTGCTCGAGAAGATTGCAAGACGTTCGGTATATGTCGCCTTATTGATCGAACATCCAATGGCCTTATCGCAATTGGTTCGGCTGGTGTCTATGAGTCCCTGGGTTGCGGAACAAATTACGCGCAATCCCGTATTGATGGATGAATTATTAGATCCGCGTCGCCTGTATGAGCCCATGAAAAAAGAGGAACTGGCGCAGGAACTCAGTTTGCGTATGGCTTCGGTTGACGAGGGCGATCTCGAGGCGCAGATGGATGTGTTACGCCAATTTCGTCACGCCAATGTGTTACGCGTCGCGGCATCGCAGCTAACCGATGCGATGCCTCTGGCGAAGGTAAGTGATCACCTGACATTTATCGCTGAAGTGGTTATCAAAGAAGTGCTGAATTTATCTCAAGCTCAACTGCAGCAGCGCCATGGTCGTCCTAAATATGTGGTGGATGCTGAGGAAAGGGAAGCGGGTTTCGCAATTATTGCCTACGGCAAAATGGGGGGATGGGAGTTAGGCTTTGGCTCGGATCTCGACGTGGTTTTTTTGCACGATAGCCGGGGGGAAGAGCAGTACACAGATGGACAAAAGTGTCTCGACAATAGTGTGTACTTTGCCCGCCTTGGACAGAAAATCATTCATATGTTGAATACGCAAACCTCTAACGGCGTGTTATATGAAGTGGATACGCGTTTGCGACCCAGTGGTCAGTCGGGCCTGTTGGTGAGTAGCCTGAATGCCTTCCTCGAATATCAGCAGAAGCAGGCATGGACCTGGGAACACCAGGCGTTGATACGCGCTCGCTGGGTTGCCGGCAGCGCCAGTATAGGTGAGGCATTTAATGAAATACGGCGCAAAATACTCTGCCAGCAACGTGAGCACCACAAGTTAGCTACTGAGGTTCAAGAGATGCGGACGCGGATGCGGGACGCCCTGGGTAGCAAGAATTCAGGTGTGTTTGATATTAAGCAGGACGCGGGTGGCATCACAGATATTGAGTTTATTATCCAGTTTCTGGTGTTGCGCTGGGCCCATGAATACCCAGAACTTGTTGATTGGCAGGATAATTTGCGCATAATCGAGACGCTTGAGCGGATCGGTAAGCTTTCGTCGGAAGACGCTGCTTTGCTGAGTAACACCTATTTGTCTTATCGTCACGCGGTGCATGAGCTGACCTTGAGCCGGGCATCCAAGTCGGTCACCCAGGAGTCAAATTTCCAGGAAAGCCGGGATGCCGTGACGCGGATCTGGAATTCTGTGCTCGAATCCGGTTGAAACCTATCTCTTAGCGTTCGGCTCGGGTAGAATACGCGGTCTTGTGAATTGCCGAATCAGATTTTAGGAGTAGTAGTTTATGACAATGGATGATCGCGATGGCGTCATCTGGCTCGATGGTGAGCTTGTCCCCTGGCGCGAAGCCAAGACCCATGTATTAACACATACCCTGCACTACGGCATGGGTGTGTTCGAAGGTGTGCGCGCATATAAGACCGCTAAGGGTGCTGCTATTTTCCGATTGAAGGAACATACTGACCGGCTTTTCCGTTCCGCCAAGATTCTGCAAATGCCGATGCCATATTCCAAAGACGAGGTCAATCAGGCGACGATTGCCGCTGTGCGGGAGAATAAACTGGATTCTGCCTATATCCGCCCGATGTGTTTTTATGGTTCGGAAGGGATGGGCTTGCGTGCCGACAACCTTCAAACTCATGTGATGGTCGCTGCCTGGTCGTGGGGTAGTTATTTGGGTGCAGAAGGGCTGGAAAAAGGAATTCGCATCCGTACCTCATCATTTACGCGTCATCACGTCAACATTACTATGTGCAAGGCCAAAGCCAATGGCAACTACATGAACTCCATGTTGGCGCTACGTGAAGCCCTTGATTGCGGCTACGATGAGGCGATGCTGCTGGATAACGAAGGTTATGTTGCTGAAGGTAGTGGCGAGAATATTTTTATTGTCCGCGATGGCGTTATCTATACGCCTGATCTAACATCTGCGCTGGACGGAATTACCCGAGCCACGATAGTCAGTCTGGCAAAAGAGATGGGCCTGGAAGTAAAAGAAAAACGCATCACGCGTGACGAAGTTTATGTCGCGGATGAGGCATTTTTTACCGGTACCGCGGCGGAGGTAACACCGATACGCGAGGTTGATAATCGCGTGATCGGTGAGGGGCGCCGCGGTCCGATCACAGAAAAACTGCAAAGCAAATATTTCGATATCGTTCACGGACGACTTTCCGAATATGAACACTGGTTGAGCTACGTATGATGAATACAACAGGTGAAGAAGCTATGTCTGCTAATCAGAGTCAATCCAACACCCGCAGCCGATTTGAAGTAACGCGTTCCGCTTTACCGTTACATTGTCCAATGGAAGGTACGGCACTGTGGAATATGCATCCACGGGTTTATCTTCCAATTGAAAAGACTGGTGAGGCCAAGTGCCCTTACTGCGGAGCTGAATACGTTTTAAAATCCAAATAGCGTTTTCCCAACCGAATGCGCATCGGCTTCGACGCCAAGCGGGCTTTTTTTAATAATCGAGGTCTGGGTAACTATAGTCGTACCCTGATCCGTGACCTTTCCCTTTATTTTCCTCAATACGAATATTTACTTTATTCTGCCAAACCCGCGGGTGATGAGCGTAAAGCTTGGTTGTCGCAACTGGGTAAAGTTCAGACTCGTCTACCATCATCGGTTTTAGGGAAGAAATTATCCGCGGTATGGCGGATGTACGGGCTTGCATCTGCGGCAAGCAAAGACAAAATTGATATCTTTCACGGTTTGAGTCATGAGTTGCCATATGGTATTCACAAGCGAACTCAGATCCGTTCTGTTGTGACTGTCCATGATCTATTGTTTTTAAAGCATCCCGAGTTCCATAAATGGGTAGATCGTAAAATTTATATGCGTAAGTTACGCTATGCATGTCAGGCCGCAGACAAAATTGTCGCGGTAAGCGAGCAGACTAAGCGAGATTTACAGGAATATTTGAGCATTGCACCGGAGAAAATTTCGGTGGTTTATCAAAGTTGTGACCAGAAATTTTTCGACGATAGCCTTGTTGTCGATAGTCAGGATGTGTATTCGAAATTTGGTTTGCCGCAGAATTTCATTTTTTATGTAGGCGCACTGACCGAGAGCAAGAATCTCGACAGCCTGCTGCAGGCCTATGCCAGTTTTGCTTCAAGAACTGATTGCTCGCTGGTGCTTGCCGGTAACGGTTCATACAAAAAAAGCTTGCAGGCGAGCGCCGCAAAACTCGGTTTATCGGAAAAGGTCTTTTTCCCCGGATATATTCCGAACGAGGATTTGCCGCAACTATACAAGGCGGCGAAATTGTTTGTGTATCCATCTTTATATGAAGGTTTCGGGATACCAATTATTGAATCTATGTGCATGGGTACGCCGGTGATTGCATCGACGGGTTCTTGTTTTACTGAAACCGGCGGTGATGCGGCGGCCTTGGTGGATTGTAGTGATGTCGATACGCTTGCGAGATCAATAACGGAAATTGTCAATAATGCGGACTTGGCGCAGGAAATGATTGATCAAGGTAAGGTGCATACCAGAAAATTCCAACCGAAGGTGTGTGCAGAAAATATGATGTCTGTCTACCAAGGTCTGCTGTAACAATATCTGAGTTCGATTACGAATCCAGTGAGAAACCCAAGGCGAGTTTCTCACGATGTAATATATTTAAGATTGAACCAGTTCCTTTGATATTAACTCGTCAAAATAATTGATCGTCTTTTTCAATCCTTCTTCCAGACGAATTTTAGGCTCCCAGTCGAGTTCCTTTTTAGCCAGAGTAATATCTGGCTGGCGTTGTGTCGGGTCATCCTGAGGTAAAGGTTTGTGTGTGATTTTAGAACGGCTGCCAGTTAAGTCGATAACCGCCTGCGCTAACTCAAGCATGGTAAATTCGTTGGGATTCCCCAAATTAACCGGGCCGGTAAAGTCATCGCGTGAGTTCATCATTTTTACCATACCGTCAATCAACTCGTCGACGTAGCAAAAACTACGAGTCTGCGTCCCTTCTCCATAAACAGTAATGTCCTGGTTACGCAAGGCTTGAAGAATAAAATTTGACACCACTCGGCCATCATTGGGCTGCATGCGTGGTCCATAGGTGTTAAAAATGCGAATGACTTTGATTCTTAGTTTGTGTTGTCGGAAGTAGTCAAAAAACAGCGTCTCCGCACAGCGTTTTCCCTCGTCATAACAAGAGCGTATACCAATGGGGTTAACGTGCCCCCAATAGTCTTCAGTCTGTGGGTGAATCTCCGGGTCTCCATAGACTTCCGAAGTGGAAGCCTGCAAAATTTTAGCTTTCGTACGTTTGGCCAGGCCAAGCATGTTTATTGCGCCATGTACGCTGGTTTTGGTTGTCTGAACCGGATCAAACTGATAGTGAACGGGGCTGGCAGGGCACGCGAGATTATAGATTTCGTCAATTTCGACATATAACGGAAAAGTAACATCGTGGCGTAGCAATTCAAAATAGGGGTGGTTGAGTAGATGCGCAATGTTGCGTTTGCTGCCCGTGAAAAAATTATCCAGGCAAATCACTTCATTACCTTGGGACAGAATTTGTTCACAAAGATGGCTTCCGAGAAAGCCCGCACCGCCGGTAACCAACACTCTTTTCGTCATACAATTTCCAGGAAGTTATTTTTCATTAGCCTATCGTGACTTTCAATAATACCCCATCAACAAAGCAAAAACAGTTTAAATGTATGATGCACGCCAGAGTCCACGATTGTTATGGTGTATTGAATTTTAGCGAAGGAGTTGGTAGTTCTTGAAACCGCCGATTTCCCGCTCACCAAGAAATCGATCCTCTATGTATGAGAGTATTCGATACTTGAGTCTTTCGTGTTTGTAGAGTGGTTTGCTCATATCACGTTCGCCATAATACTGAAGATCATCTTTCCAATTGAATTGATCAATCCATTCCTTCATCGCAGCGGGATGGCTACCAGTAAAGATGTTCAGATTTTGCAGGGGGCCATAATAAAACGTTTTCACGGTCTGCTGTTCCTGCTCGGCTGGGTCTTTGTCGCTGTATCGTGCACTGGCCGATGAGGTTTTCTTCGATAGGGTGCGAGGGGGTCTGACGTAGCCGTAATGAAAAACTCTGGCATTGAGTTGTTTCACCTTTAGTTTATGACTGCTTTCTTTCTTAACATAATCCTCGAATGTGTCGTTCCAAACATCAAATTTTCGAAAGGACTGCGCATCTCGCCATGAATGGATGTTAGGAAGATTGCGGATTAGGCGTATTTCTCTTCTATACCAGCAGTGACAACGATGGTAATGCCAGTAGTCCCCCCAGAAGTGCATATAGTTAAAAAGAAAGCCCTCAACCTGATCATTATCCAGGTTATCTCGACAAGCTTTGAGCACCTCGTCCAGATCGTCTTCATGAACGGCTTCATCGCCCTGGATGTAGAATAGCCAGTCACCGCTACATGCGGATTTGGCAACATCGGTTTGTTGCGCATAAATGGTGTTGCGTCGGTAGGTCGCGGTATCCCATGTGGTGTTGACAATCTTAATCTTATCGGAGCCTATCGACTGTATGAGCTCCAGCGTTTTATCTCCTGGGTCGCTCTCGCCCAGTGCGATAACGAATTCGTCGCAAATAGGCAATATCGACTCGATTGCTTGTTTGGCAGGAAAATACAGGGATTCGGCGTTTTTGATAAAGGTAAAACCGCTAATCTTCATCTGGGTATCTTTGTCAGAAGTTACATGAGGCAAAATGATAGCAAAACCCGCAGCAGGTACAAAGTTAGATCATGGTTAGGCTAGTAAGGTGAACCTTGGGTCAACAAAGTATTTCCGTTGATAGTGTTGTATTGTTTGTCACAGACAGGTACAGGAGAGTGTCGCTAAGTGATATTGACTTGTACTGAAGATGAGGAAAATAGCGTGTATGACAACGTTTCGTTATACCATTTCATCTACGCCACAACCGTCCGCCCGAAGGAGGGGATTCAAGACCTAGGGGTGTTGGCGAAAAAATGATGGTTGGTTTTAACAGAGATAGACCGCGGCAGTCTGGTTAATCATTCTGGTCAACAAGGTCGTTAATCCAACGATGCAACACGCTAAAAATGTTATTATTTGAGCCCTGACAACCTCAACCGGTGCATATGAATCTACACATCCCTGATTTCTCCCAAGCTAAAATTCTTGTCGTCGGCGACATCATGCTCGACAGCTATTGGTATGGTGGCACATCACGCATATCGCCGGAGGCGCCAGTACCCGTTGTGCGGGTCAATAACCAGCAGGCGCGTGCCGGCGGCGCTGCCAACGTGGCCTTGAACATAGCCGCGCTACGCGGTCAGTCGGTACTTTGTGGTGTGGCGGGTGATGACGAAGGGGCCAGACAAATCGAACAGAGTCTGGTGGAAGCCGGTGCAGTCAGCGATATTCTACGATCTCCAGGCATCGAAACCATTACCAAGTTGCGCGTCATCAGTCAGCAACAGCAACTCATACGCCTCGATTTCGAAAGTACGCCACTTGTGTTTGACCAGCAGCTGTTTCAGCAACGAATAGAAGGGCAGCTCTCCCATTGTGGCCTATTGCTATTGTCCGATTATGCTAAAGGCACTATGGCTGGGGTGGAGAAAATGATTGCTGCTGCGCGTCAGCGCAAGATTCCCGTTTTTGTGGATCCCAAAGGCAGCGATTTTGAAAAATATCGCGGAGCGAGTTTGATTACGCCCAATATGCCGGAGTTCGAAGCCGTTGTTGGTCATTGCGCATCCGAACAGGAAATGCAGCGAAAGGCAGAGGCGTTGGTGCAGAAGCTGGAGTTGGAAGCCTTACTGGTGACGCGAGGCGAGCGCGGAATGTCTTTGTTCCGTAAAGGGCAAGTCCCAGTTCACCTGCCTACGCAGGCGCGCGAAGTGTTCGACGTGACCGGTGCCGGGGATACTGTTATCGCAACCCTGGCGACCGCATTTGCTGCCGGCGCGTCTCTGGAAGATGCCATGGCGCTGTCGAACATCGCAGCCGGTGTTACTGTCGGCAAACTGGGCGCGGCTACTGCCAGTGAAGCCGAAATCCGCATGATGTTAAAGAGTGGCTACGGGCATCAGCAAGGAATCGCTGACGAAGAACTGTTGCTTGTGATGGTAAATGAGTCGCGCAGGAAAGGTGAGCGCATAGTCATGACTAACGGATGCTTCGATATTTTACACGCTGGTCATGTCAGCTATCTGGAACAGGCACGCCAACTGGGTGATAGATTGATCGTCGCGGTAAACGATGATGATTCGGTTAAAAAACTCAAAGGCCCGAGTCGACCGGTCAACAGTCTGGAGCAACGCATGGCGGTGTTGTCGGGACTTTCCGCCGTGGACTGGGTAGTACCATTCTCGGAAGAAACGCCTGAGCGATTGATCTGTCGTGTTTTGCCCGATGTCTTGGTCAAAGGCGGCGACTACCGACCAGAACAAATCGCCGGAAACCGATGCGTACGTGACGCCGGAGGAGAAGTACGCGTATTGTCTTTTGTCGAAGGCGTGTCCACTTCACGTATCATTGACGCGATCAAGTCACACTAAGAGCCTGTCGGACTTTATCCAATACCTCTTCAACAGTGATTAGATCCATTGCACGTCTGTCATGTACCCGTGTCATTGGCGAGACACTATCCGGGTCTTTGTTTAAGATGGTGCGTATCGCCTCTGCGTGATGATCGATGCTGAGATGCATGGAGCGATACGGTCCCCATAGTGTTGGCGAGGCAACCGCATACAATCCCACAACAGGTGTGTTAACGGCGCTGGCAATATGCGCCGGACCGGTATCTGGCGCTACTACGCAGTTGGCTTGTTGCAACACGGCGGCAAGTTGTAATAATTTCGTTTTGCCTACGAGATTTAGTGGTGCTTGCATGCAGGCTTGAGAGATCCGCTGGCCAAGTGATAATTCATCAGGAGATGGTCCTCCGGTCAAGACTACAAATACTTCGCCGTGTGCATGAAGTTCGTCGATTAGCGCGACATAACTTTCCTCGGGCCATGTGCGTTCAACGGAACTGGCCGCGGGATTGACGACAACGATATGTTTCCCTGCGCCAGCCGCCAATTGTTCGCGCGCCCACGTCTGGGTGGCCTGATCAATGGGTAAGCCCCATGGCCAATGCCTGGTGTCTGCGCCGACAAAGTCCGCGAAATCCAGAAAACTCTCAAGGGTATGACATATACGATGCGCAATTCGCTCATTGGTAAACAGCCACTGACCATCGCGGGCCCGTTTGCGATCATAGCCGATTTTACGTTCGGCACGTATAAAGGGGTATATCAGGTTTATGCGTAGGCTGACCTGTATGGCCAGGAGAATATCAAAGCGATATTTTCGTAGCTGTCGTCGCAGGGCAAGATAGTCTTTCAATGAAGAAGGTTTGTCGGCGACGATAAATTCTACGCCTTCGAGATCCTTTAATAGCGAATAGATTATGGGGCTGGTAATCCAATATATACGCGCCTGAGGAAAGCTATATTGAAGACTCTGAACGAGAGGTATGGTCAGCACAGCGTCACCGATCGCAGACATGCGCATGATACAAATGGAATTGATGGTTTGACGCTCTGGCATTTTGGTGACATTCGCAGTGCTATAGATGGCGCTATTTTAACGGAAAATCGTTAATTGATTACGGTAGAATGAACGCCATGGATGAAACATTACTCCTCTTTTTTAACCATACGCTTGCTAATCCGTTTCTGGATGCAATCATGGGCTGGGTTTCGCACAAAATCTGGTTTGCTGCGCCTTTACTCTTAGTGATTCTATTGCTTTTGTTTCAGAGATTCGGGCCATATTCACTTGTGTTGTGGTCGCTTTTGTTAGTTTCTATTGGTATAGGCGACGCAACAGGTAACTTTCTCAAACACCAGTTGCAGAAACCGCGTCCTTGTCAAATGGTTGAACTCAACGTACATACTGTGGAATCGCCTTTTCACCATGCCTGTAGTGGTAGCCCGAATGGGATGCCTTCAAATCACGCACTGAACTTTTTTCTATTGGCGACTTTTCTGGGTGTGCTTCTTCAGTCCTGGCGCTGGTTTCTCGTATTTGCAGTGCTGGCTTCCAGCGTTGGCATTTCCCGAATTTATCTTGGCTTGCATTTTCCGACACAGGTGTTGGCAGGTGCTGCACTTGGCGTAGTAATGGGTTGGTGTCTTGCGACAATAGTGCACCAAATAAGGCCTATCAAAAATCTCCTGGGTAGCGCCAGGAAAAATCGAGTCAAGGTTTGAGGGTGCGTCATCTCTATTCCTTTCTGATGCGAATGCTACTTCCTGTTCTTTTTGTGCATATTCTGTGGCGAGGAGTTAAAAATCCGCTCTATCGATCAAACTGGGCTGCCTACCTGGGAGGTTTTCGCACGCCAATTGCGCAAAAACGTATTTGGCTGCACGCGGCTTCGGTTGGTGAGTTTCAGGCAGCGTTACCATTTATCCGTGATTTGATGAAGGCGTTTCCGGATTATCGTTTGCTGATAAGTAATACCAGTCCTACTGGCAGGGCTAGAGTGCGTGAAGTGATGGGTGAGGATGTGGATAGCGTGCTCTTGCCTATCGACTTGCCGGGAGCCGCGGCACGTTTCTGCGCGACCTTTCAACCGCATATTGCGGTCTTTATGGAAACCGAAATTTGGCCAAATTTTTACCAGCGCTGTTCGCAAAACGGAATCCCCATTCTTCTCGCCAATGCCCGTTTATCGGATCGCAGCACAGTGCGTTACCGTCGATTTGCACCGCTGTTTTTACCAGCACTAAATAAGGTCCAGCGGATCTGCTGTCAAAGCGATACCGATTATCAACGCTTTCTCGGTATCGGTGTTGAACCGGACAAGTTAGAAGTGTGCGGCAATCTCAAGTTTGACGTCGCCCTGGATGATGGCGCGCAGAAATTAGCCGGAGAGGCGAGTAACAATTTTGGTCATGAACGAAAGATCTGGTTGGCAGCCAGCACACGCGAACAGGAAGAGCTTATTGTTTTAAAAGCGTTGGAATTGGTGCGCCAACACAATGAAGATGTTTTACTTGTTATTGCACCGCGTCACCCTGAGCGCTTTGACGAAGTAAGCGAATTACTCAAAGAGGGAGGTTATAAAGTTCAAAGGCGAAGTGAACAACTGAGTTGTGGCAAGGATGTACAGGTCTTTCTGCTAGATTCGATAGGTGAGCTATCCTGGTTTTACGGTGTGGCAGACGTCGTATTTGTAGGTGGTAGCCTGGTACCGGTAGGTGGACATAACATCATCGAGGCTGCATTGTGGGCAAAGCCGATTATCACCGGACCCTATACCCGTAATCTTGCCGATGTGGCCAAGTTGTTTAAGGAAAAAAAGGCGTTGCGAGAGGTTAGTGACAGTGTCACTCTGTCAGAAGCGGTGGTCAGGCTTTTGAATAACGCCGAAGAAGCAGAGCAAATGGGGGAGCGTGGAAAGGAAATTGTGGCGCAGCACCGAGGTGCTAGCCAGGCGCTTTTGGCGCAACTAAGCTCGATTCTGGCTTCAAATTAAAATCTTAGGGTATAATTTAGCCCTTTTTGCGGGCCGCATTTATCCGTTTTTGCCCCTCATAGACCCTGTATTCCCGCCAGAACAGGGTTAATTATTATGAAAAACAAAGGGGTATGACTGCGTTCCAGTTGAATATTTGAGGTATTCCCTGCGCGGGGAAGGCCTCGTTTTGAGTCGGTTTTTAGAACTGAGGAGTGAAATATGTCAGTTAAACATCCTGTTGTTGCCGTCACGGGCTCATCCGGCGCAGGCACAACGACTGTTAAAAATGCCTTTGAGCACATTTTTCGTCGCGAAGGTATAAACCCTGTGGTTGTGGAAGGTGATAGTTTCCATCGTTACAACCGTGCGGAAATGAAAGAGGCAATTGCCAAGTTCCAGAACGAAGGCAAGATTCTGAGCCACTTTGGTCCAGAAGGTAATGTGTTCGACAAACTGGAAGAGCTGTTTAAGCATTACGGTAAGACAGGTGGTGGGCAGACTCGTAAGTATCTGCATAGTGAAGAGGAAGCCGTTCCCTATAAGAGTCTGAATCTGAGCCCAGGTGAATTTACGCCATGGGAAGACATTCCTTCTGGTACTGATTTGTTGTTCTATGAAGGCTTACACGGTGGTGTGGTTGCAGGTGACGTGGACGTGGCCAAACACGTCGATCTTCTGGTCGGCGTAGTGCCTATCGTCAACCTGGAGTGGATACAGAAAATTCACCGCGACAATGCGCAACGCGGTTATTCAGCAGAGGCAATTGTTGACACCATTCTGCGTCGTATGCCTGATTACATCAGTTACGTTACTCCGCAATTTTCACGTACGCATGTTAATTTCCAGCGTGTACCGACGGTGGATACATCGAATCCTTTCATCGCGCGTGATATTCCTACGCCTGATGAAAGTTTTATTGTGATTCGTTTCCGTCAACCACAACGAGTAGATTTTCCCTATTTGTTGAACATGATAGATGGTTCATTTATGTCACGTCCCAATACTATCGTGGTTCCAGGTGGAAAGATGGGATTCGCAATGGAGTTGATTTTGACGCCTATGATTCACGATTTGATCGAGAAGAAGCGCAAGGCGTGACAAAAAAGCCCGCGAAAGCGGGCTTTTTTTATACCTGTGGTGTTTGTTCCGGTTCATAAAGTAAGGCGCCACTGAATACGACTATAAACCTTACCAATAATATTCCTTTGCCGAGATTGCGGTGTGACTCTCGTACCTTGTTTTTTCCGCGCAGGATCTTGCGCCCTTCTATGATCTGCATGATGTATAAGGCATACAAGGTTAGCACTACGCCAAAATGCATCCAGATCAGAAACGAAAATATCTCCCCTCCGTCGATGAGACGTTCCTTCCAGTCACGGTTTAAGTAGAGATAAAAAGGCATGAGTAAGTCAAACAACATTACGCTAGACATTGTGCCGATGTGGAATAGTCTTATATGAGGAAAGCGAAACGCAACTAACATCAATACATATAGTAGTGCGCTAACGACAACAGTTTCTACAGTGAACACGGGCTAGCCTCATGAAATGATTTGGATTCGGTTGTGTTAGTCTATACGACGAAAGGACAAAAAAATACCATGTATGGCTTCGCAGGTTGTTTAATGGGAAGATTAGCGTTGTTAACTCGGCTAATTATTATTTTTATGTTGAGTGCGTGTGGAATAAGCGCTAAGGCTGAGATTGCCAGTCATCCTGACAATAGTGCGGTAGTATTCATCTATCATCGATTTGGTGAAACCACGTTGCCAAGCACCAATACGCGAATGCAGGACTTTATCGCACAGCTCGATTTATTGGAAAAAGAAAAATTCACGTTCTTTTCACTTGAACAGATTGTTTCGTATATGAAAGCCGGGAAACCAATTCCGGATAGAACCGTCGCGATTACAGTGGATGATGCATACTTGTCCGTATACACCCATGCATGGCCAGAACTTAAGAAAAGAAATATACCGTTTACTTTGTTTGTTTCCACTGATCATGTTGATAAAGCGTATAGGAATTATATGCGTTGGGAGCAGATTGCTGAAATGGTTGCAGCTGGGATGCGTGTGGGGAATCACTCGGCTTCCCATAATCATTTGATACCCTGGAAAGAAGAACAGTCTGCATGGCGTAGACGCGTAACCGATGATATTGAGCGGGCGCAATCTCGTATTGAAGAAAAACTTGGTGTACGCCCGACGCTGTTTGCATATCCCTATGGTGAATTTTCTCCGGCACTTGCCGTATTGGTGACAGAATTGGGATATACAGGTTTTGGACAGCATTCAGGAGCGTTTAATCGCGAAAGTGATTTTGGTTTTCTACCAAGGTTTCCAGTATCTGAATATTTTTCTGATGTGAAAGCGTTTAAAGAGAAGGCCTTGAGTATGGCGTTTAATCCGAGAGAGATGTTTCCGTCAGATACTTTGTGGACACAGGATAAGCCGCCTACAATGAATTTCTCTCTTCCTGCGACAAATTTTGCCAGTGAGAGACTCCGTTGTTTTGCCAGCGGCGCGGGTGAAATTGATGTAGATGTTAAGAAAAGTAGCGAAAAATTTTCTATAAGTATTAGCGCGACTCACACTTTTCGTTCGCGCAGATTTCGTTATAACTGCACTATGCCATCGCCAGAAAATCTGCGTTATTACTGGTATAGCCATCTTTGGATCAATCCTCAGTATCCTGAGTAAGGATGCGCATCATAACATCGCTATTCATGATGCTGCGCAACTCACGTACGTAACGGTCCCCCATTTGGGAATAGCGATTAAGTCCTGACGCAAGTTTGTATGAATCCAGTGGAGAAAATTGTTTACGCATATTCTGGCGCATATTGCGTAGCTCCCTATATGCATGATGGGTGTTAATATTCTGCATATACGCACGCACAGATTCGCTAATGTTGTTAAATGCCTTGACGCGATGAGTTTCGCCGTCTTCTCGCTCTTCTGGAACTAAACCCGTTGATTCAGCAAACGTCCATTGGCCAAACAAGCTATTACCTTCCAGCGCGAAGCGAGATGTGCCCCAGCCGCTTTCTAAGGCTGCTTGTGCAATGACAAGCGGTGCTGGAATTTCATCTACTTTTAGGAGTAGCTGTTGTTTGATTTTTGCTGGAATAGCGGTGTTTATTCGGTAACGTTTAACTGCATGGTTTAGCCATTGTTTTCTGTCGCCGACTTGTGGCCAGTGATCGTCTTTGAGAAAAAGTTTGATCAAATTACGCTGCTCGCGGATTCGAAGATTTTCCTGTTCGACAATTGGTAGCAGGCCAAGTATGAAGAGTTTTTTTCGCTTGTTGGCATTTCGTATTTTAGGAAAGTCTTTTGGTAGGTTGCGTATTATGTCTATCATGTTGCCGCGGCTTTCCAAAAAGAACACGTTTTCCATATCCTTCCAGCTAAGAGGCTCTATGTGTTGGATATGCTTTTTGGTTTCGGCATACGCTAGGGCAGAATTGGTGCACAAGGCAACAAGCGTTATTATCTTGAAGAGCTTCGAAAGATAGAAGTGGGGTTTGGCATTCACTTTCGGTTTTCTATTTTTTTCAGATGATCCTCAATGCCATCAAGGGCTTCGCGTATGGCGTTGAGCTTATTGTCGATGTTTCTTTCTTCTTCTGTCTTATTTTCCGCTTCAACTACGGCACGCGCTTCTTCCATGCTGCCTAGAATTATGCCGATGAGCATGTTGAATATAACGAATGTTGCCAGCAATACAAAGCTGACAAAATAGATCCAGGACCAGGAGTATAGTTCCATTCCTGTATACATCAGGTCGGTCCAGTCCTCAAGCGTTAGAGTTCTGAACAGGCTTAATAGCGATATGTGTAGCGTGCCCCAATGTTTAGGATCATGCTCGGCAAACAAGGTGTTTCCTACTACTGCATAGACATAAAACAAAAGACTGGATAACAGGGCCATTTGCGCAATGCGGGGAATGCTATGCAACAAGGCGGTTACCATGATTTGTAAACTCGGCATTGCTGAGAGTAGTCGAAGGACACGTAATAAACGAATAAGACGAAGTATGGTCGTCTGGCTTTGCAGGCCCGGTACAAAGGCGGCGGCGACGATTATGAAGTCAAAGAGATTCCAGCCATTTCGAAAATAGTCCTGAGGACGTGAACCGCATGCAAGTAGCTTGAGAATAATCTCTATGACAAAGATGCTAAGACATAGTGCATCTGACCAGTGTAATACCATCCCCCATTGTTGGCGTACTCCCGGATAGGTTTCCATACCGATAATGGCAGCGTTAAATAGTATTACTACAACGATGAAATTCTGAAAAATTCTTGATTCGGTTAGGTTTTTTATTGAACTGATCATTTTAACGATAAATTGAAGATCTGTTCGGCAAATTATAGGGATACACTCATGCTTAAACAAGCGTGTATAAAAAAGGCGGGCTCTTAAGAGCCCGCCTTTTAGTGAGAATGACTTGGCTATATTTAGAGGTTGCGCTCTGTCAGGTCAGCCTTGGATGCCTTGATAAAGCCGTACTTGGCATAAATGTTTTGCGCATCATCAGTTTTCAGATAGTCAACGAAAGTTTGCGCATTCTTTTTGTTTTTCGCTTCCTTCAGGATGCCGATGGCATAACCGACTTTGTCTTCTTTGTTGTATGGAGCAGGAATCGCTACGCCTTCGATCGGGCGGCCAGCGTCAACAGCTTCTTTGATTTCCGTTGTCCATACAATACCAACATCTGCTTCACCATTTTCAATGCGGTGTGGTGTTTCACGGTGGTGACGTGAAGTAAACCAGGTTTTACCTTCAACCGCCCAACAGCCTTTACATTCCTTTCCACCGGTAACCTTGGCGTGAAGATCCAGGTCTTTCAGCATTTCTGATCCGTAGAATTTGAAGATGCCTTCGGTAAGTGGGTTAGGGTGAGACTGAACGATGTCATCGCGGCCAAGATCTTTTGGTCCCATGATCTTCTTAGGATTACCTTTGGCAACCATCAGCTCAAGCTTGTTGTGCGTGTAGATAATATACTTGCCATCCATTTTGTTCTTTTCATTTAGTTTCTTCAGATGAGCATCTCGAACACTTGCATATAGGTCAGGTGTCATAGAAGTCTTTTGACCATTGATCTCACCCTGCTTGAGGATTTGACCTTTCAGGATTTGTCCCGGTGGAATGGTCTCCACGTAAACAGTTTTGATATCAGGATTCTTTTTCTGAAAATCCTTGATCAGATCTTCCATAACCATGAACTGATTTCCAGCAAGATACATGACCAGATCTGAACTATAGGAGTCTGCAATGTCACCATACTCGATCTTGCCATCAACGTGGAAGGTACGATAGTCATGACCATGACCTGCATCGTCTTTTTTGTCAGATGCAAAGGCACTACCCATTGCGAGGCCGACAGCAACCGCAGTCAAGGCGACAGTGTTCACGAATTTCATAGTGTTTCCCTCTTTAGGTTTTGATAGCGTTCTATTTGAATTCGGTCCATGATTATTATTTAGGTATTCCGGATATGCTAAGCTTCTCCCCTCGCATATCGAACAAGATTAATAACATTGTTATCAGATAAGGGCAACCTTACAGGCGTTAAAACCCCCAAAATTAGGTGAAAAACAGGCATATTAGTGGTTGCTTATTCAAAAGGTTTAATTAATGTATAAATATATTCTTGATGCGCGTCCCGGAGAAGACAAAATAGAACTCATCGATTCTCGAATACGCGCATTGCATATCTCAACGCACAACAGTTTTTGTGAATTCGATGGTGAAAACTTGCTAGACCACCACGAATTGATGAGTTTATCCAGGGAAGTTGGTGCTGACTTCAATTATCTGCCAGAGGAATTTGATCCCGCTGAGGTAAAGCTGGTGATTTCAGACATGGATTCGACCTTTATTAACATCGAGTGTATTGACGAGATAGCAGATTTCGCAGGAAAAAAAGCACAAGTTTCAGCTGTCACTGAGGCAGCTATGCGAGGTGAGTTGGATTTCGCGCAGTCATTGACTCAGCGCGTGGCTTTACTCAAAGGGTTGTCAGTGGATGTGTTGAATACCGTGTTCGCGGAAAGGCTCCGACTTAACTCTGGTGCGGAAGTGATGTTAGCCGGTTTGAAAAATCACGATATTAAGTTTGCGCTGGTTTCCGGAGGTTTCACCTATTTCACTAGTAAGCTTATGGAAAAATATCGTCTCGATTATTCGCGTGCCAATGAGCTAAAAATTGAAGAAGGTCATTTATGTGGTTCGGTTAATGGACAGATTGTCGATGCCGCCGTTAAGCAGCAATATCTCGAAACCCTTTGTGCGGAGCTGGGTATCTCTACGCGACAAGCTATGGCTGTAGGAGACGGCGCAAACGATTTGAAGATGATGTCAGTTGCGGGCCTCGGAGTCGCGTACCACGCAAAGCCTAAAGTGCAGCAAGAAGCGGGGTGCATGATTAATCTTGGTGGACTTGATGGACTTCTATCGCTTTTAGGGCTGAATAAACCGTAAAGCGGTTAAAAATGTCGCGCCAATCTCTTGCGAAAGTGAAGATCCCAAACGCCATGTCCCAGTCGTTGGCCGCGTTTTTCAAAACGAGTGAGTGGTCTTCTCTCGTTGCGAGGGGCAAAGCCATCGGCGGTATTTTCCAGAGCAGGGCATTCATCTAATACTTGAAGCATTTGTTGGGCGTAGTTTTCCCAATCGGTAGCCAGAAAGAAGTCACCACCAGGTTTTAGCTTGCTTGCGATCAATGCCGCGTTTTCGGAATTAATCAGGCGGCGCTTGTGGTGTTTCTTCTTGTGCCAGGGATCCGGAAAAAATACGTAGACCCGATCGAGGGTTTCATCCGCAATCATGTTTTTTAAAACATCTATAGCATCAATGAGCATAACGCGGATATTGTGCAAACCGTGTTCTGTCGCGTGTGCGATAACTTGCCCCGCCCCCGCGCGAAAAACTTCTATGCCGAGGAAATCTTCTTCAGGATGGTTGGTGGCCATGGAGATTATGGCGTCACCGCTACCGAAGCCGATTTCCAGACACCGCGGCGCCTCTCGCCCAAATTCGGTAGTTAAATCCAGAGGGGATGCTCGGTAGTCGAGTCCATATTCCTGCCAATGGTTTTCCAGAGCCCTTTGTTGGCCGACAGTAACTCGACCTTCACGCCGGACGAAGCTGCGCACGGTGCGCATGCGTTTGGTTTCTTCGTTCACAGTATCGCGTCAGAAGAACAGGCCATCTACCGGCGAGGAAGCGCTTGCATAGGCTCTTTTTGGTATACGTCCGGCTAGATAGGCTTCACGACCGGCCTGTATCGCTTTTTTCATGGCCGAGGCCATTAATACGGGATTACGTGCGCCAGCAATAGCAGTGTTCATTAATACGCCATCGCAACCGAGTTCCATCGCAATCGCAGCGTCCGATGCGGTTCCCACACCGGCGTCTACCAAAATGGGAACTTTGGCGTTCTCTACGATAGTGCGGATATTGTACGGATTGCGTATTCCAAGGCCTGAGCCTATTGGTGCGGCCAGTGGCATAACCGCCACACAGCCCATTTCTTCGAGCTGTTTGGCGACGATGGGGTCATCATTGGTGTAAACCATGACGTCGAAACCGTCTTTGATTAATTGTGCCGCGGCGATCTTGGTCTGTTCTACGTCGGGATACAGGGTTTTTTCGTCCCCTAACACTTCGAGTTTTACCAGTGAATGTCCGTTAAGAAGTTCACGTGCAAGGCGGCAAGTACGAACGGCGTCTTCTGCGGTATAACACATCGCCGTATTTGGCAAATACGTGATTTTGTCCGGTGGCAGGACGTCGAGTAGATTGGGTTCTCCCGGCATTTGTCCGATGTTGGTGCGACGAACAGCAACAGTCATGATTTCCGCGCCACTGACTTCGGTGGCGAGACGTGTTTCCTCAAGGTCTTTGTATTTTCCACTGCCGACCAAAAGTCGGGAGGAATAGGTTTTACCGGCAATAATAAAGGTATCGTTTTCTAACATGGTATGGCTCTCTATTGTGTGGGCTGGCCGCCGCCAACGGCGTGTACGATCTCGATAGCATCGCCCGCGCGTAGTTTGTGCTCGGTGTAGGTGCTGCGGGGTACGATTTCACGGTTGACTTCCATCGCGATGCGGCCGCCGCTTATTTCCAGAATTTCAACCAGTTGCTGTGCAGTACAGCCTTCGGGAACAGCGCGTGTCTGGCCGTTGATGATTATTTCCATCGTGGGGTGCTCTTCAGAATGATTAATTGTTTAATTGGCGTCTGTGTGATTGGCCCTATCTTAGCATTTTTTCCGGTAAACCCTAAAAGTGCTTATCCCCGATGAGCGCTGGCGAGGTATTCCTGGCTACGCATTTCATGCAAACGACTAGCGGTTCTCTGAAATGGGAATGCCAGTGTGTTGCCCCTATAAAGGTTTTCAGGGGAATGAGTAGCCGCGACTATAAGTTTGACCTTGTGGTCGTAAAGAGCATCGATTAGCTGTATGAAGCGTTGAGCAATATCGTTATTGCCTTCGCCCATCACAGGGACGTTGCTGAGCATGACTGTGTGGTAGGTTTTTGCCAGCGCGATGTAGTCACTGGATGAGCGAGGGGTGTTACACAGCTGATCAAAGTCAAACCAGGCGATGTCTGCAGACTGCGCGATGGCCGAGATTGGACGGCGGTTGAGGATAAGCTCGAAGCGCCAGCGTATGTTTTCAGGTGCCAGTGATTTGAATTCAATTTCGAGTTGTTGTTCCGGCGCATTGATATGATAAGTGCCATGTTTTTCCAGTAAAAGTTTTCGGTAGTCTGTTTCACCTTCCAGGTGCACGATCTCGGTGTACTGTTGTAAGAGCGTTATCGCAGGAAGAAAACGATCTCGCTGCAAACCGTTCTTATATAGTTGCGTCACTTCTATATTGGATGAAGTTACCAGCACAACACCTCTTGCAAACAAAGCCTCAAGCAGTCCGGCAATAATCATCGCGTCGGTGATGTCGTCGACATGAAATTCATCGATACAAAGTATCCGCGTTTCGTCGGCAATACGTTTAGCGATGACCTTAAGGGGGTCAGGTGATCGAGGCAGAGTGGAGAGTAGGTTGTGGATGCCGCCGAAAAAAGTACTGAAATGCTCGCGGCGTTTGGCCGAGAACGGTAGGCATTCGTAAAAGCTATCCAAAATATAGGTCTTGCCGCGGCCTACCCCGCCCCAGAAGTACAGGCCTTTGACGATTTGAGGCTTTTTCCTCAGCAGTTTGCCAAAAAGATTGGGTCGGGCTTGGCTAGAGTTGAGTAAGTCTTCGTATAAACGCTGGGTATGAACGACCGCTTTCTGCTGCGCAGGATCTGCACTGATAAGCTGATGAGCGAGATCGGTCTGATACTTTTCTAGCGGTGTTTGTGGGCGTATGGCCATATCTGAATCAATATTCAGCAATTATCCAGTTGTGACTAGATTAGCAAAGCACAGGCCGGTAGCGAAAAATTTCTTATCATTTCAATAAGTAATTTATTGCCGAGGGCTGTATTTTCTCTGGAATCAGGGTGGTGACGGTATTCAGACGCTATTCATTCAGGAAAGTCTATATTTTCTCTAACGTCTGTTGGCGATGGTTGCGCCAATAGACCAGGAGCTCAGTTAAATTAATTATAGAGGCGCTAATCCCTATGAAAAATGTTCTGATAATTGCTGTTAGCCTTCTGGCGTTGCTGTCAGGTAACGCAATGGCTGATGAAGCCCTGGCTAAGAAAAGCGGTTGCTTTGCCTGTCATGCGATTGGGAAAAAAGTTGTTGGTCCTGCCTGGAAAGATGTGGCGGGGCGTTATAAAGGTGATGCTGCGGCGCGTGACCAGTTGATCAAGAAGGTTAAAACTGGCGGCAAAGGTAACTGGACGGATGTAACGAAAGGCGTACCCATGCCTCCTTACTCACCACGCGTGAAAGACGAAGATATCGCCACGCTGGTTGATTTCATTCTCGGTCTCTAATTTGTTTCTATGTTTGCTAGAGTCCTCCTCCCGGACTTGTGTCTTCCCCTCCCTCTATCTGGCCCGTGTCACAACGGGCCAATTTTTTATATGTCTTGTCCACGGCCTTTTTATCGAAATATTAAGTTTTTGCACGCTATAATCCTGTTTGATTACATCGAGAGTAAAGCACAATGCGAGTTCTGGTCATTGAAGACGAAGCTACCTTGAGGGAGCAACTGGTTCGTCGTCTGGAAGCCGAATCTTATGCAGTAGATTCCTGCGCCACTGGCGAGGAAGGTCTGTATATGGGGCGTGAGTATCCCTATGATGTCGCAGTTGTCGACGTTGGATTGCCCGGTATCTCTGGCCTGGAAGTGATTGCCCAGTGGCGTAAAGAAGAAAAGAGCTATCCAATTCTTATTCTCACCGCGCGCGGCAGATGGCAAGACAAGGTAGAAGGGCTAGAAGCTGGTGCTGATGACTATGTGGTCAAGCCATTTCATATAGAAGAATTACTGGCGAGAGTCAGAGCCTTAGTGCGTCGTGCCTCTGGTAAGTCATCGGCGGTTATTGTGTGTGGGCCAGTTGAGCTGGATACCAATAAGCAAGACGTACGCGTAGATGGCAGCAGTATTGATCTGACAGCGTTCGAGTACAAGGTGCTTGAATATCTAATGCTCAATCAGGGAAAAGTCGTTTCCAAGACAGAATTGACTGAACATATTTATGCGCAGGACTTCGATAGAGACAGCAATGTGATCGAGGTCTTCGTAGGACGATTACGCAAAAAAATCGATCCACAGGATAAATTTAAACCTATCGAAACTTTGCGCGGTAGAGGTTATCGTTTCGTTCTGTGTAATGAATAAGTCATGCATCTTCGCTCTCTCACACTACGTCTAATTACCACTACGGCTATTCTTCTTGTTATCTTTCTTGGGTTGACCTTTTACGCACTGGATAAGGCTTATCGCACCACTGTGATGAAAGCAATTGAAGAGCGTCTACAAAACAATGTGTTCACATTGATTGCCGTAGCTGAGTTCGACAGTGAAGGCGGAATCTATATTCCACAGGTTATGCCGGTAGCACGCTATTTTCAGACTGATGATGGCCTCTATGCCAGGATAGTGCATGAAAACGGTACTGTGGCTTGGCAATCGGTTTCGTTTCGTAGTCTATCACTACCTCCACAAACGCAGGTGCCGGAAACCATGTCACGATTTAAACAGGTTGAAGATAATCGTGGCAGGGGTTTGTTCGTTTATGACTTTGGTGTGTCCTGGGACCAGGATCGTTATCAGGAACATTATACTATCAGTATTATTGAATCCCTTGATGACTATAAGCGCAACATAAAACGCTTTCGCGGGGAACTGACTTTCTTCTTGCTGGCGATTGCCGTCATATTATTAATCGCGCTAACCGTTCTTTTGCGCTGGAGTTTGGCCCCTTTGCGCCTTGCTGCATCTGAAATAAAGCAGATTGAAATGGGAGATAAAACGACGCTAGAAGGCGAATATCCAGAAGAACTATTAGGCTTAACAGATAATATAAATGCTTTGATTCAAAGTAATCGCGTTCGACTCGAGCGTTATCGCAATTCCTCTGCAGATCTGGCACACAGTATTAAAACACCGTTAGCATTGTTGCAGGGTGCCGCGGAAGCCAAGGAAGATGATGGAAAACTCAGCGAAGTGGTTATCGAACAGGTAGATCGCCTGAATCAGATTGTCAGTTATCAACTACAACGGGCCGCGACGACAGGGCAAGCACCGTTGATCAGACCAGAACATGTAACGGAATACGTGCGCAAATTGGTCAAGTCCCTGGATAAAGTATACGTCGATAAAAATATACGAGTAGAACTGGATCTTGGTGATGATGTCATCTTCTATGGCGATAAATCCGACTTTATGGAAATAACAGGAAATTTGCTTGATAACGCCTACAAGTGGGCGCATAGCCATGTCAAAGTAAGCCTATATGGAGAGACTGACGCAGGAGTTGAATTGCTGAGTTTTATTGTCGAAGATGACGGGCCAGGTATAGACCCAATGCTTGCGGCGCGCATTATGGATAGAGGCGTTCGGTCAGATGGGCAAGGTGGCGGTACGGGAATAGGGCTCGCGATAGTGAGTGATATTGTTTCAGCCTATGACGGACAAATGGAAGCACAAAGTAGCGAGTTAGGTGGGGCGAAATTTATATTGCGCTTTAGCCGAAAGCTTTCGGGCTAAATGATGAGGTTTACTTTCTTTTGGCTGCTTGCTGATGTTCAATTTCAGCGTGTGAGCTGGATGCCGAAGGCTCTAGACTTGGACTGTTTTCGTGATTACTCATAGGGTCGCTGACATAAACGGGCAGAGACACCTTGAAACTCGATCCTTTGCTTAGCTCGCTTTCAACGGTGATATCGCCACCCATCATGCGACAAAATCGACGACTAATCGCAAGGCCCAGGCCGGTCCCGCCAAACTTCTTGGTAGTGGAAGAGTCCGCCTGTGAAAAATCCTGAAACAGGTTTTTCATCTGCTTTTTGGATATGCCAATTCCGTTATCACGAATAACTACTTCGATAAACGGGTCTCTCGCTTCGGCGGCATCTTTGATCGTGACTTCAATCTTTCCGTTTTGCGTAAACTTTACAGCATTGCTTAGTATGTTGAGCAACACTTGGCGTACCTTGGTGGCGTCGGCGAACATTTCAGTACGTATGTTGGTGAACTGCAATTCCAGGGTATTGCAGTTCTTTTCCACCAGCGGTTGTACTGAAGCTAACACTTCGTCGAACGTGTCTTTGATATTAAAGATGTCGAGGTGGAGTTGCATTTTTCCCGCCTCAATTTTTGACAGATCAAGGATATCGCTGATCAAGGCCAACAAATGTCGTCCTGAGAATAAAATCTTTCGAATATCCGGTAACAAGTCTTCGAGTTTACGCTCGTCTGCGATTTCTTCTAGAATCTCGCTATATCCAATTATTGCATTCATAGGTGTGCGCAATTCATGACTCATGTTGGCAAGAAAGTTTCCCTTTGCGCGACTTGCCTGTTCGGCTTGAGCCAGAGCAATCTCGAGATGTGCGTTGGTTTCTCGCAGTCTTCTCGTGGCGAGATCGATTCTTTCTTGTAATGAAGCATTGAGATCATAAACGTCGTTTTGCGACTTTCGAAAACCATTAGTGAGCTCTCCAATGGTCTGCGACAGATTTTGAATTTCTAGCGGAGAAAGCGGATTGGTATCAGGCAAGGTGCCATTCAAATCATTTTTGATCAAGTCGGCACTGGCAGCCATCAAACGGTTGATCGGTAGTGTCACCCAGCGCGATATGCGTATGCCGATGACAAGGGATAGCAATAGACCTACTAAGGCCCAACTCAGTTGTGTCCAGATGAATTCGACAAACTGCGCGTAAATTTCTTGTTTGGGTTGTTGTATTATTACCCCCCAGCCCAGATCTTCTACCGGTGCAAAGCTGACAACTAATTCCTCGTTTGTCGATGAATCTCTGATTACATTGAGACCTTTGTTACCTTTTACTACGCGAGTAGCAGCAGCAAGTTGCGATACGGTATTGATTAGAATTTTGTTTGGATGTGACAAAATTTGCATTTTTGCATCAACAAAAAAAGCGAACCCGTTTTCACCGAATTCTGTATTTTTGCGAAAAGCTTCGAGATTAGTCAGGTCAAGTTCGGCAAACACCGCGCCATGAATCTTGTCAGCGGAGTCTTCAATCGGTACCGCAACAATAACGACAGGTTCGGTGTTATAGAAATTTTTCTGCAGTGGCGAGATTGCCCACTCACCTGTCGTTATGACTTGGTGTAAAAATTTATTTATAATTCTTTTTGGTTCGTTATGGTGAGTGTGTTTGAAAACGTGTTCGATAACTTTGCCGTCGGTGTCGACCCAGGTAACAGCGGTGAAGCCTGGCGTAAAGTCGAGATAGTCCTGCATGCGATGCACCACCAGTCCAGCAGGCATCATGCCTTCAATCCCCTCGGCAATTGCATGAGCGAGAACTTGCAGCATGGCTATGTGATTGTGGGTGTATTGTTTTACCGGGACGGTTAAATTCTGCGCTAAGAGTTGTTGCTTTTCCTTGGTTTCTTCCCATGCGTTATCCCATGCTACCTGAAACAACCTGATACCGAGTAGGGACACGGGAATAATGGCGACGATAAGCAGCGCGAGAATAATGCCTCTGTCTACCGGAAGGGCGTGATACCAACGGTGTCTGTTTTCCGATGATGTCTTATCCATAACAATGAGCGCTATATGTAGACAAAGTCCTGATTAATATTTTGAATTTCTTTCCGACTCTGACTTTATCGGTTACATTGCAGCAAACTATATATTTATAGAGTGCTAAAGTGACGTTCTTGGTGTATGTATGAAAGTTTCTGGAACCTTGTTTATCTGGTTGCTTGTAATAGCATTTTTTGTCTTCATGGCATGGCCTGCTTTGCAGGAATTGGGCGGTCAGGGAATGTCTGTCGGCGATGAATTTCCCGCTCTGGAACTGGAAGATGTTACGGGCAAAACGCTTGAATTTCCGGCAGACCAAATCGTTGTTTTGAATGTCTGGGCCACCTGGTGCGCCCCTTGTCGTGCCGAATTGCCTATGTTGCAATCAGTCGGGCAAGCCTGGGAACGAAGAGGTGTTCAGGTGGTGCTTGCCAATGAAGAGGTAACTGCCAGAACTCGGGTGAATGACTATCTGCATAGCCGTAATATATTGTTGCGTTCAGGATTTTTACCGGCGTTGCAGGCGCGCCGAATAGGCGGAATTGGCGTCGTACCTACGACTTTTATCATTGATCGTGAAGGCAGACTGGCGGTTCGTTTTAATCGCGCTATTACCCAAGGGGAATTAGAACGGGAATTGGAAAGATTATTGGTTAAAGACGCCAATCTGAAATAGGAAAAGGCCGATACTGATGAGTGCCGACACAATAAAAATTCCCAGAATGGTAAATCCCATAATTAATCGCATATTGGTCTCATCGATCAGTCAGACGCGACTATCTCTATGGCTTTATCGCAAGATGGACAGTATGTCCGCTTAGGAAGTTTGTCGGTATTTTCTAGTGCGACGGTAATAGCCTGATCACAGTTTGGGCACGTACCCTCGGCTTTTTCCTTGGCGTCGTCTTGTTTGATTCGCAGAAAAAATAAAACCGGGCCGGCGATTAAAAAGGCCGGTACCAGAAAAAAGTGGGCAATAGGAATAAACAAGGTAACACCGGCAATCAGCCAGCATGCAAGGAGCGAAAGCACTGCGCGTTTTGTGCGATCGGCAGATGTGAAAGCCGTATAGTGCATCTGCCCGGAGCACTGCTTACCGCTGTCATTCTTAATCGTCAGATTGCGTGTTTGCTGACTCGCCATAACCCAAAATTTGGAAATTTAAAAAAGTTCCGGTAGCCTACCACGACTTTTGCGTCAGACCAAATTGGGGTAAAAATATGCGTTTTTCTCAAGCTGTGCTTGCCTGGTACGATGAGTTTGGTCGTAAGTCACTGCCGTGGCAAATCCAGAAGTCTGCGTACAAGGTTTGGGTATCCGAAATTATGTTGCAACAGACACAGGTTGCGACGGTGATCCCGTATTTTGAGCGCTTTATGGCTCGATTTCCGGATGTGCTCGCCCTGGCAAACTCACCCATTGACGACGTTCTTCATTATTGGTCTGGCCTGGGCTATTACGCACGCGCGCGTAATCTGCACAAATCGGCGCAAATAGTTCGTGACAAACATGCAGGTGAATTTCCTGGTGAATTTGAGCAGGCCTTGGCGCTACCCGGGGTAGGGGAATCAACTGCGGGTGCGATTCTTTCGCTTGCTTTGCAACAGCACCACGCCATACTGGACGGTAATGTTAAACGCGTACTATGCCGTTTCTACCGAGTGGATGAGTGGCCCGGAAAGCCCGACGTACATCGTTTCCTATGGGAGTTGGCCCGAGAGACAACGCCTGCCGAACGTGTTTCTGAATACAATCAGGCGATGATGGATTTGGGTGCAATGATTTGCACACGTAGTCGTCCCGCCTGTCAAAGATGTCCTCTTGCCAGTGAATGCCAGGGCTTGTTGGTCGGTGATGCGCAAGCGTTTCCGCGCAAGAAGCCGAAAAAGCGTATCCCGGTGCGCGAAACCCGTATGCTTTTACTGAAAAATGCGCAAGGAGAAATAATGCTTCAACGCCGCCCACCCAGTGGTATCTGGGGAGGATTGTGGTCATTTCCTGAGCCTGCGCAAGATGTAGATACTGTAGAGTGGTGTCGCACTGAGCTTGGGCTTGAGATAGCCGGTCTTAGGCATTGGGCAACGATGCGACACACCTTTAGTCATTTTCATTTAGATATACAGCCATTGATCGCTTATGTGGATAACCCTACGCCCGGTGTTATGGAACCAACAGCCACGGTCTGGTATAACAGCGTCTCAGCAGAAACCGTGGGTCTTGCAGCCCCGGTACGAAAATTATTAGATGCTTTGATGCAGGAAAATGAGGAATTACTCTGATGTCACGTATGGTTAACTGTGTAAAACTTGGAACAGAAGCCGAAGGTCTGGACCGTCCTACCTATCCGGGAGAC
Source organism: Gammaproteobacteria bacterium (assembly GCA_029881255.1). NCBI lineage: Bacteria > Pseudomonadati > Pseudomonadota > Gammaproteobacteria > Gammaproteobacteria bacterium. Next base: position 379,269 of record JAOUMY010000001.1, on the reverse strand, counting down.
CTGGGTAAGCGAATCTTCGAAAATGTTTCCAAGGAAGGCTGGCAAATGTGGATAAAACAGCAAACCATGTTGTTGAACGAATACCGTCTCAGTCCTATCGATCCCAAGGCGCGTAAATTCCTTGAAGAGCAAATGGAGAAATTCTTTTTTGGTGACGGCGGAGCGACGCCTGAAGGTTTTGTCCCGCCAACTCAATAAGATATTAGAGAAATTCTCGCCCACTAGAAATCCAGCTTGACTAGTGAGGCTTCAACAGCTTTAATACGCACCTTCGTTTGCCGGCTCACGGTAAACATTGTTGCCCAGGTAGCTCAGTCGGTAGAGCAGGGGACTGAAAATCCCCGTGTCGGTGGTTCGATTCCGCCCCTGGGCACCATTCTTACTCTTCCTTTTTGGAAAATTCCAATTGCCCAATCCGAACGGTTGTCTAGCACTTTTAGACTAGCTCCTTATTGCCTTTGTACTATTCTATCGGGTACAGTGCCGCCACAGTGATTAATACTGGAATTACCCTTGAAAATAAGAAGTTTTACGCATCTTAGTACGCTGCTTTTTTGCCTGATGTCAGGCGCTGCAGTTGCGCTTGAAGATAGCAGTGATCGTCTTGTTACCGAGGATATTTTCTTTTCTGATATTCCTGTTACGTTAACTCCCAGCCGCATCGAACAGCCCGCCACTGAAGTACCGATGTCGGTTACGACCATCGATAGAAATATGATTGAAGCCTCTGGTGCCACTACTTTGGCGGAGGTTTTTCGTCTGGTGCCGGGTATGCAGATGACATATGTGAACGGCGCTTTTCCACTGGTGACTTACCACGGCTTAAGCGATGAATGGTCCCGTCGCTTGCAGGTGCAAATTGACGGCAGATCAATTTATCTGCCGCTGTTTTCGTCCGTGGATTGGACAAATCAGGTCATTACCCTGGACGAAGTTGAACGCATCGAAGTCATCCGTGGCTCGAACGCGCCGGTATACGGGTCAAATGCATTTATTGGCGTTATCAATATCATTACCCGAATTCCCATTGATATGCAGGGTGGCTTTGTCAAATTGAGCACCGGTTTGTTGGATGCGAGAAGCGTTGCAGGCGATGTCCTGAACGGCGAGATGGGACGTTCTGTTGACGGTATCAATGCGAGTAGCATTTTAGCCAGATATGCCGGAATCCAGGGGAAATGGGAATACGTATCAAGCTTGAACTACAAGACTGACTCCGGGTTTGATCGCATGCATGACACACAGGAAATCGTCTCTGGTTTTCTGCGCACGATTTACACTCCAACGCCATTTGATCGGCTGGATATGCAGTTTGGTATGAGCGGCGGCGGAATGGGCAGTGGCGTCGCAGATGGCGGCGTGGGCTTTACCTTCGAACGACCGCGGGACGTATTATCGCACTATCAAAGTGTAGGTTGGTCGCATGGTCTTTCCAGTCACCAGGAAGTTTCCTTGCGCGCATATCACAATTATTATGAGCAGCACGATCAATACAATATTGGAAAAGTTTCAGAAGCTATGTCTGGTGGAGGGATTTCCTTGACCTCAGCCGATGTGACAGCCATGTTTGAGATCGAAGATTTGATGGTGCAGTATGCCGTCAATGACAACGCTGCAGAACGCTTCGATATGGAATTGGAGTATCAAATTCAGGCTTCTAAGCCATTTCGCATAAATTTTGTGTCGGGCTTGGGGATGCGTCTTGATAGATTCAAAAGTCGCTGGCTGATACGCGAAGAGGGATATGTTTCGGATTTGAGCGAGCGCGCTTTTGGCAGCATAAACTGGAGCATAGTAGAGCCTCTGTCTTTGCATCTGGGCGCGATGCTCGAACACAATGAAATAGTTGGTTCGTATGTTTCACCAAGACTGGGCGCCACTTTGCGTCTTGGTCAGCATCAGGCTTTACGATTTGGGTTGACTCGTGGAGTACGTACGCCTTCTTTACTCGAAGCAAATGTCTATCATTCGGCGCAGTTAATCGATGGAACAGATATCGTGGTGATACGAATTCATTCAGACGACTTAAGGTCTGAAAAACTGACGTCAGCCGAACTGGGATATCTCATGGAGTTGCCCAAGGTCAATACCATGCTTGATGTAAAGATTTTTCATGAGAAGTACGAAGACCTGATATATACCGCGAATGATTATGGCTTCGAGCAGCCGACTACAATTGCCGCCGCGATTGCTACCGCAGGCCAGGAGGATATACGTGCGCCCTTCCTGACCCATAACGGCACAAACGCAACAATATATGGATTTGAAGCGCAGATAAAATCGAATGTTTCGACTTTTGCTTCATTGGCATTTACCTATGGATACGCAAAGATGGATGGACAGCATCTCCGATTTATCGATAGTCCCGAGTTTCCGGAGGGGATGAATTACGAGAATGTCAGTTCAGCTGTACCTGAGCACACGCTTAGCATGCTTGCCAGTATGCATCTTCCTTGGAAATTTCGTCTGAGCTCGGCGCTGTATCATCTTAGCGACATGCGCTGGATAGGCGATGGAAGCCGTGTATCGGGATATAACCGTTGGGATATGGTTTTGAATCGCGGATTCCGTTTTGCCAGCGTACGCGGCGAGGTCAATGCTAAACTTCTGAATATTACCGATTCCTATCGGGAGTTTCGCAGCACAAATGAATTTAAAACTCGCGCCTATCTTGATATGTCCTTATCTTTCTAACCACCGCTTCCAGACCGATTTTTCCCTCTTCACTATTCCTGAAAACAAATATTGTTCAGCTGCCAAGTAGACTGTTTTGGTGGATGTGATTTATATAAATATTCTTCTATATTTTATTTCGAGCTGCACGGTGATCACTGCGCTGTACGATTTATCTGGTTTATCTTTTGCTTATATGGGTCTTGGTAAAATGAGTGAAATTCTGTGAACCATTGTAACAACGAGATAAATCACTCTTTAGTAAGCATCAGTTCGAGACGATAGCCAATGTCGAAATTTGGATTAATTGGGGAAGTATGTACTATGAATAAGGCTGTAATTGATGTCGTAGTTATTGTTTTTGCTCTAGTTACTGGTGGATTTGTATCAGTGCTGGATAATCCGCTCACCGCTACTTTTGCCTTTTTACTTATTCTCGGCGTCTGGGAGTTTGCCAAGTATATTCCATCAGTACTCGCACGTAAGCGAGAAAACGTTTAAGAAATATTACTTTACTTTTTTCCTAAGTTTTTGAATATCATCCGAATTAATGTCTATATTAAAATATTATAATTAACTTAATCCTACTATTGGGTCTAAACTGCCTTTAGGCCTATATTTAATCAGGAGACCCACCAGAATGTTCAAAATCAAACGCATATGCGCAGTCGCTACATACGGTTTCATACTAGGCATGGTGCTTACGCACACTGCTGTGGCTGGCGATGTAAAAGCCGGTCAGGAAAAGTCAGGAGTGTGTGGTGGGTGTCATGGCCCGGATGGCATCAGCTTTTCACCGGAGATTCCTAATCTAAAAGGTCAGAAGGAGGTTTATCTGGCCAAGGCTATTGGAGACTACAAATCGGGTGCGCGCAAGAACCCAATGATGAGCGCGATGGTGGGTGGCCTGAGCGAAACAGATATCGCCGATCTGGCAGCCTACTTTTCCAGCTTAAAATAAATCGCTGCCAATGAACTCGAACCAGATCCAGCAATTACAGCTTGTGTCGAAGGTGAAACAATGACTGACAAGGTACATGAAGGCCCCGAAGATGAGGGGCGTAGGGACTTTATAGAATCTATAACCGGTGTAGTGGCGGTTGGCGGTATGGCTGCAGCCACATGGCCTTTTATCCAAAGCATGAATCCGTCGCGAGATGTCCTTTCCAAGGCGACGACTGAGGTGGATATCAAGGATATTCAGCCCGGTGAGTCCAAAACGGTTTCATGGCAGGGGAAACCTGTCTTTATTATGCGTCGGACCGTGGAAGAAATTGAGCAAATGAAAGGTGAGGGCGAAGGTAAGGATCCCGAGCCTGATGAAGCCAGAGCCAAGAATCCAGAATGGTTGGTGGTTATAGGTTTATGCACCCACCTGGGTTGCGTGCCCAATCGCAAAAAAGATGGCTGGTTCTGCCCATGTCATGGTAGCTCCTATGATAACAGCGGCCGAATCTTGAGAGGGCCGGCGCCACGTAATCTGGAGTTGCCTCCGTATGAGTTTTTAGCGGCGGATAAGATTCTCATTGGCAAAAAGGCATAGGGAGGGCGAGTCATGAGCAACAAATTAATTGCATGGATAGACGAACGTTTTCCACTTACTGCGTTTATCAAACACGAATTGACGGAGTACCCGGTACCGCGCAATCTCAGCTACTGGTGGAATTTTGGGTTCCTTGCTGGGCTGGTACTGGTCATACAGCTAGTCAGTGGTATTTTCCTGGCAATGCACTTCAAGGCCGATGCAGGCATGGCCTTCGATTCGGTTGAGCATATTATGCGTAACGTCAACTACGGTTGGTTGATCCGTTATATGCACTCTACCGGCGCATCTGCATTCTTTATCGTTATCTATATTCACATGGCGAGAACGCTGTACTACGGCTCTTATCGTCAGCCGCGTGAATTGATGTGGTGGACCGGACAGATATTACTCATCATGTTGATGGCGACGGCGTTCATGGGCTATTTACTGCCATGGGGGCAGATGTCGTATTGGGGTGCACAGGTAATCACTAATTTGTTCCGCGCTACACCATTTATTGGTGACGAGTTGGTGGTGTGGTTACGCGGTGACTTCTCTGTTGGTGATCCAACGGTCTCGCGATTTTTTGCGCTGCACTATCTGTTTCCGTTCCTGATCTTTGCGATGGTGACCATACACGTGGTGGCCTTGCATATGGTGAAGAGTAGTAATCCTTCCGGCCTGAATCTGGGTGCCAAGGACAATATTCCATTCCATCCGTACTTCACGGTTAAGGATGCATTTAGCATAGGCATTTTCCTGATTATCTTTGCCTACTTTATGTTTTATGCGCCCAATACCTTTATCGAAGCAGATAACTACATTCCGGCCGATCCACTGAAGACGCCGGCGCATATTGTTCCCGAATGGTACTTCTTACCATTCTATGCGATCTTGCGTGCGGTGCCCGATCTTCTTGGTGGAGTTGTGGCGATGGCATTGTCCTTGTTGATATTTGCTGCAATGCCTTATCTGGATCGATCATCAATTCCCGGCGGGGCGAGATACAGGCCGTTCTATCGCATACTCTTTATCGTCTTTTCCATTGATGTGGTGGTGTTAGCCTATGTCGGCGCCAAACCGCCAGAAGGCATGCTGATTCCGATTGGCCAGTTTGCAACATTTATGTACTTCGGATTATTTGCTCTGTTGCCAGTTATTTCACGTAAGGAAGAGGCCTGGTTGCTCAAGCGAGGTCTGCCGCCAAAAGTGCAGGAACTTGTCGATGCGGAAGTCATGCAGCGCAAACAGCGCGCAGCCGAAAAAATGGCAAGGAGAAAAAAATAATGAAAAAATCTTTCCTTGTTTCAGCGATGTTTTTTATCGGTAGCGGTTTGTTTACGGCTCAGGCCATCGCTTCCTCATCGGAGCATCCGCTTGCCGACGTCGATATCGAGTTGAGTCAGGAGGCATATCAACGCGGCGCAAAAGTGGTTATGAATGTGTGTAACCTTTGCCACGAGCTGAAATATATCCGTTATCGCAATCTTCTCGATATTGGTTTTAGTGAAGAGGAAATCAATGGTTTTCGCGGGGACAAAGCGATGGACGAGGTATTGTCGGCGTCGATGAAGCCATCGGTGGCGAACAAGGCCTTTGGCATGGTGCCACCAGATTTGTCTCTGATGGCCAAGGCGCGCAAAAAAGGTGACAAGTATATCTACACCTTGCTCACTTCATACCATGAGACGGCAGAGAATCAATACGACAACAAATTGTTTCCGGGGATACGCATGCCGGATATCTTTGATTGGTCGGTTGAAGTCGATGAAAATCGACGCGCTTACCAGGAGCAACGTATCAAGGATGTCGTGGCATTCCTCGTATGGACATCTGATCCGAATGCGGATGCCCGTAAAAGCCTGGGGGTATGGGTCATTGCCTATTTAGTGCTACTTACTTTGCTATTGTGGATATGGAAGAAGAAAGTTTGGGCTAAATTGGATTAACAAAAACGCATCAGAAAAAAGGCTCCGCAAGGAGCCTTTTTTTATATTTAATACTGTGGATATTCGGTTACCCAGTCGGGATGGATGATAGGGAAATATATCCGCTCACTACAGCGCGCGAGCAAGGGATTAATGTCGGCTAGTTTGGAGGCGCGTACGATGCCCATGATGCTCTCGTTTTTCGGTAAGGCCAGGGCGTAAATGTTGTGAACCTTGCCAAACTCGGACAAAAATGTGGCGCAGTGAGTGATAACTTCTTCGGTATAATTTGTAATATCCATTTTGCTGAAGATGCGTGTTTCTTCATTCAGCCCAAGAATGTTGAGCGCATCCAGCCAACCGTTTCGGTCCTGCTGCAGACACTCTGAGTATTCGGCTCGAATAAACAGGCGCGGACCAGTAAAATCTCTCTTCAGCGCGCTATTGCCCACAAGGCGGGAAATACCCTGGATTTTTTCCGGGCTGATATAGAGATCTTTATTCAGGCTGCTCACCAGCCCGTCAATATTGTGGGGGAGTTGAAAGAGATCAGTGAGACCACGTTTGGGGTTAATCCATCCGGATTCCATCGAAACCACCTCCTGCTTATCAGTATAGCCATAGGGCCTGTGACTGCAAACACCCTCTCCAGCTCGGCACCATGCCACTGACAAAAACAAAAGGCAATAATACGTTCGGGTAGGTTATTTGAATTGCAAGATAGCGTTAATTGATTAAGCGTCGATTAGCTATTTGTTGTCGCTATTCTTTAGTGCTGGGACCGCGATTCAGTAGTTCACCCATGCCCCATTTGCTCGCCATGGTCTCTACGGCGTTGACCAGTTCCTCCGCGCGGCTGGGATGGTTGACTGAGCGTGCAAGCAGGTGGCGTAAAAATTGGCTATCGCCAGAAGGAGAATCCAATAATTGAATCAATTCTCCCGCATCGTCGCCGACGATTTCACCTCCGAGAAATTGACCACTGTCCATATCACCAATAATACGGACAAAGCCTTGGGTTTGGTCTTTGCCTAGCGCGAGAGGGGAATGCTCGAAAGACGCGAATCCAACAGCCGGTTCATGCCCGGCGTCTTCAGCCTGGTCCTCGTTCAATCCAACACGCGCCAGTTCCAGCGCACTGTAGACTACCTGGGGGACATCAATAGGACGGCTTTTTCTTGTGCGTGCCTGGAGTATGTTGTCTATCGCTACCGACGCGTCATCAAGCGCCTGATTAGCTGTCATCTGTGGAGATGCACAATCGCCAATGGCGTAAATCTGAGGGTCCTTAGTTTGCAGATATTCGTCGCGTAAAATGAATCCGTCGTTTGAAACCTGTACCTGAGTGTGTTCTAACCCCAGTTCGCTAGTGTGAGGAATTCGCCCGCTGGCTAGCAATATCCAGTCAAAATCTAGAGTTTCCTCATCCCGAGTAAGCGTTACATTGTCTCCAATTGCAGATACTTCAAGGCTTTTGTAGTAAACCGGGGCGATTGCAAGTCCCTCAAAGGCGTTACTGAGGCTAGTGAGAGCCGGTTGGCTGAACTCAGAACGATGGAGAGGACGGCTCCTGCATAACCAGCTCACATCCAGTCCCAATTGAGTAAGGATATAGGCAAACTCTGAAGCAATAACGCCGCTGCCGACGATTGCAACGCGTTTACCTGCGGGAACGCCACTTTCAAACAGCATATCCGTCGTCAGGACTTTAAGTTCAGTGGGTTCGAATCCATGGGGAATTCGTGCTGTCGAACCACTGGCGAGTATACAAAAACGACTACTTATGTGTTCTACCGTATCGGCACGTTCTATTGCTATGGTATTGCTGTCCTGTAGCCGGCCATGTCCTTGGTATTGTCGAATTCCCAATCGCTGCATGTACTGAATATAGCTGTCTCTAACATTCGAGACGATTTGATGTTGATGTTGCCATGCCTGCTGGATGTCGGCAGTTAGCTTGCCCTCTATTCCGCGTAAATAATAATGTTGTTGTTCCAGAAGCCTGGCGGTGTGATACCAGTCTTTCTTAGGGACGCAGCCACGGTTCAGGCAACAGCCACCCCACTGATGTTTCTCAATAATAGCGACTTGTTGCCCTCTTAATGCGGCAATAACAGCGGCCCGATAGCCTCCTGGACCTGAACCAATAATCGCAATATCAAAGAGACTTTGTGACATATATGTAAAATTTGGGGTGAAAGATCTATAAAAAGGAACTAGGGTTGCTGCTATATTATCTAAGTATCGAGCTAAGTTTTAGTTGTTTTGCAGGTGGGGTATGTATTTCAAGGGGTTACTAGCTGGAATCGGCTTGATATGTTTGTCACCGATTTCACTTTATGCGGATTTATCGCGAATTCCTGTTCCTGATGACTTTCAGACGCTTGGTGTGCAGATTGGCGATTCTGGACTGCCGGTTATGCTTATGTTTGCTGCGGAGGATTGTGGCTACTGTGAACGTCTCGAAGCGGATCACCTCCTCCCTATGGCGCGCAGTGATGAATTCACCCGTAAAGTTATCATTCGCAAAGTAATGATAGACAGCTATCGTCCTATCAAGGATTTTGACGGCGGTTCTACCTCGGGTGAGGAATTGGCGCATCGTTACGACGTAAGGGTAACGCCAACCGTTATGCTGTTTGCCCAAAATGGCAAACGTCTTAGCAAAAAGCTCATTGGTTATAGCGGCAATGAGTATTACGGTTGGGACCTTGAAAAGCTAATTGAATCCGCCGGAGAGGAACTGAAAAAGTCTCTCTAATCCAAAGACATTTCCAACTCCAGTTGACCGTCTACAACGCGTGCGCTCTTGAGGCGCTTCTTCGCAATTTTCTCCCTCAAATCTTTATCATTTAACGTGTATATCGGGATGTCTAACATGACTTCCGTCAAAGCCAGATTGGCGAATATCTGTATTTGAATGGCTTCGTTTGCACTCAGGTGTTTAATATCCAGGGCGTCTACATTTAGACTATTAAGCCGAAACTCTGCCTGTTCCGGAACGTAGTATGGTGTACCGCTGACGAATAATTTTGCAGCTTGCTGGCTGGAAGAGGGCGTGAGAAGTTTAACCATGACTTCCAGCGTGACGCGATTTTCGTTTTTACTTAAATGTACTTTAGGGGTGTGAAATTGAGCGCCTAGTGTTGTAGTGCCGATGCTTTGGGGAAAGGCGCTGTCTACACGTTGCTGTATCTGCGCTTCCGACAAATAAATTGCATTACTAAAAGCATAGGCGCCTGTGGCGATATTCATGAACATCAGCAAGGAAATGAGGTTAAATTGAATTTTTTTCGTCATAGTGTCGACACGTTAAGATGATGAGCGAAGATTATAGTCATACTGCCCGAATAGTGCGATCGTCAGCGCTTCGAATCTTATTACTCGTTGCGGGTACGATTTTCGTTGGGCTGGGCATAATAGGTATCGTAGTGCCTGGTTTGCCAACCACGCCTTTTCTTCTATTGGCTGCAGCTTGCTATGCGCGCAGCTCAGAACGATTTTACTGGTGGTTATTGGAAAATCGTTGGTTTGGTCCGTCTATTCGCCAATGGCGGGAAACTAAATCCATCCCATCGAAAAGTAAAAAAACCGCGATAGTTTTAGTTATATTAAGCTTTGGCGTTACCATCATATTTTTTGCCCCATATATTTGGCTAAAAGCGGTACTACTGATGATGGCGAGTATTTCCCTGTTTTTCATATCACGACTGCCGGTGCGAGACGACGTTCAAGTTTGACACCTTGGGCAGTAGAAACTGTTTCGCTGAGCGATAGTCTTTGATTTGATCTCCGAGCCACATGTCGTACATGGTTCACCTGCACGGCCATAAACATTTAATGACTGTGCAAAGTATCCGGGCCTGCCATCACTGTTGGTAAAATCTTTTAAGGTCGTTCCGCCTTGGGTAATCGCCTGTTGAAGTACCTGCACGATATTACGTGCCAGGGTATCGAACTCAGTCTGAGTGACTCGGTTTGCTCGTCTGCCTGGTCTTATTCCACTAAGAAATAATGATTCGCTGGCGTAAATATTTCCTACGCCAACGACGACATGATTGTCCATGACCAGCTGTTTTACAGGTATGCTGCGTTTCCTTGAAAGCTGAAACAAATACCCTCCGTTAAAATCGACATCAAATGGTTCGGGTCCTAGCTTTGAAAGTAGGTGGTAGGATTCAGGTGATTGATCCGTCCAATCTATCATGCCGAAGCGGCGGGGATCCCGATAGCGCAAGATCTTGCCATTCTCAAATATTAAGTCGACATGGTCGTGTTTGCCCGGTCCCTGATCGCTGGTCAATATGCGTAAACTACCGGACATACCAAGGTGGATAATCATCGTACCGTTTTCGAAGTGCAATAGCAGATATTTAGCGCGTCGAGAGACGCTGGTCAGGATTTGGCGCCTAAGTGTTGTGTGAAGAATGTCGGGCACCGGATAGCGTAACTTGGTTTGCCTTACCACGACATCAGATATGCGCTGGTTTGAAATATGCGGAGCAATTCCGCGCACGGTTGTTTCGACTTCAGGTAATTCAGGCATTAATTTAATTTTTCAGGAAATAAACGCTGATACGTTTCGGGGTTTATGTTGTATTCAAACTGTGTTTTCAGGTTTTGCATGCGAAATTGCTTTTCCTCTTGAGAGACGCGGATAGCTATGTCTGTACCGTCGCCAAAGCGTATGGTAACTGATTCTTTGAATAAGCCTTCAGAAATTTTTTGAACATTGAGCGCCGTTAGGTTGCTCCATTCATCTAATAGCTTCTGGATATGATCAGCGGTTGACGGGTTGGTAAAACTAGATTTCCACTTGCCGTTTTTGTCTTGCTGCAGTTTATAGCGTTGCGTATCTATCCCTGTTATTTTTGCTGTCTGTGGAAGGACAAAGTTATCAATAAAACTATAGTAGTCTGAGATCAGGTGTTGATAAATATCATCATTAATAGTGTAGATTGATTCTTCAATTAACACATAGCGCCTCTTCTTGATTGGGTCTGTGTCACCAAATACGACGTGTAGGCCGCCAAGAGTCAACGTGACGATCGGATTCTTCATGCCGTACTTTTCAGGTGTATTTGCTGGTGCGACGTAGATTGCAGCGAAGTTTTGCGGTGAATTGACGATTTGTTCCACTTTCCAATGGTTGGCCCTGACCCACAATTTATCGATGGTGTTATGGTTTAACAGCCAACCAGTGGGACTTAGTTTGAGTTGTACATTGGATTCGCCCAGGCGGGTAATATTGATGACCGAGGGTGCTGACTTGAACGAAAAATCCTTAGTTTGAACCGTGCTTGCTGGGTTTTGGTCACGGCTTAGATAAATGCTTACGATTAGGGTGAATGCAGCTACAGCCAGAGTAATATTTATAATCATATTTTTCTTCATTATGTTCTGCGTCTTCTAATCCAAATTGTCACGCCAAAAGCGATTAAAGTTAAAGGGACGATAACAAGAAAGCTTATGGTGATAAAAAGTTGTTTGGATAAACTAAGATTCAGTTGTTTATCAACCAGTGATCTGGCAGGGATATTGATCATGGCGTCGTCTTTTGTGAGCCAACTAAAAGTGTTTAAAATCAGGTCGAGGTTTCCTGCTTCACCGATATAAGCGTCCGCAATAAAATCGGCATCGCCGATCACAATAATCCGCTGCTGATGTTCTGCGCTGATTTCTTGCTCTTCCATATCGAGTTCACTCTGACCAGTTTCCAACGGGTCACGTTCAGCCTCGCCCAAATTTCCCTGCCCAATAAAGCGGGTTACGGCGAGTCCCAAACTGATAGGGCCAGGCGTATCAATGCCTGCATCCATGGTGATCTCATCGTTGGGGTTGAGTTCCTCAGTTTCTATCCAGCTACGCGGAAGTGTTTCCAGCAACGTGCTTGTGTCCCAGTCGCCTGCCTCAAGGTATTCCATTCCGACAGCGGTTGGAAATAATGTGACGGTCTGAAAATTATTAGTGATAGGGTGAGTGGGATACTCCGGAATCATAACAAAGCGCGGATCTGATATTCCTAATAATTGGCTACTAAAATCAACAATCATTCCGGGAAGTATTTCGATGCCAAGTTGTTCAGCTAAAGATTCAAGGTTTACTGCGGTGTGTGGCTCGTTTAACCACAACAGGTTTTTGCCCGCGTCTACATATTCCTGAATCAGTTGTATTTCACCGTCCAGCAGATTGTTTTGCGGGTCTGCAATTACCAGGGTGGATGTGTCGTCCGGAATGTTGGCCTGGCTGGCCAGATTAATTGTTCGGACGTTAAAGCCTTTAGTCTCGAGTTGCTGTCTCAGTACGCTGTATTCCAGGTTTCCATCGGAAAAGGGCGAGCGTTCGCCATGACCCTCTAGAAATGTGATCCAGCTTTTCTCGTTTCTAAGAAGACGTTGTATTGCATTAGCTACAGTCTGTTCATCGAGTTGGCGTAATTTTTCGCTACGTTGCTCGTATTCAATTACCAGTTCGCCCTCGGCATTAATATTCTGCTCGCGAGCCAGTCCAGGATCGGTGATCGGGTCGACGAATTTTAAGACGAAATCATTTTTATAACGCCTAAAAAACTCGATATCCTGGGTAACGCTTTTTCTTAATTCGCTATTGCTTTCGCTAATAAATGCAGTCACGGTTATCGGTCCGTGAGCATTTCCCAATACTCCGAGCACCATGCGAGACGGGGTGTTTTTTAAGCTGTGTGTCCAATCAGACTGAAATTCGTAGATTTTGCTTAGCCAGGCAAGGCTAATAATGATGAGGCCTACTAAAAACAGAAATATGCTTTTCTGAATTTGTAACCGGCGTCTGACTTTAGGATTTATCTGCACAATATTTCCCTATAGTTGTAAACGATCGGCATCCAGCCGACGGTAGCTCAGAAGTAGAAATAAAGCGGTAAATAAACAGTAATACACCAGGTCGCTGCTTCGGAAAATGCCTTGTAGCATCATCTGGTAGTGTTGCAGCAGAGAAAGATATTCAAAAAGCAGGCGCCCCTGCTCGAAAAAATTCCCTGCCAGTTCTACTATCCATAATAAAACCAGGGCGCCAAAACTAAGTACGGCGGCTAAAGAAGGCTGCTGACAGAGAGTTGATAGATACAGGCCAAGTGCAGAGAAACTGGATATCATCAAAACGAGGCCGAACAAAGCGCCCCATAGACGTCCAAAATCAAGGCCGCTGCCTAACAATAGTGACAAGGGTAAGAGTAAAATCAGTAAAACTAACACTGCCAGAAAACCCATTACACCAAGGAATTTACCGAGTACGATTTCCAGCATAGAGACCGGCGCGCTGAATAATAGTGGTAGAGTCTGATTGCGTCTTTCTTCGCTAACCAAACGCATGGTCAATAGTGGGATGATGAGTAAAATAATCACAGCGGCATTGGCAAACGTTGGAACAGCGATAAATTCAGTGACTCCAGGAGAGTTCTGTAATGCCGACATCTGGCTTTGTAGCTGCAAAAAGAGTTCGACTTGTCCCAGAAATAAATAGGCCACGATAAACTCGCACACTGCGAGTATTGCCCAGGCTAAGGGAGTTTGAAACAAGCAGCGGAATTCTCTGGCGGCAATCGTAAACATTACTCCAGTACCTCTTCCTGCTGAGTAATATCGACAAAAACATCTTCCAGCGACATTTTGTGCGGTATCAACTCATAGAGTCCCCAGTTGTTTTGCACTGAAAGGGCAACAATCGCGTTTGCCGGGTTGTGGTCGGGGTGATGATGAATTTTGTAATGCTGATGGTCGATTGTTTCTATCTGCTCTACGCCTGCAATCTTCGTAAGCTCATCGAAGTGTTGCGGCGGAGAGGTAAGCGCAATCAGAGTTTGAGAGGATTGAATTTTCTGATTGAGGCTATGCATGGTTTCTGAGAGTACGATTTTACCTTTGTGTATGATTTTAACCCGATCACATATGCTTTGTACTTCCGGCAAAATATGCGTGGATAAAATAACACTGTGATCCTTGCCCAATTCGCGTATCAACGTACGAATCTGGCGTATTTGAATTGGATCAAGGCCAACAGTGGGCTCATCAAGTATAACCACTGACGGCGAATGAATAATAGCTTGAGCAATTCCCACTCTTTGCTGGTAACCCTTGGAAAGTGAGCCGATCAGGCGTTTCCCTACATCGGCTAAACCGCAACGTTCTCGTGCAGTATCTATTGTTTGTTTTATGCGCGGGCGCGGAATGTGGTTGAGTCTGGCGCAGAAGCGCAGGTACTCGTTTACTGTGGAATCCTTATACAACGGCGGTGTTTCGGGTAAATAGCCAAGAGCCGCTTTTGCCTCTTTTGGATGCTCGATGATGTCGTAGCCATTGATTTCAACACTGCCAAAAGTCGGTGCCAGGTTTCCGGTAATGATTTTCATCGTGGTGGATTTGCCCGCGCCATTGGGGCCCAAAAAACCTACCACTTCGCCGCGGCGCACCTCGAAACTGATATTATCGATCGCGACGATATGGCCATAACGTCGGGTGATTTGCTGCGCGCGAATTAAGATCTCATCACTCATGTTGCTGGGGCATTTTTCCCGTTTGAAGTTTTTGGAAGTCGTTTTTACAAAAACGATTACAAACAAGTGTTATTGAATTGGTGGTTATCGACAATGCAGCTTTCAGGCCGATATTATGTAAAGCCACTTCGTAAAAAATCAGGATAATATCGCTACAATACTATACAAAATTACGCTTCAATGAAAAAAAATCTACCTCTGACAGGGGTGGTCAGGGCGGGATTCTGAAGCCGAACAAACAATGGCACAATTCCACGATATTCTTCATGCTACATCGGCGCACGGCTGTCAGTCATCGGATACAGGTCAAATGATGGCGAAGGTGCTGCGAAAAGCCGCAGGTATTGGTGCAGACATCGGCACAAGCAGTGTGTGATCAAACCATTGTGCGGAGGCGGCGCTGCCAACTTTGATTGAATGTGCTCAAAAGGCCTTGTATCTTGCAATGGCTAAGGGGTGTAACCGGGAAGAGTTGTCTAAGGCGTGAAAATTCTAGGTGTTGATACAGGCGGTACGTTTACTGATTTCGTGTTGTGGCGCGAGGGACAGCTATTCACTCATAAGGTGCTCTCTACTCCGCATGCGCCCGAAGTGGCGATATTGCAGGGGGTTCGCGATCTGGGTGTCGACTTTGACGATCTTGCAGTTGTGCATGGGTCCACAGTCGCGACCAATGCCGTTCTGGAGCGCAAAGGTGTGCGTACGGTTTATATCGCCAACACCGGTTTATCAGATGTGTTACGTATTGGTCGCCAAGCCAGAAAATCGCTTTACCAGCTTCAGCCATCTGCTGTGAATTCACCTGTCGCGCACGAATTGTGTTTGGAGTGTGGAGGTAGAATTGGTGCTCATGGTGAGCTTGTAGAGGATATGTCTGATGAGCAATTACAGCATCTCAGCAACGAAATTATCCGACTGAAACCCGCGGCGGTTGCCATCAATTTGTTGTTCGCCTTTCTCGATCCGCGTTTTGAAATGCGCGTTAAAGAGCATATTAAAGATCTGGCATTTGTATGTTGTTCTTCGGAAGTACTCCCTGAATATCGCGAGTATGAACGGGGTATTGCCACTTGGTTGAATGCCTATACTGGTCCTTTGATGCAGGGATATCTGCAACGCCTGGCGGCGGGGCTGACTTCAGCCTCGTTATCGGTAATGAGCAGTTCCGGGGGGACGATCGACGCCTCCTATGCAGGCCGTATGGCGGTGCAATTGCTCTTGTCCGGGCCTGCTGGTGGTCTGAGGGGGGCGAGATATATGGGGCTTCAGAGCGGAGAAACTCGTCTCCTGACCTTTGATATGGGCGGTACCTCTACAGATGTCGCGCTGATCGATGGTGATATACGTTTGACCAACGAGGGTCGAATCGGTGATTTCCCTGTCGCTGTACCTATGGTGGATATGCACACTATCGGTGCGGGTGGGGGGTCCATCGCCTGGTTGGATGAGGGCGGGATGTTACAGGTCGGTCCCGAATCGGCCGGCGCGAACCCTGGCCCAGCCTGTTATGGTCAGGGAGGTCAGCACGTCACCGTCACTGATGCGAATCTAATTCTTGGTCGCTTGCATGCTGACGCCTTTCTTGGTGGCGCCATGAGCCTGGATATACAGGCCGCAATTCAGGCCGCCCAGCGACTTGCGCAAGCGGCAAATATGACTGTCGAGACCTTGTGTGAAGGCATTCTGCGAATTGCCAATGAACATATGGCGCAGGCTTTGAGAGTGATATCGGTACAGCGCGGAGAGGATCCCAGGCAATACGTGCTGACCTGTTTTGGTGGAGCTGGGGGCTTGCATATATGCGAAATAGCTCAGCTTATGGGGATAAAGCGAGGTATGGTGCCGAGCAATGGTGGCGTGCTGTCGGCATTAGGTATGCTAGTGTCTCCAAGGGCTCGTGAATACTCGCATACCATTAACCAGAATGCGCGCAATTTGGACCTGGCAGTACTGGAAAAGGAATTTGAGCGCCTGGAAAGTACTGGGAAAGAAGCGTTGGTAGCAGAAGGTTTGGAGGCTATCCAGCTGGATTGCCAGCGCCTGGTCGATATGCGATATCGAGGGCAGTCATATACCCTGACGGTGAGCTGGGAAGGGCTGGAAGACACTCTGGCCTTGTTTCATGCAACCCATGAGCAACGATTCGGTCATAAGCTGGAAGAAACGGTGGAATTACTGAATATCCGAACGCATATTAAAGGCCCGGAGCCAGAAATCATCTTTCCTACTCCCAGCAACAAGAAATGGGCTGAAATAGATGACTATAGTTCGGTTTATGGGGTGAATAATACCGTTCCGGTGTATAGAAGAGATCACCTGGCTGTGGGGCAAGTGATTGATGGCCCAGCGATAATAGTGGAAAAAATTGCCACCGCCTGGATTGCGCCATTGTGGCAATGTTGTGTCGATAAAGCAGGTAATCTGATGTTGCAATATCTTGAGAAACCGCGCGGAGTGCCGAAAACGTCTATATGAATTCAAGACTGATATTGTTGTTATTGACTCTTCTTAGCGCCTTTGTTCTGAGCGCTTGCGACTTGAATTTGGAGTCTCCTACATCCAAAAACTCCAGCAAAAACGTACAAATCAGCAGCAATGCCGTTTTATTTGCGACTCGCGATGGCGACAAAGACTGGCGCGTCGATGTATCCGGTAACACGCTTTTCAATCCTAACTTTGTGTCATTGCTGGCGAACGATAAATCCCGATCCTATGAAGCTATGTTTGTGTGTCCGTCGAGCAAGCTGGATACACCGCACAAGGTGTATTTTTATATGGCCACAGTGGCTGAATTAGGGGACATCCGCCACCAGTGTCGCAAAGCCGAGTCTACAATTTTGCTCGGTGGAGTCTATGGCGAAGTCTCGGGGGTTTCGTTGAACTCAGGGGAAAAAGTGTGGATGGCATTAGGTGCTAACTCCGGCACGCTTGCCTACGAGGCCTATGCTTTTGAAGATGTTGATGGCCTATACGACATCCTTGGGATAGTTGGACTAGAGCAAGAGGACGGGACAATCCAGCCCAAAAGGTTTCACAAATTTGAATTAATAAGGCTTGCTCGTCCACCCGCGCGGAGAGATCTGGACTTTTCTGAAAATCAACAAGCGGGGCTTGCCGCGCCAGTGGGCGTCGCAACTCCGGCCAGTCTTAGCGTGCAAGGTCTGACTTTCGGGCAGGGTACGGGGCTTAGCGTCAGTTTTCGCAGTGAATTGAACTCCACTTTATTGTTGGCAAAGAGTAATACAAATAATCTCCAGTACTACGGGTTTCCACTAGATGTAATGTATTCGGATTCGCGTGAGTACGAGAAAAAGAAAGAGGGGCATGTCGCTAAAGCATGGCAGCAGGATAGTCAGGGGCGAATTACGCGCGAGGTCGTGCAATTATTTAAAAAGACTAAAAGCCTTGATATGAATATTGCGCAAGCCGAGATTTCTCAACCCGCGGCGACAACGCTTATCGATCCGGAAGGAACAACGCTTAGCGCTAGCTGGACGAAAACCACCGATGGCGTTTATGGGGATGCAAATTTGTACTACTGGATTTTCAAGGGCAAGACTTCCAATAGCGTGCCCTGCCCCAGTTGTGGAGGAATCCAGGTAAGCAAGGTCGAGTGGCATGTGCTGGTTACGCCAGGTTGGGTGAAGGCAAAAGGTAAGGGGGACGGTTTTCTGCTTGAACCGGTTGTAGGACTTACCAATAAATGGTTTCCAGGTTGGAATTTTGCGGCCGGTACGGCCCTGGACGCCTGGGAGGTCCGTGCGTATTACAGTTCGATCAACCGCGATATTGTTTCTCAATCTTCCAGTACCGGACCGGAAGCCGTACTAAAATTTCTCTTCAATCGTGAATTTGTTGACGGCCTGCTATATTCACACACAGTGACTTATTCGCAATAAACGGAAACTTTCCTGGAAACGTTATTTCCCAGCATTGATATAATCAGCTACCTGATTGTAGGTGGTCTGGCCGGAATCCTGGCGGGCCTGCTTGGAGTGGGTGGGGGAATAGTCGTAGTACCTGCACTGCTGTGGCTGTTGCCATATAGCGACATACCCGACGAACAGCGCATGCATGTCGCTGTCGCGACATCTTTGGTAGTGATGATTCCTACCGCGATGGCGTCAGCCTGGAAACATTATCAACAAAAAAATTTACACTGGGCAACTTTCTCTGTGCTTGGTGTTGGCATAGCTGTTGGCAGTTTTGTTGGTGTTTTTCTCGCAGGACACAGTCCGCGTAGCCAATTAGAAACACTGTTTGGTATTTTCGAATTGATTATCGGATTGCAGTTGTTACGCAACGTCGTTAATTCGACAGTCGACACAGGTAAGCCAGAAGTGAGTCGAACTTGGGAGTTGTTTACCGTCGGTAGTGGTATTGGTAGTCTTTCGAGTATGTTGGGAATAGGTGGCGGCACAATGACGGTGCCTTATCTGAACTGGCGCGGTTTTGGAATTCATCGGGCAATAGGAACGTCTGCCGCCTGTGGTTTGATCATTGCGATTACAGGATCTGCGGGATTTGTTTTTCTGAATTCATCTAACGAAGCAGCGCTGTTGTTTGGCTATGTGTATTTTCCCGCGGCAATTCCGATTGGGCTTGCATCGACTCTCTGTGCAGGGTGGGGCGCGAAGCTCGGTAAGCGTTTCAGCACGCTAGTCCTGCGGCGTATAATGGGCCTGGTCTTGTTGTTGGTGGGATTTAAACTTCTGTTTTAAAGAAGCGACGTGATTCGGTGTGGTTTATGCATTGCCGTAAACTCGTCCGTGTTTTGCGCCTCTTTCGCGCGTATGCAAGTGCCAGTTGAGACAATTTGACGGTCGTTATGTTAAGGTATTGTTTTTTCGAGCGTTACGTTCTACAAATTATGGAATCCGCAAGGAAGAAGAGTTGCTAGGGTTTTTAACGATGAAACAGGCTTGGTTTGCTATTTTATTTTTGTTTGCCGTTGCTGGGGTTGCAGAGGCAAAGTCGGTTTATGTATCTGATGTGCTATACATTACTTTGCGTACAGGTAAAGGTGATAGCTTTCGTATTCTCAAGACGCTCAAAAGCGGTACCAAAATGGAGCTTATGGAGAAGGACGATCAATATGCGCAGGTTCGCCTTGAGGACGGTACCGAAGGCTGGGTGCAGGAGCGTTTTATCACCGATGATCCAACCTCTAATATTATATTGGAATCGACAAATAATCGTTTGTCCCGTCTGCAAAATGACTATAACCAGTTAAAAGAGAAATATGATTCCACTCGAAGTGAGTTGAGCCAAACAGAAAAAGAACGGAGTTCTTTGGAATCCCGCGCCTCCAAACTGGAAAAACAAAACACCGAAATACAAGATGCTGCTGCACGGCCTATTCAGCTCGATCGTGAAAACAAAGAGCTGCGGACAAAGAATGCTGAGATGGCGAAAGAGATCGCAGATCTCAAGATCGAAAACGAATCATTAAAAGGCGCTTCTGATCGCGATTGGTTCATGACAGGCGCTGGCGTTATTATTCTCGGCGTGCTAATTGGCCTGATTGTCCCAAGGTTGCGCCTGCGTAAACAGTCCTCCTGGGCATGATTTCCGATACGCACCAGCTCTGAGCTGGTGCGTCCTCAATTTGCCAGTTTTCTAAAAATTGGCCTTTCATTTCGTGAATTATTCGTTATACTTCGCGCAAATTGAGAGAGAAATAGAGAGGACAAATCGGTGTCCAGTCATTATATCTACCGTCTATTCGGACGATCCCCCGTCAAACCCATACAGCAACACATGGAAAAATCCGTTGGCTGCGCCAAGGAGCTTATCAGCCTCTTTGAAGCGGTCATTGCCGGTGATCGGCGTCAGGTTAATTCCGTTCAAAAGAGAATTTCCAAACAGGAAAGAGAAGCGGACAAGCTGAAAAAAGACTTGCGTATGCATTTGCCTAACAGTCTTATGCTGCCGGTCTCTCGGGGGGATTTGCTTGAGATGCTGGCCATGCAGGATCGTATCGCAAACACAGCAAAAGATATTGCGGGTCTGATTGTCGGCCGCAAGATGACATTTCCTGAGTCCATGCATGAAATTCTGCTGCAATTCATTCAACGTTGCGTGGACACTGCCGTACAGGCAGAACAAACAGTCAACGAACTCGATGAACTGGTAGAGACTGGTTTTCGTGGTAAAGAAGTTGAGTTTGTACAGGATATGCTGAAAAAGCTCGACGAGATTGAATCGGATACCGATGCTATCGAAGTACGTGTTCGCGCGATGCTATTCGATATGGAAAAAGAGCTCCCGCCGGTTGATGTTATGTTCTTCTATAAAGTGATAGAAAGCACGGGTGAGCTGGCCGATATATCCCAGCGTGTAGGCAGTCGCTTGCAGTTGTTGTTGGCAAGATAGGAGGATAAGAAGATGGTGATGGAGTATGGAACCGTCTTTCTAATCCTGGCAGCTGTTTTCGGGCTGTTCATGGCTTGGGGTATAGGTGCAAACGATGTCGCAAATGCAATGGGAACGTCGGTTGGTTCGCGTGCACTGACTATCAAACAGGCGATTATCATCGCTGCGATCTTTGAATTCCTCGGAGCCTTTCTCGCGGGCGGTCAGGTTACCAAAACGATACGCAAAGGTATTGTTGATTCTGAATTAATGTCATCGTCACCTGAGTTGCTCGTGTACGGGATGCTTGCTTCCCTGCTCGCAGCCGGGCTATGGCTACTGGTTGCTTCTATGAAAGGGTGGCCGGTTTCTACTACACATTCTATTGTTGGTGCGATCGTTGGATTCGCAGCGGTCGGTATTGGTTTTGAGGCAGTGAAGTGGGCCAAAGTTGGTTCAATCGTAGCGAGTTGGGTAGTATCGCCATTGCTAGCGGGTACGATTGCTTTTCTCTTGTTTATGAGTGTACAACGACTCATTCTTGATACAGATAACCCCTTAAAGAACGCAAAACGCTATGTGCCTGTCTATATGTTCTTTGTCGGCTTTATCGTCGCACTCGTTACGCTGTTTAAAGGCCTCAAACACGTTGGTCTTGAAACTACGCTAGAGCAAAATTATTTAATTGCGATGGTTATCGGTGGAATGGTTAGCGTCGGCGGTGTCTTCTTTATTCGTCGCCTTGATATAGATCTACAGGCAGATCGTAAATTTCACTTCGCCAATGTGGAAAAAGTTTTCGGCGTTCTCATGATGGTTACTGCCTGCGCGATGGCCTTTGCACACGGCTCTAACGACGTTGCCAATGCCGTCGGTCCGGTTGCCGCAATTGTTGGAATAGTTGAGAGTGGTGGCCAGGTAGCTCAGCAGTCGGCGATGCCGCTATGGGTACTCGGGCTCGGCGGTGTCGGAATCGTGTTGGGACTGGCTATGTATGGGCGCAAAGTGATTGCAACTGTAGGAACTGGCATCACTGATTTGACGCCCAGCCGTGGATTTGCTGCCACGCTTGCCGCTGCAACGACAGTAGTATTGGCGTCTGGCACGGGATTACCCATATCCACGACTCACACCTTAGTTGGCGCAGTACTTGGCGTCGGTTTAGCGCGTGGTTTGAGCGCGGTAAATCTCCAGGTTGTCGGTTCCATTTTTATGTCGTGGATAGTAACGTTGCCGGCCGGAGCTTTCCTGGCAATTTCTTTCTTCTTTATTCTGAAAGCGATTTTTAGCTGAGATGGATCGGTATGCGGTTATGGGCAATCCCATTGCCCACAGTAAATCGCCGATGATCCATACGTTGTTTGCGCAGCAAACTTCAGAAAGCCTGACCTACGAAGCGATACTTGTGCCGCTTGAGAGTTTTTCATCCGCGGTGCGTGCCTTTCAAAAAGATGGTGGAAAAGGATTAAATGTGACGGTGCCTTTTAAGACTGAGGCATGGCAGTTATCTAATCGCTATAGTGACTTCGCGCATCGTGCGGGTGCTGTTAATACATTAGAGTTTTCCTCCAGCGGTGAAATAGTTGGGCACAATACAGACGGTATTGGTATTGTGCGCGACATTCAAAACAACATTGGATATTCCATTACGGCAAAGAGAATACTTGTTCTTGGGGCAGGTGGTGCCGTACGCGGCATACTTGAACCCTTTTTAGAGTTATCTCCCGAGTGTATCTGTATTGCGAACAGAACGGAGTCCCGTGCCAGGGAATTGGTAAATGAGTTCTCACGTTCAAGTATGCAAGCCTATAGCTTCGAGAATATACCCGTGGAGAATTTTGACATCGTCATCAATGGGACTTCCGCCAGCCTGCAGGGAGAGTTACCGCCTGTGCCAGTAAAATGCGTCGAAGGCGCGCTTTGCTATGACATGATGTATGGCAAACAGGATACGCCTTTTATGCAATGGTCTCGCAATCATGGCGCACCTGCGGTAAAAGACGGTTTAGGGATGTTGGTCGAACAGGCTGCAGAAGCGTTTTATATCTGGCGAAAAAAACGCCCGCAAACAGCATCCGTAATAAATGCTGTGCGACAAAGTCTTGTGTGAGTAGAGATGACTTCTGGTGTATCTGACCGTGTCGTATCACTCTTCGTATATTTGCAATAAGGCGCTGTCTTTAATTTAGAGGCTATATTTTAGTTGCTGCCACTAGCTAAGCCTGTTGGCATATCATCGGCTTTCGCAAAACTCATCGGAATCCATAGAATAATCGTAGTTCCCTGTCCCAGTTGCGTTTCAATTTCTATATCACCTTGATGCTGATTCATTATACTTTTCACAATCGACATTCCTAAACCTACGCCAAATGATTTCGTAGAGAAAAGGGGTTCAAACATTCGCGAACGGGTTTTTTCGTCCATTCCCGGGCCGTTATCTGCGACTACAATTTCCAATCGATCTTCTTTTGCTCGTGTTATGAGGCTTAGTGTCGGTGCTCTCTCTACGGTATTGCTAGACGTAGTCATTGCCTGTATCGCATTTTCTACAATATTGATAATTGCGCGTTGCAATCGGGCATCGTCGAAAAAGAATTTTTCATCAGCAAAACCGAGTGAACAGTGAAGTTCGACTCCTGAATTTTCTGTCAATTCGCTTACTAGTTTGCTTACCCACGGGTCAAGAGTGTGTGAATGAATTTGCAGATTTCCCGTACGTGTAAAATCAAGCAATTCATCGACAATGTGATCGCATCGGTCAATATTCCTATTGATGAGCGTGATGGCCTTTTGTAGTTTTTGGCTATCCTTATCGAGGTTCTTGTTGAGTAAATAAAGAGCTGGCCGCATGGCGCCAAGCGGATTGCGCAATTCGTGTGACACTGTTGCCGTCAATTGACCGAGTGTAGAAAGCTTTTCTCTGCGTAACAGTTCCCCTTGTGCATGCTCTAGCTGCTGTGTCCGTTGCTTAACCTTTGTTTCGAGCAAATCTTGATGTTCTTTCAATTCGCTAATCGCAGCACAGCGTTCCATTTCGACGGACATACGAGTCGCATAAACACCAAGCACCGCTGCTCCCCAGTCAGGCAATTGCAGCGCTCCTTGGCTTGCGATGGCCAGAACGCCGACAGTGTTGCCATCTGAGGATATGATCGGCGTAGCGAAATAGTCTTCGATATGAAATTGACTCATAATGAGGCTTTCGGGAAATTTCTTACTCGACTCGGAGCAATATATGCTTTGCTGGCTCTCTAGAATATTCAGTTCGGGCGAGCCTGCGCTTGGAAACTCCTGTATTTCCAAGGATAGGTTTGCCTCTCCCTTAGCCGCCTTGATGCTGATGCTCGAGTTCTCATTTTCGAACCGACCGACATAGGCAAGCTGGCTATGAAAAAGACTATTGATTTGCTCTAGAGACTGTTGCAAAAACTGTTTGACGCTGCTTCCGCCTCTGCCGCTGGCCAACGAGTGCATAACATTGTCCATATAGGCGCGGTCGGAAACGTCGCGGATTAAGGTTATGTGTCCTATGTTTTTGCCACTTGATGTGCGCATCGGAGTTGTGGTTGTTTCAGCGGTGAACACGCTGCCATCCCGTTTTGCATAACTGGCACGATAAGTCGCAAACAATGTATTGGTGTGATGACTAAATTTATTGAGCGTATCACGCCTTGAGGTATCTGCATTCGACAAAAACTCGTTGAGATTTTTGCCAATGAG
The DNA here is from genome assembly GCA_029881255.1 of Gammaproteobacteria bacterium. NCBI lineage: Bacteria > Pseudomonadati > Pseudomonadota > Gammaproteobacteria > Gammaproteobacteria bacterium. The sequence goes on along the minus strand of JAOUMY010000001.1, from coordinate 354,539 downwards.
ATCTGTTTTGGTATAGCCAAATAATGCCTTTGTAGCGTTGTTAACCAGTCGAATAGACTGGTTTTCGTCGGCAAATATTACGCTATCGGGAATAGATTCGAAAATGACTTCAAAGCGTGCGCGACTTTGCTCTAGTTCGTTGTTAATTGCCTTTTTGTCACTAATGTCACTTAGTGTTACTACTGAGCCAACTAATTGGTCTTTGCTAAAAATTGGACTGGAACAAAACTGAACGGGAAAACTGGTGCCGTCAAGTCTCCAAAATAACTCTTCAGTTTGCAAGCTTTGTCCGTTCAATGTTGCGGCGTGAATGTGACAATCTCGAAGCGGAATAGGCGTGCCGTCGGATTTGGAGTGATGAACGAGTCTATGCATGTTTTTGCCGAGCAGCGCGTCTGGAGACTTGTAACCAATAAGTTTTGCGCAGGCATTATTGGCAAAGGTGCAGTTTCCTTCAAGGTCAACGCCATATATCGCTTCACTGGTCGAATTCATCAACATGTCGATTCGTTCGCTACGTTTTGTAAGCGCAAGATTATTGAGCTTGGTTACATGGCGTTGATAATGTACTTTTCCTGCCAAGAGTAGCGTAATGATGAATTGAAATAGTATCGGAAAAATCATCTCCGATTCGGTAATTATTGATCCGGACTTTGTTGCGGCAAGAATAGACAAACCCGTAATGTTGATCGCGCCGATGACAAATATCGGTATCGGGCCAGTCACGATGGCTGCTAACAACATGCCGATGCTTAAATAGTAAAATTCAAAATGCATGGAGTTCCAGTTCGGGCTATCTAACGTTACCAAAAATAGAACAAGAGAGTTTGTTGCTGCCCAAAGCAGCGCTCCAAGCTGAAAGTATCGCGTTCTTGCCAAGAGGTAGCATGCGAATGACATGGGTAATATCATTTGAATGACAATAGTAGGAAGCGAGTTGCCTATGCGGGTTCCAAGTATGACCGCCAATTGCGTGATGAATATAGTTGCCAGTATTGAGGCAAGTAATTTGGCCTGAAATCTTTGTGATTTGCTTGGTAGGAGTTGAAACGGCTCTATCAAAAGGCGATGTAAGCCGTTTTCTCTGTCGTTTGATTGTTCATTATTTTCCAAGTGGGTGTCTCGATACTGAGGAAATATGTTGTTGGGTATTGCTATATCGGAGGTATCCGTGCATGTATTAATGGTGTAATGTGCGGCAGTTGGAAATTTGTAAATTTGTTACATTGATTTACATGATCGGTGTAAAAAAAACACAGAAGTCTTCTGGCTACTACTGAGTTCCCATTCTGCTAGTGAACCAAGGCGAAACGCGAGCGCGTATTGCTAAATAGCCCATTTGGGTTAGAAACATACAGCCTTGCATGATTTTTCCAAGTGGTGAACCAGTTGTTCGTTTTACCGATATTCAGACAAGTATTTGCCTTTTGCAGGCATCGGATACAGCTTTAGAGGGATGGTGAGATTTGGTGCTGGTCCTCACTTTCTGGAGCGGCGGAGCGCATCCCTGCAGGCAAGTAGTGAATGGCATAAAGAGAGTTTTGTTTGAAGTGTGGTTTATTGTTGGAATCGAATAAAATTCGTACTAGACTATATCCACCCAACTATAAATAAAAGTCTATCCGATGCAATTTAGTCCCACTCGATTATTTATTATTCTATTTTCCTTCGTTACGTCACCCCTGTTATATGCACAGGAGGAAGAAGCACCAGGTTCATATGCCTTGTTTATTGAAAATGGATACGGGCTGCAGCTGAAGTGGGCTGTAACTGAGCACCTGATGTTGATACCGGGTGGTGGCGGTGGTTTAACTTCAGATCTGAAGTCAAGCTATGGCGTGATGGATCTGGGCGTGCGTTACTATTTCAATACTTCACCGTTTCGTCATTTTTTTCAATTAGGTAGTTCAGTCGTTGTTAGTCTTGAAACGGTAAATGGACGTACACGTCCGACGTATGATCTGGGTAATTATGGCGGGCGCTATGGTGTCGAATACATGCTGGCGGAAAGTGTCTCTATAGAAGGGGCTGCATCCATTTATATTGTGAAGCTGGATGGGGGTTATGCATACCGATTTCCCTATTGGCGCTTCGGAATGAGCTACTACTGGTGAGATTTATGTCGAAAATTCTGTTTTATAGAAAGCTTTTTCTTTTCGCCTTTTTGTTCCCTGCTGCATCTGTTCAGGCTGATGATAAAGATTCTTTCGGAATTGGATTGAATAATTTGGTGTTCCCTGATTTTTATGTTCACTATCGTGCATCAGACCTGATGATGTTTTCCTTTAATGTGGATACAACTGGCTATGAGCAAGAAGAATCAGGGATTCAGAGTACAAGTAGTACGGTTGATTTGACGATGGACGCCAGACTTTATGTTTCGAGAGCCAAAGTCCGACCATATTGGTTGTTTCGCATGAGAAATACTTTCGATGACTCTTATTATGAAGATGCAGATGTGCAGATATGGGAAACACAAAATATTTTAAGCCTCGGCATTGGTTTTGGGTTTGAGGCAAAATTGGGCGAGCATTTTCTGCTGAGTTCTTCTTTGTTAATGATTGGTACTTCGCAAGGTGATGGGTCTTATTCCTTGATTGGGCCTAGTAGTACTGGTGTGATGCTAAGCTATTTTTGGTAGATACTGGTAGTCTTCAAAATGCAAGCTCAAGCTGTTTGTCTTCTTCTTCCTTCTTGTCGCGAAAACGCACGCCTAATCCAATCAGTCTTACTGGTCGCGGATTGTAGATATAGCGCTGTTGAAACAGCGTGATAAATGTATCCTCGCATAAATGCATCGCAGGCGCCTGCGCTGTTGTCTGAGAAAAGTCTGCGTATTTGATTTTAACGAATAAAGTTTTGATATCCCGTGGCCCCTTGTCCTTGCATTGCCGAAGGCGCTGCATGAAATCCTGAAAAAGAGCCGGTATTTGCTTTATGCATTGGTCTGCACTGTGTAAGTCCTGAGCGTAGGTCTCTTCTACGCTTAATGACTTCCGGTCTCGGAACGGCTCGACTTCACGGTCATCTATGCCGCGACATAATTGATAGAGCGTTTGTCCAAAGGCGCCGAACTGTTTGACTAAATCATAGACACTGACTCGCTGTAGATCTCCGCAGGTATTGATGCGCATCTGGTGTAGGCGAGTGGCGGTTACTTTGCCTATACCGTGAACTTTTTCTATTGGAAGTTGTTTGACGAAGTAGTCTACTTCACCTGGAGTGATCACGAATTGTCCGTTTGGTTTGTTCCAGTCACTGGCGATCTTCGATAGAAATTTGTTTGGCGCAATGCCGGCCGACGCGCGCAAGTTTTGGCTACCAAAAATCTCTTCGCGTATGGTTTGTGCGATTAAGGTCGCACTGCCGTTTGAGTAGGGGTTATTCGTGACATCAAGATAGGCCTCGTCCAGCGAAAGTGGTTCAATGCGATGAGTAAATTTTTCAAAGATACGGCGTATTTCACTTGCTACCCTTTTGTATTTATCCATATTCACTGGCAACAATATTAGTTCTGGGCACTGCTTGAGTGCTTGTGCCGTGGCCATACCCGATCTGACGCCGTAGCGCCGTGCCTCATAATTACATGTGCACAAGACTCCCCGCTGTGACGGGCTCCCGCCAACGGCTACTGGTCGCCCGAGCAGGGAGGGATTGTCGCGAACCTCGATTGCTGCATAGAAGCAATCCATATCGACATGGATAATCTTGCGCATGAAATGCTACTCAGGGTGTTGGAATACGTATGGTCGCTTAGGGACAGTTTATCCCGCGAACTCTCTATTTCAACGGCACAATGCTTATTGGTCTTTCATGTGCCGGTTTTTTAAATCGACATAATGTTGAGCCGAAAAGCTCAGATATTCAATTTCTTTTTGCGACAAAGCGCGTGCCTGTTTTACCGGCGCACCGACATACAGGAAACCGCTTTCTAATACCTTGCCAGGAGGCACCAGAGCACCGGCTGCCACCATGGTGTTAGTCTTTACTACTGCGCCATCGAGAACTGTAGCGCCCATACCGACCAGACAGCGATCTTCGACTGTACATGCGTGTAAAATTGCGGCATGTCCAACAGTCACTTCGTCCCCGATCGTCAAGGCATGACCGCCGGGGTTAAAGGCGTTGTCTGCGGTGACGTGCAAAATCGAGCCGTCCTGGACATTTGTGCGCTTACCTATACGAATCGACTGCACGTCGCCGCGTAGGGCAACCATCGGCCAGATAGAGGAGTCCTTACCAATGTGTACATCTCCAATGACTGCGGCCTGTTCGTCCACATAGACACCGTCGTCCAGCACCGGTGTTATTCCGTCAAAACTACGTACTGCCATTGATGTTCCCCTTTATCGCATGGTGACCAGCTCTTCGGCGCTGGTCGGGTGAATGGCAATCGTATCATCAAAATCCTTTTTTGTAGCGCCCATGCGCATGGCAACGGCAAAACCTTGTAACATTTCGTCACTCGCGGGTCCGATAATGTGACAACCTATCACTTTTTGCTGTGCACCGACTGTGACTAATTTCATTGCTGTTTCGTGTTTGTGTTCAAACATGGTTTGTTGCATGGAGGTGAAGCGAGTCTGGTACACCTTGACTGCTTCCCCATGCTGTTTGCGCGCATCTTCTTCACTGAGACCGATCGTACCGATGGGGGGGTGACTGAATACGACGGTTGGCACTAGTGAGGTATCAACTTTGCGATCGTGTTGCTGATTAAACAAGCGCTCGCCCAGGCGACGTCCTGCGGCAATAGCAACTGGAGTAAGCGCGGCCTGACCAGTGATATCGCCAACCGCGTAGATATGCGGAACGTTAGTATTCTGGAAGTCGTCAACTGGGATGGTGCCGTCAGGTTCTACTGTGACATCGGTATTTTCTAAATTGAGCGTATAGGTGAGATGTCTGCGACCGACAGCCCAAATAACGGTATCGAAACCACCAAGGGTAAGGCTGTTAGCGCCTACTAAGGTAATTTTGCCATTTGCTTCCTTTTTTAGCGCCTGTAGCTGGATGCATGAGAGAATGTTGACGCCCGCGTTGACCATTTCCTCCATCAATACGTCGCGCAACATGGAGTCGAATCGCCCTAGCAGGTGTTGGCCACGTAGCAACATAGTGACATCGCTGCCCAGAGCATTTAGCACTCCAGCCAATTCGACGGCGATATAACCTGCGCCGATAACCGCTACGTTGCCGGGCTGAGACTGTAGCTCAAAAAAACCGTCGGAAGTAATGCCCAGTTCGGCACCTTCAATCTCGGGTATCATTGGTTCGCCACCGACGCTGATTACGATGTGATCCGCGGTATAACGTTTGCCATTGACTTCCAGGGTGTTGTTATCGATAAAACTGGCGGTGCCTGCAATCAGGTCAATGTTCAAGTCTTTGAACCAGGATTGGTACCAGCTATTGATACCTTGAATATAGTTTTCTCGTTTATCAACCAGCGCCTTCCAGTCGAAACCCTTCTGTTCAACCTTGAACCCGTAGCCGCTGGCGTTTCTTATGGCTTGTGCCATCTCAGCGCCATACCACATGACTTTTTTTGGTACACAGCCTCGATTGACGCAGGTTCCACCTAAAACGGTGTCCTTCTCGATGATTGCGCAGCGTTTTCCGAATGCCGCGGCCTTCTCCGCGACTGACAGTCCGCCGCTACCGGCGCCGATGGCGATTAGATCGTAGTGAGTTTGCATGAATTTGGTTCCGTCATGAGTTAGGCTATATTGTATGAATTGAATTCGGGTATGAAAACCGCATATTGAATAACTTGCATAGTCTTACAAAAGCAAAGGAAGAAGTATGAATCGCAATCCCCTTTTGGAAAGTCATGAATTACCGCCATTTTCGCAGTTAAAGCCTGAACATGTTGAACCGGCAATAAGACAAATCATCGAAGAAAACAGAAATAACGTAGAGGCTATGCTCGATGCCGGCGTTACATACACCTGGCAAACCTTGATTGAGCCGCTGGAAATAATGGAAGAGAAGCTCAGCCGCGCCTGGTCTCCCGTCAGTCACATGAATTCCGTGGTCAATAGTGAAGAACTTCGCGCTGCGTACAATGCCTGCCTGCCCTTGCTCAGCGACTACAGCACCGATATGGGGCAGAACGAACGACTGTTTACTGCACTCAAGTCGCTTGAAACCGGCGACGAATTCCGTACCTATAACACCGCACAGAAGAAGTTGTTAAAGGATAGTTTGCGTGATTTCCGTCTCTCTGGCGTCGAACTTCCGGCCGAAAAAAAGGCGCGATATAAGGAAGTGATGCAGGAATTATCCAACCTGACCAGCAAATTTGAGGAAAACCTGCTCGATGCGACGAATGGCTGGAGCAAGCATATCGAAGACGAATCGCAGCTGGCCGGTTTGCCCGATTCCGCGATGGGTCTGGCAAAACAACTGGCCGAGCGTGAGGGAAAGAGTGGATGGTTGTTGAACCTCGAATTTCCTTCTTACTATCCTACGATGTGCTATGCCGATGATCGTGATCTGCGCTTCGAAATGTATCAAGCCTATGTCACTCGCGCATCTGATGAAGGACCAAATGCGGGCAAGTGGGACAATAGCGAGATTATGGAAAAGATTCTGCAATTTCGACATGAGGCAGCGCAACTCCTGGGCTTTGAAAATTATGCCGCGCGTTCTATCGAAACCAAGATGGCTAGTCGCACCGATCAGGTCTTGAATTTTCTTAACGATCTGGCTGAAAAATCGTTGTCTCAAGCGCACGCGGAATTAAAGGAATTAAAAGATTTTGCGCTGGCGCAATTCGGTGTCGAAGAAATGGAAGCCTGGGATGTCCCTTACTATGGCGAAAAATTACGTCAGCATAAATATGCAGTGACCCAGGAGGAAATTAAACCCTATCTGCCCGAAGATCGGGTACTCAATGGTATGTTCCACACCGTCAAACAACTTTATGGCGTGAATATCCAGGAAAAAGCGGGAATTGATACCTGGCATAAAGACGTGCGTTTTTTTGAAATCACCGATGACAAAGGGCAGGTGCGTGGGCAGTTTTACCTGGATTTATATGCGCGTGCACACAAGCGTGGCGGTGCGTGGATGGGTGAGTGTATTACGCGCATGAAAATGGGCGAGGTTGAACAATTACCAGTGGCCTATCTGACCTGTAATTTCTCTCCGCCAGTCGGGGACAAACCGGCGTTGTTTACGCACGATGAAGTCACCACTCTTTTTCATGAATTTGGTCATGGACTTCATCATATGATGACCCGGGTTGATTATCCCAGTGTTGCCGGAATTAGCGGCGTGCCCTGGGACGCTGTCGAATTGCCTAGTCAGTTTATGGAAAACTGGTGCTGGGAACGGGAAGCGTTAAACGAAATTGCCGGTCACTATGAAACAGGCGAACAGATTCCTGATGATTTATATCAACGGATGCAGGCCGCAAAGAATTTTCAGGCCGCGATGCAGATGTTACGACAGCTCGAGTTTTCGATTTTCGATTTCCGCCTGCATCTGGAATATGACCCGGAAAAACCATCACATATTTATCCTCTTCTGGAAGAAGTCAGAAAACAGGTGGCGGTGATCCATCCGCCTTCGTTTAATCGTTTTCCACATAGCTTTTCGCACATATTTGCCGGTGGATATGCAGCAGGCTACTACAGCTACAAGTGGGCCGAAGTCTTATCTGCGGATGCGTTTTCCCTGTTCGAAGAAAACGGCATTTTTGATCGGGAAACCGGTTTGCGTTTTCTAACCACTATTCTCGAACAGGGTGGATCGCGGGAGCCTATGGAATTATTTGTAGAATTTCGCGGAAGAGAACCTCAGATAGATGCCTTATTACGACACAATGGCATCGTAGCCAGTGCAGCGTAGTTTATATTGGGTATCCGATTTGCGTTTGAACCACTATTGCATATAGTTATATAAAATAACTTTGCAATGGTGGTTCGATGCGTTGTCCAGATACCGAGCTTTTGTCAATTCCGATATTTGGTGGTCTGCATCAGCAGACAGTCAACGATATCATCGAAAAATCATCAGTTTTCACCTGTGAACCTGGAGTCTATATGCTATGTGAAGGTGATACAGGTGACGCATTCTATATTTTAGTTGGTGGACAGGCTAAAGTCGTGCGTGGTGATCCAGAGCAGCACCTCTTCGACCTGGGACGAGGGGACTGTTTTGGTGAAATGGCGCTGATTGATCACCAGCCGCGTAGTGCTTCCGTCCGCGCAATATCTTCTTGTGTAGTCATGGAAATCACGCAAGACACGCTTTTCGATCTTTACCAAACAAATCCAAAGCAATACACCTTGCTACACATGAATATGGCGAGAGAGGTGAGTCGCCGTCTTCGATATGCGGATAATCATATTCAGGCGTAAACTTTATATGTCGAATCTTTCGGCAGTAAAATACACCGCTATCTTCAGAAATTCGAATTCCCCGTCTTCTTATATCTGTTCCTTAAGGCAATATATTTTCCTATGTCTTGAAAGACGCCTCAGCCCAAATTTGGGTTCGATATTCTCAGTTTCAGTTCACTAAGAATAATCATGATAAACGACGCGATAATTATAATTCGCATTTAAAAATAATACTTGATGCAAGGCACATCCAGACCTTTAACATCAATAATGGCTTGTGTGGGAGCAAACTATGGATAGAAAATCCGCCATCGGCTTGATGCTTTTTACTGTGCTGTTATGGACCTCATGCGCAGAACAAATTCCAGATTTTTCACGTAAAATCAATTCTACGCAAAATAATTCTCATACTACGCAAGTCGTTAGAAGCCGCGATCTTAGTAGCTGGTCTTCACCGGTATTATTGGGAAACGACGTGCTTCCTGCCAATAGCGTTGGCTATCTGCATGGGCCTGAGCTTTCGCCAGGAAATAATGCAAGTATTATTGCCTGGCGTTTACATGAGGGACAGCAGACCACGCCTGCCCCCGATAGCGTTGGCAAGATTACGGCGCTATTAGCGGATGGTGCCGGAAGTTTTACATCAAGCAATCCAATTCCGTTAAATCAATCGATTAATGCGACGCTACCGAAATTTGTCTTCGGAGAAAATCCGGCTACACCTATCGCGAGTTGGACATTTCAAGGAAACGTCTACTGGAGCAGGTTGAACGGTATATGGACTCCGGCGGAAATGATTTTGCCGGGAACGGCAACCTATCCCCTGCTTACGCCAAGCGATCAAGTTATCATTTTTTCACACGAAAATACCGCCACGGGTTTTACTCTCCACATTTGGGGGCAGTCTATGTCTGCGCCTGTTTCCCTTTTACGTTCAGAAGCTAGCTTAGAGATGATGTCCAGGCCGGTGTTCACCTCATCAGGGCAGGCATATATTGCGTGGGCGGAAAAAGGGGCGAATGCCACCGTAAATCTCGGTGCTGCCGTATTTGATATGAACACCGGTGTTCTATATCCGCTGGAATTTCCGACTGGAGTCTTTTCCCCTACGAGTGAATTCATTCAGTTAGCGCTTTTTAATCGCGCTGATGGCGGCATGGAACTCATCATTCAGAATATCGATGATGTTGGAGGCGACTCACTATATCGGTCTGAATTACGCGGGACTACCTGGGGACAGCCCATGCTGATGATTTGTCCGGCGGCAAATGTTTGCAATTCGCTACGCGTACCGTTTAGCTTTGCGCGTGACAAAAATGGAAACGCGGCATTGGCCTGGGTAGAAGACGTTGTTGCAGGTACCCAGGTATTCTCTCTGGTCCGAACCAGTCGGTATTCTAACGCTAACTGGCAATCGCCGGAGAGTATCAGTCCTCCCGTGCAAAGTGAGAAAGGCCCAGTCGGTGTTGTAGGAAGTTTTATCGCTGAGACAAGCTTGTCGTTGAGTGGCGAAATGCTTTCTGCTACCTGGGTAGTGAACAGTGCGCAGACCAGCACGCTATACAGTGCACATCTCGAAAGCAATAACCTATGGTCGAATCCCGAAAAGATTGTTGAATACATCGAAAACGGATTTGTTGAATCGGCGTCAATTCTTCAAGAGACAGGCGGTGCTCGCCGTGTTATTTGGAAACAATCGCGGGTGTCATCACAAGGTTTGAATTTTGATATTTGGGCGACATCGGGACAGGTTTTGCCGACGGCTCCGCCTTCCACTTTTGATCCGACTCAGCCTCTACCAGCGAATCATATTCCTACCACAAATGATTGTCTGGCATGCCATAGTCCAGATGGACAGCTTACGATGGTCGATCACAGTTATGTTATTGGTGCGTGCATGGATTGTCACAACGGTGTCACAGCGTCTGGAAAAAATATAACACATATTATCGCCTCTGACGCCTGTGACGCTTGTCACACGACCACTACATGGATGCCGGCAATTACCGTAGACCACACTCAGGTGATGGGAGAATGTCTGAGCTGTCATAACAATATTGTTGCCATGGGTAAACCTCCACAGCATATCGCAGCGACCGAAAACTGTGGCGCCTGTCATAGCACAATGGCCTGGATGCCAGTGATCTCCGTTGATCACAACGAGGTTATTGGTCAGTGCGTCGCTTGTCACAACGGTACCGTTGCAACGGGCAAATTTCCTGGCCATATCTCAACCACGGATGTTTGTAATGCCTGTCACTCGATAATGACATGGGTGCCTATTAATGTAGATCACTATGAGGTACTTGGTGTTTGTGAAAGTTGTCATATCTCGCCAGCGACACATATCGCAGTTGGTATTCGCCAGGATTGTCAGGCATGTCACAGTACAATAACCTGGTTTAATCCAACAAACGCCCTGCCGGGCGGGACGCCAGTCCCTGCGCCTACACCTGCGCCACCTGGAACGACGCCATTGCCGGCGTCACATATACCGACCAGTAATAACTGCGCGGCTTGCCACTCGCCATTAACCTGGGTACCTGTTATTCGTGTCGACCACGATGAGGTTTTTGGGCTTTGTATCAATTGTCACAATGGTGTGCTCGCGATAGGGAAAAGCGTGACGCATGTTCCTTCATCCAATTCATGCAATCAATGTCATACGGTGGCTCAGTGGATACCAGCCATAGGTTCAACAGCGCCGCTCAGTACGCGAAAATTCTTTCGCTAAACGAGTCGACGGTATGCTTGTTGTATTCCTGGACAGGTATTGATTTGAGAACTTGACGAGAGGCACGCGGTCATAACACATTCACTTGATCTTGGTGAATTTGAATTGACTCTAGTTGACTTGTCTGCTTGGTAAGTACTAACTATGCCGGATGTTGGATGCAGGAATGAAGGTTTACCTACTACTATTTTTGTTGCTAGTGGTATTGCGCAGTGCCGATTTGGTTATCACATATCACATTACGCCAGATCTGGCGTATGAGTGGAATCCTCTAGTCGCTGGTTTGAATCTGTCCTGGGGTGGTTTTCTGGTGGTTCAATCGCTGTTGTGTATATTGGCGGCAGGCGTTTTTTACTTCTATCTGAATCGACAGCGTTGTCCTGTGACGCAGCCGGGCCTCGGCATAAGAAGATTTGTGTTTTATTACTTCAATGGTTTCGATGCCAATTGGCGACAATGGTTCGCCAGTCAATTCAAAACACCTAATCAGCGATATAAAGACGCGCACCTGGCGATGTTAGGATTTGTTATTCCCTTCAGTTTTGTTCTGGTGAGCGTATTTGCAATAGCGCACAACCTAACGATACTAGCGGGCATTGATGCCTATCATCAGTTCGCTATTGATCAAGGCTATACCTACTTTGGTGCGGTGTTTATCAGTCTGATACTGGTTAGTGCCAACATTTTCTTTACGCTGGAATTTACCCACTATCGCCGTAACGTCAGTTCTGAGCGTATTCCAAAGTGACACCGTTTGGACGGTTTGCTCAGGGTTTGAAATTGACCTTGGTTCTGTGGCGAATATATCGCTCTGTGAACATAGCGGCGGATGGAGAATTCGCTATGCTTTTATCACTAAACTGAGTTGTTTGAGCACCATCTCCGCCCATTAACTTGGGAACCTTTGCATGTGTGTGAATTCAAATGTTTTATTGCGCCGAAACGGCCAGAATTTTGCTCTACACTGGAGTAAAGTGCGGGAATGTAAAACCGGTGTAAATTCCGGTAGAAAAAAATTTCAAAATAAGTCGGTAATTCGGTTCAGAATTAGTAGTTTTAGTCGAGTTCATATATGGATATCCGGATTGTGTTGTGACGAATGGACGATTTGAATAAATACGCATCGCTAAAAGCATTGTGGGAAAGTTCCCAGCTCTCTGGGGGTAACGCGCCTTACGTTGAGGCCTTGTTTGAGGACTATCTTTCCAATCCTCAAAGTGTGAGTGAGGAGTGGCGATCCTTTTTTGATTCCCTACCGCGAGTGAATGCCAGTGCGCCGGATCAGGTGCATTCGGCGATCAAGGATGTATTTCGAAACTTCAAACCCAGTTATGGCGCCGCCGCGCCTGCCGAGGGTCTGGAAACGCTGAAACAGATGCGGGTTTTGCAATTGATCAATGCCTATCGTTTCCGCGGGCATTTGCGCGCAGGTATTAACCCCCTGGTGAAGCACAAGATTTCTTTTTCTCCATTACCCCGACAAGAGCTCACTGAGGCCGATATTGATAAGACCTTTAGTTGCGGTTCATTAGGTGGTAAGGGAACGCTTACTCTGCGCGAAATTATCGATTTCCTGGAGGTTACGTATTGTGGATCTGTGGGTGCTGAATTCATGTATCTCACCGATCCTCACGAAAAGCGCTGGCTGCAGGAAGAGTTTGAAAAAGAGCGTGGCGCGCGGATATACCCGGTTGAGGTAAGAAAAAAGCTGCTTGGTCTGATCACCGCTGCAGAAGGGATGGAGCGCTATCTACACGTTAAATATGTCGGTCAAAAACGCTTCTCGTTAGAGGGCGCTGAAAGTCTAATTCCGATGCTGGATGAAATTATTCAGCGCGGAGGAAATGCGGGTCTCAAAGAGATTGCTATCGGCATGGCCCATAGAGGGCGTCTAAATGTGCTGGTAAACATCATGGGTAAAGTACCCGCGGAACTATTCATGGAATTTGAAGGCAAGGCCGCGCGCAATGGTGATGCTTCTGGTGACGTAAAATATCACCAGGGTTTTTCATCAAACATCGATACGCCCGGCGGCTCGGTTCACGTAGCGTTATCGTTTAATCCCTCGCATCTGGAGATTGTTGGTCCAGTGGTGGAAGGTTCCGCGCGCGCGCGGCAAGACAGAAGTGATGACAAAGAAGGGATGCAGGTTTTGCCTGTCATCATACACGGTGATGCTGCCTTTGCCGGACAAGGCGTAGTGATGGAAACACTGAATATGTCACAGTCGCGCGGCTATTCGACTAAAGGCACAATTCACATCGTAGTGAACAATCAAATTGGTTTTACCACCAGCAATCAGCGCGACGCACGCTCAACACTCTATTGCACGGATGCAGCGAAGATGGTGAGCGCACCTATTTTTCACGTCAATGGTGATGATCCTGAAGCGGTGTTGTTTGTAACGCAGCTGGCTGTGGATTATCGTATGCGCTTTAAGAAAGACGTGGTAATCGACCTCGTCTGTTATCGTCGTCATGGACATAATGAGGCAGATGAGCCTTGGGTTACACAACCCATGATGTATCGCGCAATTCGTGAGTTGCCTACAACGCGCGCGTTGTACGCCAAGCATCTTGAAGATGTTCAGGTAGTGCCAAGTGGTTATGGCGATAAGATGGTTGTCGATTATAAAGCTGAGCTCGAACTAGACAAGCCCGTGGTGAAAGCCTTGAGTCGTGGTGGGGTTGCCGAAAACTACGCCCACGCGGGTTTGTGGCGACCGCACATCAACAAGCCTTTAGAACAGGACTGCGATACCCGTATCAGTGCCAAGTTGATAAAGCAGTTGGGCGAAGAAATCACCACGATACCGGAAGATTTTTCGATTCACTTCGCGGTCAAGAAGCTCCTGGATACCCGACGTCAAATGGCCAATGGTGAGATTGATGTCGATTGGGGTTTTGCAGAAACCATGGCCTATGCATCATTGGTGAAGGAAGGCTATAACGTACGTTTGTCGGGTCAAGATTGTGGGCGCGGGACTTTCTTTCATCGCCACGCCACCATTCATGACCAGGAAACAGATCGCATACACGTACCTTTGCGTCGTATACGAGGTGCGGAAGGTAAATTCCTGGTTATCAATTCCTTGCTATCTGAGGAAGCGGTGCTCGCATTCGAATATGGTTACTCGTCAACGGATCCTCAAACACTGACGATTTGGGAGGCGCAGTTTGGTGATTTTGCCAACGGTGCGCAAGTGGTCATCGACCAGTTTATCAGTGCAGGCGAACAGAAGTGGGGTCGTTCCAGTGGTCTGGTGATGATGTTGCCTCATGGCTTTGAGGGACAAGGGCCGGAGCACTCATCGGCACGTCCCGAGCGCTATCTACAGCTGTGCGCGCAAAACAATATGCAGGTGTGCATGCCATCAAGCGCTGCGCAGATATTTCATTTGCTCAGACGACAGATGCATATGGAGTGTCGCAAACCGCTGGTAATCATGACGCCAAAGAGTTTGTTACGGCATAAGGCCGCCGCCAGTCCTTTATGGAAACTGACCGATAACAATTTCCTGAACATCATACCCGATACGGCTGATCTCAAAGAGGACAAAGTCACCCGTGTCGTGGTTTGTAGCGGCAAGGTCTATTACGATTTATACGATCATCGCGAAAAACTGGGACGTGACGATGTTGCGATCATGCGTATGGAGCAGCTATATCCTTTCCCAACGCAAGAGTTGAAGAAAGAAATTGATCGTTATCCCAATGCTCATGAGTTCGTATGGGCACAGGAAGAACCAAAAAACCAGGGCGCTTGGTTTACCTCGCAACACCATGTGCGTACAGCCATAGGCAATCGAGGGTATTTGAACTATGCCGGCAGAGATTTTCACGCGGCTCCGGCTTGTGGATATATGTCGGTACATCGAGAGCAATTGGCGAAAATTCTGGATGATGCCTTCAAGGAATTTAAATAGAAAGACTGGAGAGTTTAATCAATGACTGTTGAAATAAAGGTGCCTGTATTTCCCGAATCTGTCACCGACGGAACCATAGTCGCCTGGCATAAGAAGAAAGGCGATGCCGTGCATCGTGAAGAAGTCATTGCTGATATTGAAACAGACAAGGTTGTGTTTGAAGTGCCTGCGCCGGAAGATGGCATTATCGATGAGATTGTTGAGGGCGAAGGTACGGTTGTCGTCTCTGAGCAGATTATTGCGCGTCTCGATACGTCTGCATATGCCAAAGCCAGCGCCGAGAAAAAATCGGAAACGCCTTCACCTCCAGTATCTACTCCACCGGCGGCCAAGGTTCCTGCCGACGTGGATGAAAAGTTAGTGATGCCGGCAGCAAGAAAAATGGCAGCAGAAAAAGGGATTGATACATCCAAAGTCAGTGGCAGTGGCAAAGGTGGCCGAGTGCTGAAAGAGGATCTTATGCCGACAACTGCGAGTTCTGCAGCACCTGTTGCCCAGGTCGGCGCTAGAGAAGAAAAGCGTGTGCCCATGACGCGGCTACGTGCGCGTATTGCGGAGCGTCTTGTTGAGGCGCAACAGACGGCAGCGATACTGACTACCTTTAACGAAGTCAATATGCAGCCGGTCACCGAAATGCGCGCAAAATATAAAGACATTTTCGAGAAGAAGCATGGCGTGCGCCTCGGCTTTATGTCTTTCTTCGTCAAGGCGGCTGTCGAGGCGCTTAAACGATTCCCGGAGATCAATGCCTCTGTGGATGGAAATGATATCGTCTATCACGGTTTCTTCGATATTGGTATTGCCGTTGGTTCGCCACGTGGCCTGGTGGTGCCCATACTGCGCGACGCAGATCAATTAAGCATTGCAGAAATTGAATCCAGGATTCGCGATTTCGGTACGCGTGCAAAAGAAGGGAAGCTCGGCATGGAAGACATCACCGGTGGTACGTTTTCCATCACCAATGGTGGCGTGTTCGGCTCACTGATGTCGACGCCTATTCTCAATCCACCTCAAAGCGCCATACTGGGTATGCACAAAGTTCAGGATCGTCCCATGGCCGAAAACGGTCAGGTTGTGATACGCCCGATGATGTATCTCGCCCTTTCCTATGATCATCGTATCGTCGATGGACGTGAAGCCGTGCAGTTTCTCGTCACCATTAAAGAATTGGTAGAAGATCCAGGTAGGATTTTGCTCGAGATCTAGTTCAGCAGTCCAAATAGGCTGCCTACGTACGGACCTGGGTCAGTCGTTGCTCGATCACAGTCCGCTGTTCCGTTTGATAATTACGCTCAAAGTTAACAGGATAAATCATGTCACAACAATTCGATGTGGTTGTAATAGGTGCAGGCCCCGGCGGTTATGTCGCGGCAATACGTAGTGCACAGCTGGGATTCAAGACCGCTTGCATAGACGGTTGGGTCGATGCAGCAAATAAAGCCTCTCCGGGCGGAACCTGTTTGAACGTGGGATGTATTCCGTCCAAGGCCATGATCGAATCTTCCGAACTATATGAACGCGCGCAACATGAGTTCGAAAAACACGGAATCAAACTGAGTAGCGTCAAACTCGAACTGGACAAAATGCTCGCGCGTAAAGATCAGGTCGTGCGTGAGTTGACGCAAGGCGTTGCGGCCTTGTTTCAAGCGAATAAAATCACCTTTTTTCACGGCATGGGCCAGGTGTCCAGGGACAAAACTATTCGTGTCAATCCGGTAGGCAAAGGCGATGTGCAGCATATCAGCGCAAAAAATATCATCATTGCCACAGGTTCAAGGCCGAGAGAAATGCCACAGGCGCCATACGATCACAAGCACATCGTCGATTCGACAGGGGCTTTATCGTTTGACAGCGTGCCTAAGAAACTCGGTATCATCGGCGCGGGGGTTATCGCACTGGAATTGGGTAGCGTGTGGCGACGTCTCGGCGCTGAGGTGTTTCTTTTGAAATCCAGCAAGAGTTTTCTTCCTGAGGCAGATCAGCAAATCGCCAAAGAGGCGAAAAAGTATTTTGATCAGCAGGGCGTGGAAGTGCGCATGGGCGCCAAGATCAAAACGGTCGAGGTGAAAGCCAACAAAGTCGATATTAAATATGACGACGAAAAAGGATCACATAGCGAAAAAGTCGATAAATTGATTGTCGCAATAGGCCGATCGCCCAATTCGGAAGAGGTGTTTGCCGATGATCTGAAATCACTTGTCGATGAGCGAGGCTTTATTGTCGTCGACGGGCAGTGCCGTACATCAATCAATGGTATTTATGCAATTGGCGACGTGGTGCGTGGTCCTATGCTGGCACACAAGGCTTCCGAGGAAGGTGTGATGGTCGCGGAAATCATCGCGGGTGAACACGCGCACGTAGATCTGAACACCGTCCCCTCCGTCATTTACACCGATCCGGAAATCGCCTGGGTTGGTAAGACGGAAGACGAGTGCAAGAAACAGAACATCGAATATCGGATAGGCACGTTTCCTTTTAGTGGTTGTGGTCGCGCGCGGGCAATCAATAATACTAAGGGTTTGATTAAGATTATCGCGCATGCGAAAACCGATCGCGTGCTTGGTGTACATATTATCGGACCACAGGCTTCGGAGATTATCGCGCAGGCGAAAATTGCGATAGAATTCTCGGCCAGTAGCGAGGATCTGGCGATGACGATGTTTGCGCACCCCACTTTGTCGGAAGCCTTTCATGAAGCGGCGCTCTCTGTACACGGGCGCGCAATACACGCGGTACAGGCGAAAGGCAAACGCTAATAACGGAGACATTATGAATCTACACGAGTATCAGGCCAAGGCACTGTTCAAGGCATACGGAATCGCAGTACCGGAACATCGTGTTGCGTCGAACGAACAGGAAGTGAAGAAGGCGATCGAAGAGCTCGGCGGAAATCGCTGGGTTGTCAAAGCCCAGGTACACGCGGGAGGCCGTGGAAAAGCTGGCGGCGTGAAACTGTTCGACGACAAGCAACAGGCCATTGATTTTGCCAAGAGTCTGCTTGGCACTCATCTCGTGACATTTCAAACCGACGCCAAAGGCCAGCCGGTGAATCAGGTGTTGATTGAATCGCCGTGTGATATTGATCGCGAGCTCTATGTCGGCGCGGTTGTCGATCGCGGCGTTCGTCGCGTTGTATTCATGGCTTCGACCGAAGGTGGAACCGAAATTGAAAAAGTCGCCGCTGAGACACCGGAAAAAATTCTCAAATCTGTTGTACACCCACTAACGGGTATGCAGCCATATCAGTGCCGCGATCTGGGTTTCGGATTAGGTCTCACGCCAGAACAGATCAAGCAGTTTTCAAAAATCCTCATAGGTCTGTCCAAACTCTTCGTCGAAAAAGACCTGAGTCTGATCGAAGTGAATCCGCTGGTGGTAACCAAGAGCGGTGATCTTTTATGCCTGGACGGCAAAATCAATATTGATGAGAGCGCACTATTCCGGCACAAAGACCTTGGCGATTTACGTGACACCAGCCAGGAGGACACGCGCGAGGTCGAGGCAAAAGAATGGGATTTGAATTACGTCGCCCTGGATGGGCAAATCGGTTGTATGGTCAACGGCGCAGGGCTGGCGATGGCGACTATGGATATCATCAAGCTACATGGTGGAAGTCCGGCAAATTTTCTCGACGTTGGTGGCACGGCAACGCGTGAGCGCGTGGCGGCAGCCTTCAAACTGATACTCTCGGACAGCAATGTCAAAGCGGTGCTGGTAAATATATTTGGTGGTATTGTCCGCTGCGACATGATTGCTGAAGGCATAATCGGCGCGGTTAAGGAAGTTAAGGTCAATGTACCGGTGGTGGTGCGTCTGGAAGGAAATAATGCAGACAAAGGACGCGAGTTACTTGCTGCCAGCGGGCTGAGTCTGATCGCAGCGGAAGGTTTGAATAATGCTGCGAAGGCGGTTGTCGAGTCGATTGGAGGTGGCAAATGAGTGTATTGGTAAATAAAAACACCAAGGTGATTTGCCAGGGTTTCACTGGTAAGCAAGGCACTTTCCATTCGGAACAGGCGATTGCTTACGGTACAAAAATGGTTGGTGGCGTTACACCCGGAAAAGGTGGTCAACGACACCTGGGCTTGCCGGTATTCGATACCGTCAAAGATGCCAAGCGTGAAACCGACGCCAACGCGACCGTCATTTACGTGCCTGCGCCTTTCTGTAAAGACGCGATACTTGAGGCCGTCGATGCGGGTATCGAGTTGATTGTGTGTATAACCGAAGGCATACCTACCTTGGATATGCTTGAGGCCAATATGGTGGTACATGAAGCCGGTGCACGATTGATAGGGCCGAATTGTCCAGGAATCATCACACCAGGCGAGTGCAAGATCGGCATTATGCCGGGGCATATTCATTTACCCGGAAAGGTTGGCGTAGTCTCCCGTTCCGGTACCCTGACATACGAAGCGGTAAAACAGACTACTGATCTGAAATATGGCCAAAGCACCTGTATCGGTATAGGCGGTGATCCGATTCCTGGTACAACGTTTATCGATGCGCTGGCATTGTTTGAAAAAGATCCGCAGACCGAAGCGATATTGATGGTTGGTGAAATCGGCGGTACCGCCGAAGAGGAAGCTGCAGAGTTCATCAAATCTAATGTGAGCAAACCAGTCGCTGCCTATATCGCAGGCGTTACCGCGCCTAAGGGCAAGCGTATGGGGCATGCGGGTGCTATTATTGCCGGAGGGAAGGGCACAGCAGCGGAAAAATTTGCAGCCCTGGAAAAGGCTGGCGTGGCCACAGCTAAATCGCCAGCAGAACTCGGATCGACCTTGCAGGCATTGATTGAAAAATAGGATACCTGGACGGCTAAAACGCGCTTTCTCTTGCTTTCTTGTTGCTTGGGCCTACGTCGGCGCCTCGTTTGCTTATGAGCCGCAAATATCGATTGGTGCAGGTGTATCTCAGCTTGAAGACCGTTGGCGCTACAGTGGTTCTATGGAGTTTTATAACGAGAATCTGATGCTCGGTGGCTTTTTGGGTATGTGGCCGCGGCTCGACGTTGATACCGATGGTTCACGCCACGCCTTGTTTGCCAATATTTTTACCGTGGCCGGCATCGTCAACGCGGAATACGGATACACCCACGGACTCGGGCATACTGTCGGTTTGGAATTTAACAGTCGTTTTATTCCCGCTGTCTTTATTCCGAAGCTGAGTCAACGCGGAGAACGTATTGTTCGCGATCTGGAAATATTTTTTCGCGTACACCGACAGTTCGAAAATGGAAATAGATTTTATCAAACCGGTGTGAAACTGGTTTTTCATTTCCCCGGTTTTAAAGTCGTTACGGAAGAGTCGGAAAGTAACTAGCCCTCGGTCTTACAGTCCAACAGCTTTCTGACGTAGCTCTCTATCTCGCTGTGCAATAAAGCGCTCAATCATCACGCTGTAGGCGTTTGCAATATCCTCGATCTCCATGCCGATAATGTATTGGCCTTCGCCGGCTCTTTTGAAATATCGCACTAGTGTGGAGAACTGGGCCTCGCCTAAATCGTGTAAGGTTAGTTCTATCCTCGGGATACTGAAACCTCGCTCCAGATCCAGTTCGGGTGCGCCGTTGGTTAAGACGCGTAAGCCCTTGGCAGAGATATCTAACAGATCTGCGTTGATCGCCTTAAAGCTAGGTATGAAAAGTCGCGCCGATGCGCTTTCTTTCGATACATTCACGCGATAAAAATTGCGCCGCTGCAAATATTCCAGCTGTTCTGGGAAAGATATGCCGTAAGCGGCATTCAGCACCTCAGTGGGGACAACGCGCGATACGAAACGATAGTGTATGCCGTTGTCATGTGCGCTGATAAATAGCTTGTTTGAAGACAACTTGATGGTCTTGCCATTGGTATTACGGAAAAATGAAAGACCAAGCACGCGCTTACCTTCATCGTAGCCAACCACACGTGCTCGAGCATCACCGGAATCCGAAAACTTATTAACGGAAATCGATAGCTCGGCTTTGCGCATTGCGAGTTCGCTCATGCGTTGCATAATTTCTCTGGGAAATGTAAGTATTTGGTAGTCACTCATATCATAAGCCTGTAACCATCATGCGTACCTGTAGGTTATCGTTTAGGCGAGGCGTGAATTATAGGTGCCTAGCGGCATAGGTTTGTAAACTTCTGTTAGCGCTATAAGGAAGAAGCACCTACAACAAGGTAAAAAAAAGTTTCGCTCAGGGCGGAGAGTGCAGTCTAATAAGATCACATATAGTGCTATTTTGTTTGCCCTGTGGTTCTTGGTGACATAAAGACGTGAATCCAAGGGAAAAGATATGAAACAGGGGCTGATTTTCGGTCAATTATTGACCGTATTTTAGACTTTATTAAGCTCAGATGGCGTATCCTGTTGTTAATTAACAAATATTATATTTATCGTAACGATCAATTTTTTTGTTTTTACGCAGGTTGCCCGCCATTGTATATAGCCCTTACGTGTGGCTGTCTGGATTAAAGGGGGAGTTATGCGCGAAAAAGAGCAAATCGACGACGATCTGGAGTTGGATTCAGATGGTGAGACTTCGGACTCAGAGGTTGAAGAGGACAGTACGCCTCAAATAGTGAGATCGGGCTCAATGAACCCGGCGGCTCGTCGCCGGCTGGAAGAGTATCGTGAACGCAAGGCTTTAGAAGACTTGCTTCGAGACGATTTCGATTCCTATTTAGCCGGTATTTAGTCGATGACAAGTCGTAACGCGTGAGGTGGTTGAGTGTCCTCTCTGCCGCCTCCCGTTGCATCTTATCTATGTTAAACCTTCGCATTTCTCTGCAAGTTGTCTGGCCAGTCGCTGAAGTAACACAACAGTTTCCAACGCTTCAGGTTTCTCAAGTCACATCCCGCCGTTTTTTCCGTTTGCGAACGCGCCAATGTGATTGGCGACCGAATTATTCCTTGCCGCTTTTTGGGTAAATTTGAGTAATATTTTCAATGGTTATCATCAGATTAATTCGTTGTACCTGCGAGGGATGCGGGCGCTATACATAATAAGCGGACTTATGTGCCGCGGTGCTGCAATCCATATAGCATAGTTAGGAGACGACGGGATGAGCAAACGTTTATTGATGGTTATATTGGTCGGTTTCTTTATGCCGTCCATGGCTTTCGCGATAGGTGAAGGGGAATCACCAGCAGCGTATTGCGCTGAAGAAGCGCGAGATGTCGGACTGGTCGACGCATCAGAAATTCGCGCATATGTTGAGGAATGTGTTCAACTGATTGCTCAGGAGTCAGGTGAAAATGCTGCACCGGCCGAGCAAAGTGAGACAGGTGACGGTACCGCTAAGTTGGACTAGTTTCACCAGCTAACCGAATGATGCTCTAAGAGAGGCGGCTTTGGCCGCCTTTTTTCATTGTGTTGTATTTACGTTATGATTACTGTGCTGAGCAGTTATAGGTAATCGTAAACGAGGACAGCCATGGTAAACGGGTATTGTCGTGATGTAGAGACGGGGGTGGTGAATGAAGTTTTCGCTATCATTTACGCGCCCAAGCGTAAACGTGATCGCTACCCGGAAAACTGTGTCCAAATACAGGAATCCGAACACGAAGCCTTAAACAATGCAGACCCGACCAAGCACTGGTACGCGGCGAAAGTCGTTGGACCTGCTCGATCTTCTGAGGGCTTGCGCTTGTTTTATCTTGTTGCCTGGCTTTCATCTACTGATGACTGAATCAGAACCTCCTGTGAACTGACTCACTTCTCAATTTCGGCCCAAAGCGTATTCTGGCTATAACAGAGAGCGCAGAAACCGCGTCGAAAAAATGAGAGGGAGTCTTTATGCAAGCCATAACATTTAATGAAATCCAGTTTGAAGGACGCGCCCTGGACGTGGCGCGCGAAGCCGTTCGTATACGGTATGGAACAGCTATTATTTGGTTAAAAGAGCAGGTCGACGCGCAACAGCGTGATCAAATTATCACGCGTTTAATGAATGATGCTGCGGTTGTCGATGTCTTTTTTATGCGTACCAAGCCCAGTCTTTTGAATGTTGAATTTCGAATTGACCGAGTTAGCTATGACAGATTGATTGAAATTGTCAGGCAAGTAGATGCGAACGCCAATATCGTCGGTTATTAAGTGATTGAGTATGGTTAGCGAGTTTGCTTGATATATTGAGACAGCGCGTGACCTACTTCAGTCATTAAGCTTTGCCAATCGCCAGGTGTGGTTTGGCGAAAAAGACGCAGTGACGGATACCACGGACTATCGTCGCGCTCCAATAGCCAGCGCCAGCAACCATCGAATCGTGACAAGACCCACACCGGTTTATTGAGAGCACCGGCGAGGTGAACAACGGATGTGTCCACGCTGATTACAAGGTCGAGATTTTCGATCAATGCGCCAGTATCGCTGAAATCATTTAGTGCGTTTGTTTCATCCACAATATTCACGCCGCCGTTGTCGACAATGGTCTGCATAGAGGCTTCGCCCTTCTGTAGACTGATTAAGGTTACACCAGGGACGGTTGAGAGGGTCTTGAAATCTTTTAGTGAACAACTGCGACGGGAGTCAATGAGGTTATTATCCACGTCATGGCGTCTTGGGTTTCCCGCCCAGGCAATTCCAACCCGAAAACCTGTGACCGTACGCAGACGATCACTCCAGTCCTCTATTTTTGCCGAATCGATTTCGCAATAGGGGACGCTTTGAGGAATTGTCTTTAAGGTTGTGCCAATATTTTTTGGTACGGACATCAGCGGAGAGTAGGTATCAAATGTCGGCAGCGTATCGTCGGGCCCATGGACAGTAGTGATCCCAGGCACAGTCTTAAAAAGTGAGATAAGTGAATTAGGGCATTGCACGATGACTTTGGCGCCAAGTTCGGACAGGGGTTGGGCGTAACGAATAAATTGAATTGAGTCACCCAGGCCCTGTTCCGAAGTCAATAAAATGGTTTTTCCCTTTAGACTTTCACCTCGCCATTGTGCTTGTGCAAAAGAGGGTTTGGTGCCGAGCTTTTGGTTTTTTAGCTCCCAGCGCTTTTCGTATAACTGCCAGCCTTGCGTATAGTCTCCCTTGAGTAATAAGGCCAGTGACTTATTCCAGTAGGGTTCCGGGTTTGCAGGTTCTAGTGCGATGGCTTGATCATAATGTGCTATGGCCTCGTCGGCACGACGCAGGCTTTGCAAGGTCATGCCCATGTTGTTGTGTATCTGAAAATCATTAGGGTGTAATGCGTCGGCGGTTTGAAGAGTCGCCAGAGACTGTTCGAATTCACCTAATCCTTGTTGGACGATGGCCTTGTTGACATAGGATGGCCAGTAATCTTTATCTGCCTCGATGGCTAAATCGTAGTGCTTTAAGGCCTCATCCCATTGCCCCAATTCCTTGTAGGTATTGGCCAGATTGTAGTGTGCACCAGAATGCTGCTTATCAACGGTGATGGCCTGCTGAAACCTTCCTACCGCTTCGCTTGGATTGTTCTCCTGTCTTGCAAGGACGCCCAGGTTGTAATACATGTCTGCATTGAGTGGATTGTCCTGCAGACCTTCCAGATAAGCCTGTTTTGCTCGGCTGATGTGTCCGTTTTGGTAGTGTAATTGCGCCAGGTGCTGGAAGGCCTCACTATTACGACTGTCTGCTTTACATGCACGATCGAGCCATTCGATCGCAGCCGTAATATCCCCTTTGTCCTGATCCTGTAGTGCGTGAGCGATGAGAGTGTTTGAAAGTTCGCGGCGTGCGCGCGGATTTTGAGGTTCCAGTTCCACCGCCTTACCGAAAAGCACCAATGCGTTATGCAAATTCCCCTGGTCCAGGTAGACGCCACCAAGATTGATGTGCGCCTGGGTAAAGTTGTTGTCCAGTTCTATAGCGCGTTTGTATTCGCTGATCGCCTGTTCTTCCTCTTCGAGCTGCAGCAGTATATTTGCGAGATTGTAGTGAGCGTCGGGGTAGCCCGGATCAAGACTTATGGCCTTGTTAAAACAGTCGTGGGCGGCTTCAAGCTCATTGAGCTGCGCGAAGATATTGCCAAGATTGTTATAAAACAGGGGAACGCTATCGTTGAGGTCGACGGCATGGAGCACAAGTTCCCTGGCGACATCGTAGTTACGAATATCGTAGGCCAGCATGCCCAGTAAATGGTAGGCGTCGGCATTGTTTGGGTCGCTTTCCAGCGCCTTGTGGTAATGTTTTTCTGCGTCCTGCAGCTGGCCTGCCTGGTGTGCTTTCAGGCCTTCTTCGATGTGGTCCTGAACCGTTTCTGCTGTCTTCACGCTGTTCACCTGTTTTAGCCTGAGGATTCAAGAGGTAAGCGCTTTTAAAGCAAGCACCGCGCCGAATAGCCTCAGAAAAGTGAATAATTGCCGTTTTTAGGGGCGTGTAGCGAGAAAAACAGCTCTTTTTGGGGCCGGATAGCCTTCGATGGTTAAATTTTGATCAGTCTGGTTTAGAAAGTCTGGCAGGGATTCGCCTGTCATCCAGTTAGTTGGTCGTTGTTCCTCAAGCGTGGTCTGATTGAGATCCACCAGGCGGATATCAGTAAAACCACAGCGCTTGAGCCAGCGTTCGAGTTCAACTGTGCTGGGTATGAACCAGACGTTTTTCATCTTGGCGTAGCGGTCGTCGGGGACGAGCACTTCACCGGCTCCGCCTTCAATAACCAGTGTTTCCAGCAGGAGTTCTCCACCTGGGCGCAGGCACTGGGCGAGTTGTTGCAGATGTTCTATTGGTGACTTGCGGTGATACAGCACGCCCATGGAAAACACGGTATCGAAGGCCTGCATATTTACCGGGAGATCCTGTATGCCCAGAGGCAGGTTGAATACCGATACCTCGCCAATGAAATGCTTGATGGCCTCGAATTGCATGATATACAGCCACCACGGATCTATACCTACCACCAGAGAAGCACCCGCACCATACATACGCCAGCAGTGATAACCGCTACCGGCGCCAACGTCGAGTACACGCCTGCCTTCAAGTGAAGACAGGTGTGGCGCAACCCGATCCCATTTCCAGTCGGAGCGCCACTCGGTATCAATGTGGATGCCAAATATTGAAAATGGCCCCTTGCGCCAAGGCATAAGTGCGCGCAGTTGTTTCTCCAAACGCTGCTGGTCGTACTGGTTAAGTTGCTTTTCTGAACCTATTTCGATGACAGCTTGATTCAACTCGATATGATGTGGACTGAGTGGAGGAAGTGCGTCCAAAATCGTCAACCATCCAGGTAGATTGCCGTCTTTGCGCTGACATACCTGTTCTATGTTTAGGCGGAAGGTATCGCTAAACTTTGCGAGTTTGGCGTCCTGCGCCAGTACCTGATAGAACGCGCCAAAGTCGATCACCGCACCGCCACCAGTGACATGAAATTAAAACACTGAAACCACATATGTGATTGCTGAAAACCGGCTTGAGTAAGTCGAGAGATATGCGCGTCGAGGGTTTCTGGTATAAGCACATTTTCCAACGCTGTGCGTTTCTGACTGATTTCCAGATCGCTATATCCCTGTGAGCGTTTGAAGGCGTGGTGAAGATCGGTCAACATTTGCTGCTTATTGGGATCGTCAAAGCTAATTTTCTCGGATAGCACAAGTATGCCCCCGGGAAGCATGCCAGCGAAGATTTTGTTGATTAAGCGCTGGCGGTCGGCCAGGGGCACGAACTGCAAGGTGAAATTTAGAACCACAAGAGAGGCCTTGTGGATATCGACATCACGTACGTCTGCACACATCAGTTCAACTGGTGTATCAGCCGAGTCTTCCTCGAGCAATGACTGAAATCTATCTAACATGGGCTGCGAATTGTCCACGGAAATAATGCGGCAATTAGGCGCTTTCAAGTGGTGCCGGATGGATAGACTGGCTGCCCCAAGCGAGCAACCGAGGTCATAACAATTACTGTCGGACTGGGCATATTGATCTGCTAACGTCCCGATCATCTGGATAATCGAGGCATACCCCGGGACAGAGCGATTTATCATGTCCGGAAAGACCTTGGCTACCTGCTCGTCAAAGCGAAAATCGACGATTTTGCCCAGGGCTTGTGAGTAGATTTTGTCTATGTCACGGGAGCGCATATTAGTCTTTTCTAAAATAAAGCCGAATATTCTAGTGCAAACCAAAATAAAAGTCTGTAACAGCCCCCCTGAGGTAAAGGAAATCCTTAAGAAGTCGATCTAGACATAGTTGTAACAGTCGCTTTGGTGGGAATTAGTGTTCAAGCTCGTACGCTACTTTACGATAGCCAGTCTGGTAAGCATGGTGGTAGTAGCGACTATATTGGGTTACCTGTACAAGAATATTGCGCAGGAAAACCTCATTTATCTTGGGGAAAGTAAAAACGCTGCCCTTGCCCAGGTATTTGCAAATACCTTGTGGCCGTATTACTCGAACTTTGTCCACGAGCTGGAAGTACTGGAATTTGAAGATATACGCAACCATCCGGTCACGCAGCAGTTAAAACGGGATATCCGTACTGACACCATAGGGCTGGATGTGGTGAAGGTGAAGATCTATACCATCAAGGGACTGACAATTTTCTCAACCGATGCAGCCCAGATCGGTATAGATAAATCGAAAAACCCCGATTTCTTGACCGCTATGGCAGGTGGTCATGCGACGGAACTGGAATACAAGGAAGGGATGCCGGCTATTGATGGCACCATTCGTAATCGCAATCTCATCGCCAGTTACATACCCATACTAAATTTGGACACCGGCAGCATTGACGGCGTGTTCGAGTTGTACTCTGATGTTACCCCTTTATACGGCACCATCCAGAACACTGTGTATTCGATATACGGTATTGTGGTGCTGATGTTTTCACTGCTGTTTTTGGCGTTGTTTACAGTGGTCAAACGCGCCGACACGATTATTGTTGAAAACTACACTTCGTTAGAGACAAACAAGAAAGAGATAGAACAGCGAGCGCTGCATGATGCGTTAACGGGCTTGCCTAATCGGCTACTGTTACAGGACCGACTGGATCATGCAATGCGTCGCGCGACAAGAGAAGAAACACTTATCGCCGTTCTGTTTATCGACCTCGATCGATTTAAACCGATTAACGACAGCCTCGGGCATGCAGTGGGAGACACCTTGTTGGTGCAAGTGGCCAAACGTTTGACCACAGCTGTGCGTGATAGTGATACCGTCTCGCGTATCGGTGGAGACGAATTCGTTGTAATTCTTGAAAATATTTTGCATGTGGACCAGGCGAATGTAGTTGCTGAAAGAATTCTCGATGCGCTTGCACGCCCTATGGTTATCAAAGGCAAAACCTTGTTTGTCACCTCGAGTATCGGTATTACTTTTTATCCGTTTGAGGATGGCGACATCTCCATTGATGAGGTTATTAAGAATGCGGACGCCGCGATGTATGCTGTGAAAAAGGGTGGGCGTAATATGTATCAGGTCTTTTCGCATCGCATGCGTTCTGTCGCTGATGCCAAGGCCGAAGTCGAGCAAAAGCTGCATCTGGCCTTGCCAAACAAAGAATTTGTACTCCACTATCAACCCATACTTGAGACACGTAGCGGCAAGGTTGACGCACTAGAGTGTCTGATCCGTTGGGAAAGTCCACAGTTAGGTTTGGTTAGTCCGCTGCAATTCATTTCCACGCTTGAGGAAAGCGGTGTAATCGTAGAAGTTGGTAAATGGGTTATTCAGGAAGCATGCGCGACGATACGCCGTCTCGAGCGCATGGGGTGTGACGATATACGCGTGAACGTTAATATTTCACCCAAACAGTTTATGCAGGCAGAATTTGTTGAGTCTGTGCATAGCATACTTTTGCAATCCGGCGTGTCGGGTAAGAAGCTGGTCTTTGAGATGACCGAATCTCTTTTGGTGAACGATATTTCACAGGTCGTTCAATCCTTGTTGAAGTTGAGAGAATTTGGTATCTCTGTGGCGATTGACGACTTTGGCGTGGGCTATTCATCTTTGAATTACTTAAAGCGTATTCCCGTCGAGACGCTCAAGATAGACAAAACGTTTATTAGCGAATTGTCCTCTTGCGCGGAAGATGTGGCGATACTCGAAGCCATCGCAACTCTCTCAAAGAGTTTGCAGTTGAAAACGGTTGCCGAAGGCGTGGAAACTGAAGAGCAATACCGTTTTATCCTGCGCAAGGAAATCGATTTTGTTCAAGGTTTTCTCTTGTGCCGACCATATCCGTTCAATGAGCTCATGGAAAAGCTGACCATAAATCGTAGCGGAATATGGCTTTCGAGCAGAATCGGTAAAAGCGGAACGAATTAGAATAACGACATCTGCGGCGATGCGGATTTTCGAAAAATATCGGTACGTAACTCTTCTGTTCTCTCATTCAATCCCAATTTTTTACACTGCAATCGAAATCGTTGAGCAAGCATCTCTGCATAGGGGCCGCTGCCACTCATGCGCGTGCCAAATGCGTTGTTGTATAGTTTCCCCTCACGCATTTCGCGGATGTATTGCAGCACGCGCTCCTGTCGTAGCGGAAAATTTTCAGCAAGCCAGTGTGTGAATATATCCTTTAACTCCCTGGGTAAGCGCAATAACACATAACTAGCCTGTTCGGCTCCTGCATTTTTAGCCGCCTGTAGCATAGCCTCCAGTTCATCTGTATTAATTGCAGGTATCATTGGTGCAAGCATAACCCCAACTGGTATGCCGTTTTCATGTAATGCTGCTATAGTTTCCAGTCGACGTTTAGGACTACTGGCTCGGGGTTCCATGTGACGCGATAAGCTATTATCCAATGAGGTCAGTGATATATACACATGTACCAGGCCTTGTCGTGCGAGAGAGCTCAATATATCGATATCGCGTTGGATAAGTGCTGATTTACTTACGATGGCCAGCGGATGTCTTGATTCTTCCAAAACCTCTAGTATGCGGCGAGTGATGCCGAGCTTGCGCTCTATCGGTTGATAGGCGTCGGTGTTCACACCTATGGCTATCGTCGCAGGGCGATAATTCTTCGCATTCAACTCATCTCTTAATAACTCTGCCGCATTTTGCTTGGCAAACAATTTTCGCTCAAAATCCAGTCCGGGAGAAAGGCCGTGATAGGCGTGTGAAGGTCGCGCAAAACAATAGACGCAGCCATGTTCGCAGCCGTGATAGGGATTTATAGAGCGATCGAAAGGTACATCAGGAGACTGATTATAGCTGATAATGCGTTTTGCTTTTTCAAAGGTGATCGTCGTTTTATTATCGGTTTCGTGCAGATCGCCAGGCCATTGCGGTACAGCGGGAATATGTTGTAGTTGTTCAAAACGACCATCAGCATTGTTACTGACGCCTCGACCCAGCTTAAATGCCTGCGTTTTGTCCTTTTTGGTGTTCATGATCTTCGTATCACCAGTTCGTCATGCGTCACTATCTTTTTGACCTAAACTGTTCTCGGTAGTGTTCATAGAAACCTCATGCGATGTCAAACGTATTAAGCAGGATTTTCTTTGTCTAACCAGTATCGAAGTTCGGGGTACAGTATTTTTGAGTTATGACGTGGATCGACAGGCATTCTTTTAATGAACAGTATGCGTGACAGTTGAGCCCAACTCAGTTGTTGATGCAGAACTTCTGACAAGTCTTGGGATGTCTTGTTATTCGTCTCGCAAATCAGCACTCGTTCTCCATGATGTTGCATAAGCGCAGCCCGGTTCACACCGTCTACCATGAGTGCGGCACACTCGACGGCAAATGGGTATAGCACACCGGCCTCATCCTCTATTCGCGCTGAGGCACGACCTAGTAACCACAAACGCCCATCTTTATCTAAATATCCAGCATCCTCGGTTCGATGCCAGATTTCGCCGCTTATATCGCGTTTTGTTTCACCATCGCCTTTGCCGAGATAATAACTCTTTAATACGTGTGATCCTGTTACCAGAATTTCTCCCGCTTGTCCTTGACTACAGCTATGACGATCAAGTGTCGCCAAATCACTGTGTGATTGTTGTTTAACCCACTCAAAATCAACAATACGCAACTTGATATTAGAGACAGGTTTTCCAACCAGTAGTCCCTCGCCATTTAGCATGTGGTGCAGATCGTTCTCCTCAACTTCCTGCCACAATTGATGTGCAATCGGTTCTGCTTCGGTAGACCCATAGACGGTAGTGATGAGTCCTTGTGGATTGATGTCTGCCAATTTTTTAATCAGGTGTGGAAACACGGGCGCGCCGCCGGTAAAAATATGCGTCTTGGCCGTCAATGTCCTGTTTTCCAGAACAAAGTAATTCGCAATTCTCTCCAGCAAGGCGGGAGGGGCGCATAGGCGTTGTGGTTTCTCTGACTGCAAAATTTCGGAGATAGGCGCCGGGTCGATTTCTCCGGGTTTGCGCAGATCGCCATCGGGAATCAAAGAGCATACTCCTGCCGCCATATTGCTCAAAACAAATATGGGAAAGGTAGTGAGATCGCGTTCGCCGATGTTGGCGTTCAGGGTTTTAACGACTTCGTGATGCTGTGCTAGTAGAAAATCGTGTGTACGCATTGCAGCTTTAGGCCGGCCTGTGCTACCGCTGGTGAAGGTTAGCAACGCGGGTTCGCTTCCACCAGCTGCAATGTGAGCCAGGGGATTAAACATACGCGCGCGTGTAAATGATATGGAAAACGGTATCCAATGGTCTGTGTGCAATTTAACGGGAATATTTCGTAATGAACGCGTGGTAATGCGTAGTAAATGTGCCTTGGCGCTGCCAATAAATGCCTTGGGTGGGAATATGCGGCAACAATTATCGATATACGTTTTACCCATGCCCGGATCAATGAACATGGCAATCGCCCCAAGTCTAAAACAGGCAATAAGCGATACATAGAGAGGGATGGAAACGGGCACAAAGATCAATACCGCGTCACCCGCCTTGATACCTTGCTGCTGGAGCAGGCTGGCTACGCAAGCGCTCTGATGATCGAGCTCAGCGTATGTCAACCGTGTCTGCTTTCCCTGATAACTGATAAGAACCGCTTCATTCGCTCGCGTTTTCGTTTGTTGCAGGAGTATTTCAGCGACATTCATTGCGCGATACCTGTGTTCGTCTGCAGATGTTTTACGAACAAGGTATATCCGCGTATTGGTCTCCCATATCGGTGACTGAGTACCAGAGACTTATTGCTGTCGTGCATCAGGGCGTGTATGGCGTGGCGGTAACCTAGTTGTTGCGCCTTATCGACAAGTTGATCGACGAGAAGCGCCCCAAGGCCAGCGTATTTACGCAGCGGTGAAATAGCGACGGTCTTAATAATAAAGGTATCGTGTTTGCCTTGCTGTAAATAGTCAGGTATCGCGAAAATAAATCCTACCAGAATATCGCCATCAAATGCTAACAAGGTCAATTCGGGTTTTATGTATTGACGTACCGGAATATAGAGTTGACTGAAAGACTCGAAATCGATGTCGGTGTATAGAAAATTGTGTTTGAACGACGCGACTGATAAGTTGTAGATGTGTTGTAAATCATGTTGAAAATTTTCCAGCTGAATAGGTCGAAAATGGATTTTGAGTGGCTGCAAGCGTTGGCGTATTTTTGGAATCCGTTCATCGCGAATGCTCATATCCTCAGCGAGAGAGGAAGTGTAATGGGCCAGGGCTGAATAGTTTGCAGTCTGAAATTGCTCAGCCCAGGCAGGCGGTGTATAGGGTTCGAGAAAAAAAGGTGCATGGTCACCGAGTTCTGTAGTGAAACGATAGCTCCTCCAGGTGTTTCCGTTCATCGGAGCAATACAATAGGCGCACTGCTGTTGCTGTAGCACTTTCTCCATATGGTGTATGAGTAGATGGGCCGCTGTGGCACTTGCCGCGGCATAATGGCCGATGAGTCCGCTGGATTGGCTATTCAATTTTGGTGTGTTAGTCCACCATGCCGAGGCGTGGGCCTCTATTTCCTGGGCGGCGTTAAATATGCCCAGTGTGAGTTGGGGTTTATCTGATTCGATTTGAGTTTTTGATATCCCCGATAGCCCATAGGCAAACCTATAGTGCTCGAGGTCCGAGTGAGAAAGTTCGCGGATACTTAATTCATCGTTCATTTTAAAACAGTACCAAGGGTGTTATACCGACTATCGTGGCCAATCCGACTATCGTAGATTGTCTCAGCCAACGGTCCTTGTCGGCTGGTGCCTCATCGATATTTGTCTGATCCATAGAAAACATCCATGTCGCAAGAAAAATTAACGGAAAGCTAATCAAAGTATAAAACAGCGAGGCTGTATCTTTTTGCCAGTCCAGTACCAGATACAATCCCATAATAAGTATCCCGCTCTTGGTTGCGCAAATGATGGCTAATATACCCCGGTGTAGTCGAGGCCTTATACGTAAATGTCTGACGAAAAGAATGATGGAAAGATGCGTGGCAAATCCGAGGGAAAAAAGAAAAAAAAGCGTTGGGTATTCCAGTATGCGAAAAAAATAAAGCCAGAATGTACCTGTGGCAGTAACACTGATGATGGCCGACATACCGTGTATACGCTGCTGTATATCTTCACGCGCCGGGGTTAATAGCGGATAACTGAGTATTGTTACCAGGGCTACCAGTAACCAGCGCCAATCCGCCAGTGCCCACACGACATAGCCGAATACTGAGGCCAGTAAAATGGCCTCGTTACGCAAGGTGCTCCAGCGGCGCCACCAGAGTAATCCGAGGAGTAGCAACAACAGTATGCCAATGTGTTGTGTAAGAGTCTCGTGACTTAGATGCAGGTATTCGCGGATGAGAAACAATGAGCCTATGGGTACGAATAGATTGTCGATTCCGTCCCAGGAGAAGGCTTCGACCAGCATGATAACAATGCCCAATAGTGTGGACGCCAGCAAACTGGTGTAGACATCAAAGTCGGTAAAAATGACCAGATAGCAAAAACTGCATAGAAAGGCAGTAAACAGAAACGCTAGTGAACCCTCAACCGTTTTTTCGCCGACAGAAGTCTTGAAGCGTGTCTCTCCAAGAAAGACGCCGATAAGCGCGGCCATGGCGTCGGCAAAGGTGAGTATCAATATCGGTATCATATAGAGCGTGGTATCGCCCTTGGCCAGATAGAAGCTGGCGGCAACAGCGAGCGGAAAATAGAAATCACCATAACTGTCTCGTTTCACTCCGTGTAGTGCGCTACCGAGATTGCGCTGGAGTATAGGTAGCTTTTTAATCAGAAATAACAGGATTGCGGAAATGCCGGTTAACACGGCCACCGCCCATGCCTGCGAAAAAACAAAAGGAAAGCTAAGCGTGACGCAACCCATGCCGATATGTACGGCTTTACGCGACAGCTCTGGGTGCCACTGGAATCGTCTGGCAAGCAATTTAACTACAAGCAGGTAGCCAACAAGCAAAAGCAGAAAAAAGACAATTTTTAATCCGATGTTCATTGCTGCGAGACTTCTTCGACGATAAAGCGGCTATAGAAAAACGCCTTGTCCTGCGAAAATAGCTCGCTGGCCAATGTCTCGTTCGCGTGTAACCTGTCGCTGAGGCTCTGTGGACGTGAACGTGGAACCAGCATATTCCAGTAAGCCAGTCTTGCCTCTGGATTAGAATGTTGAATGATAATGTCCAGCAGGCGATGAAAGTTTTCTTCAGACATGTATTCGAATATATCGCTGAGATTAAAACAGTCGATTCTTTCCTGTGGATGCTTTGCCAGATAATCTTCTATCGACATCGGGTGTAGCGTAAGTTTGTCGAGATTATTACGTATGGATTCAAAATGCTCTTCTCGTAATGCATACGGCAAGGCTTGCTGGTGTTGACCGAGCAGTATCCATTGCAAGTAGGGGTTTTGCGAGGGGTCGAGCTGGGTAAGCGCATAGCGTGTGCGTTGCAGTATGCGTTCGGCAACGCTGCCCTCTACATAGTGAAAAAAGCGTGGATCGCGACCTTTGCTACCCATCACCCGACGGGAAAAAAATATTCTAAAAAGCAGACGCCAGCGCCAGTTATTCCAGGTGTGTTGGTAAAAGCGTTCTCGCTGCACAACCGACTTGGCCTCTAACAATTCGGAAATACGTTTGCGTCTATGTACGAGCGGCAGCACACGCTTGCGGAACAACTCGAAATAATGCTCAAATTTTCCGATCGTGCCTATACCATTCTGGATATCATTCGGGCGCGTGTCCCAGAACTCAACACACCATGTAGGCAGCGCATTGCGACACCGACGATAGAGAGATAGTCGTTGTGTGCTCGCTACGGAGCCGATGAGCTCCAATAGCTCGTGGTGTTGTAGACTGCGATAGGCCGCGACTCTCAACTCCAGACATGCCAGTTGCGCGTGACTGAGATCCAACGCAATTACCTTGGCTGGGCTACATGACAACATCGCCAGCGTGTTGTCCCCTGCAGAGGCGATAGATAAACAGGTATCTCCCGGCTGTATGCGTAAGGCCTGAAGCAGAATGTCCGCGTCCTCCCAACATTGGGCGTAGCGTATTTCACTAAAATCCGCATGTTGAGAGATTTCACTCGACATGTTCTGCTTCCTCTAGCTTCCAGATCTTTCCTGTGGTGCCGTCGAACTCGACCAGGTCTCCGCTCTTTAACCACTTTGTTACATCCTCAATCGCGACGATCGCCGGAATACTCATCTCCCTGGCAACGATAGCTGCGTGAGACAACAGACTGCCGCGTTCGACCAATAAACCGGAGGCAGAGGCGAACAACATAATCCAACCTGGATCGGTGCGTTCCGCGACCAGGATTTCGCCTGCCTCAAGTGTCTGACTGCGTGGATCAGTGATGACGCGGACCCTGCCGCGAACAATGCCGGGACAACAACCGGTACCGGCATGTTGCGAAGCGTGTTGATCAAAGCTTGCCTGGTGTGGTGGAACAAAAGAGTTGCCGATATAAACAGCGCCCTTGGTATCAAAACGATCTGCAGGCACCGCCTGTGTAGAATAGTGTTCAAACTCTCTGCGCCGCAGTTGCGCGAGTTCCGCCAACTGGGTGGAAATGGCCGTTCCTTCGATGAACCCCAGACTTTCTTCGACGCTGAGATAAAAGACATCGCGTGGATGCAGCAAAACACCTTCCGCATAAAGTCGCTTACCGATCTCGACAAATAGGCTCCTCACGCGACCAAATACGCGGGTGCGCTCGAAGCGCAGATTTTCCCGATCTCGTACACGCGCTCGCGCATTGCGTAAAACCCAGGCAAACAGGCGTCGTTTGATCGGCTTGTTTCCTATGTGATCCTTCCATCGTTCATTGTTGTTTTTTTTCGATTCTGAATTGGGGGTAACCGGTGGATCACGTCGAGCGAGTGCGACGACGGAACGTATGAGTGAGAGAGGATTGTCATTGAGCGTCTCACTCTCGAGTTTTAATTCATCGACGCAGCGATCACCAAATTTGCGCAGATAAGCCGAATAAAGCGTGTAAAACTCCGGCCAGTCGGAAAGTGACTGCTCGATATTGTAGGGCGTGACAGCCTCCAGAGTTTCAATCAGCTGCTGTTGGCCTTGTACCAGCGCCGCCATTTCACAAACCCGTTGTGCAGGCTCGGCACTAATAATACCGCCCTGATCCTGTAATAGTTCATTGTGTAAATTGCCGCCCTCGTCATTACACCATTTGCTCGAGAGACTTTTGAGCGCACCGTAAAAAATCATGGCATAAAAGTCGTTGATCAAGGGAGCATCCCAACGCGTCAACAACGCTGCCTCCAGTTCGCGATAGTGTTTGGCCAATTCGTCTAGGTGCTGTCGTTTCAATTCCTCGCTGCTAAGAGCGAGCGCACGGTTAAGGCGTTGGTAAAACGCATCGATTTTTTTGGGTAAACTAAGATGATTAAAAAACAGCATTAGCAGCGTGCGCAGAAATCTCACGCTATCGAAAAATTTCTCCGCTGATCCGGGCTTTTCTATGTTGATGAACTCGTCAGGTATTCCTTCTTTCACTCCCATCATTTGTTCCATAAAACGACGGTTCATCTTGAA
Organism: Gammaproteobacteria bacterium; assembly: GCA_029881255.1. Classification (NCBI taxonomy): domain Bacteria; kingdom Pseudomonadati; phylum Pseudomonadota; class Gammaproteobacteria; species Gammaproteobacteria bacterium. The sequence continues at coordinate 317,655 of JAOUMY010000001.1, read as the reverse complement.
GCCGGGGAGTAGGGAAAGTAGTCGATACCAGTTGATCAAATTGTAATAGATACGCCCCTGTATCAGCCCCAACATATTGCGAAACACATTGCCGCAGGAATTAATGGTGTTTGCGGGTACGCTCATGAGGCGGCAGAATTGACGATAAACTTCCTCATACGCACTGCGGGCAAAAGAAAATGTTAGCGGTGTGGTTACGCCGTTATAGCTTTCGGCGATATTGCTATTGTCCCAGATGCGGGTTTCGCCTCCCGGGTCTGGCATGGCGCTGAGAGACGTAATTGGACGAGACTGGAGTAAAAAGAGTTTTCCATTCTCATACGCCCACTCGATATCTTGTGGACGCTGAAAAATCTCGTTTACGCGCCCTAATAGGGTCTGAATCTCTGATATTTGCGGTGGTCTGAGGCAGGCGACGTTCTTCAGGTCACTTGCAACCGGTGTTTGAGCAATCTGGCGTGTCTGTTCATCAAATTGGTATGCGTGCGTTTTGGTACACACCGTCTGTTCTAACACCTTGCCCTGCTGGTCAATGCGATAGCTGTCTGCATCGACATCACCCGACACCAGTATATGACCCAGCCCATAAACAGCTGAAATGACGGAAACATCACGGCGTCCACTAACTGGATCGGCGCCAAAGGCAACACCGGCGGTTTCTGCCCGTAACATTTGTTGAATCAATACCGCAGGAGGTGATGGCGAGCCTTCAAGTCCCCGCTCACGTCGATAGCGCAATAAATGTTCACTGAATCCAGAACGCCATACTTTTATGATGTGTGTTACGAGCTCTGAACGTGGAATATATAAAAAGCTTTCCAATTGGCCGGCAAAGGAATGCTGGCTACCGTCTTCATCTGCCGCAGAGGAACGAACTGCGAAGTACTGGCATTCGTTCGGAAAGCTGTGCTCGAGTGCTTCCTGTAACTCATCTTCAAATGATGCGGGTGGTGTAAGTTTGTCGAGTTGGGTCGCAATATTCTTCCAGTCGCTCAGGTGTTGAAATTCCTCAATGGAAATATCTGATAGCGCATCGAAGAAGGCATGAGTGCTGACCACGCACCAGGCAGGTATAGGTAGTCCGTAGCGTGACAAACGGTTAAGCGCCGCGGCCTTGCCGCCGTATCTCGAAGTATCATCCTGCAGCGATGGAAAGAGGAAATAGCTATTCTTCATCTATTGTTGCCAAATATAAGGAATGAGTCCGATCGTCAGGTATGACATCAATATCCAGATGCCAGACATATTTTCGATCTTTTTTGACGATTCCGGCGTCATATTTTTCAGAAACTTTAAACCGGCGGAAATGCAGGTGACTGACAACATTCCGCCTAAGAGTAATGACGGCACCAAATAATCGAGTTCGGCACCCGCAAGCGCGACGATAAGAAGTGCGATCAATATCGTCGCAATCCATGCATAAACCGCGACGTGTGCGCCCCACAAAAAGGAATAGGTTTCAACGCCGGTCTCCTCGCTTTCAGGCGCGCGTATCTTGCGTCCTATCTCTAACACGATGCCGTTGACGAAGCTCAGTGCAAGAAAAAAGATAATGTTCTGGGGCGGTACAGCATCAGTGCGTATCCAGTCGAAGCCGGTTGCATACAAGGCGATCAAGGGCATGATCAACATATGACTAAAAAGGTAAGCCAGTGCATGACGTTTTAACCACTCATGCACAAAAAACTCTTTGCTCATTAACGCAAAATAGATCCAGGTAAAAATCAAATAAGGTAAAAGCTTTTGTTGATACACGATTGCGGCCGCAAGTTGCACAACAATAATGAGCATGCCAATGCCACCCAGTTCTTTTAGACTTACCAGTCCTCTTGGAACAGGGCGATAGGGTCGATAGGCGAGATCGTCTTCATAGTCCTTAAACTCATCGGCGATACGCAGCAACATAAAAAAAATCAGGCTGGACAGAAATGAAAGTGCCAATGCGCTCCACGCAAACTCGCGACTTCCTTCTGAAATCATTATCGAGTACGTGACAGCGGAGGCGCTAAAAACCAGGATTAACAGGCTGTGCGCAAGTAGCGGAAATCGTTCACGTTGATATATCCACCATCGATTCATTTATCGTCCGCTTTCCCTGTTGCATCACCGCGTGCGAGTCGTTGATGGGCGCTGGTGAAGTGTCCCGCCGTTAATGCGCCGATGATGGAAAGTTCACCGGCTAAGGCGAGACTCGCGCAAACCTCGGCAAAGGCTCGTGCGTGACCATGTCCCGCTAAACCCATAATATCCAGACAGGCCTTCTGGCTGGGTAATTTCGTTCCACCGCCAACCGTGCCAACGATAAGATTGGGCAATGTTACCGATGCATATAGTTCATTGTTGTCGGTCACTTCCATACGTGTGACACCAACCGCAGATTCAGAGACACAGGCGGCGTCCTGGCCACAGGCAATATATAAAGCAGCGAGTCCGTTGGCGTAATGTCCCTGTACACCGATGGTGCCACTCAATACACCACCGATCGCCGACATGCGCCAGTAGTCAACCATTTGCTTCGGGGTGGTGTGTAAAACCGCACGCACGAGTTTTTCCGGCAAGGTGACCTCAGCGCTGACTTTTTTTCCGCGTACCGACAGGAAAGACAAGGCGCTGGCCTTTTTGTCGCCGGACAAGTTTCCCTCGACAAAAAAGTATTGCGGTTTAGTCGGGCTGTGTTGCGCGATATGTTGTACCACTGCGTCAGTCGCAATCGTCACCATGTTTTGTCCAGCAGCATCACCAGTTAAATATTCAAAACCGAGGTAAACATGATTTCCCTCGACAGTTACACGCATATCACTCAGTTTTGCGTGTCTACTGGTGGTTTCTGCTATCGATTTAAACGTGTCCACCTGTTGTACTGCCCAGCGCACAAACTCGCCAGCTTCTATAATGTTTGCGAATGCAAACGCGGGTGCGCGGCTAACTCCCTCGCTGAGTAACATTGACGAACAACCCCCGGCCTTACTGATTAATACCGCACCACGACTATATGATGCGACCAGGGCCGCTTCACTTGTGGCCAGGGGGATATAATAATCACCTTGCGCAAACATTCCGTTGACACGCAGCGGACCGGCAAGTCCTACAGGTAACTTTACTGTTCCGATAAGGTTTTCAATGTTGTGTTCGAATACCGGTAGTTGCGCGATAGTTTGTGCATCTAACAACTGTGCTTTGGCGTGCTCATCGACATTTAGCTGACACCATCGTGCATTGACACCGTCGATGTCGCAATTAGGCCGGTGAGCGATGTGTGGTGGCGATTCATGATGCTTGGGGGATAATTGCTGGTGGAGTTTTTCAGGTCCGATATCATTTAGCAGGGCCTGGATGTAGGGATTGATGTGTTGGTAGTCACGAGACAATTTCTTATCCTTTTACGTTAATTTTGTTTCTCCGTGTTCGGGCCTAATATCACTATCGCTAGATTATTTCATCCTGAAGACTGTAGTTTTGTCAGTCAAGAAAAATCTGTTGGTTTTCGATGCGTATGGTGGCCGGCGTCAGGCTTTGGTTGACGCATGGACCTCTCACGCACAAACCATCTTCGACGTTAAACAAGGCGCCATGAATGGAACACTGGATATAAAACCCTTCCATATCCATGAAAGCGTCTGGCAACCAATTCATGGTAGCGCCGGTATGCGGACAGCTGTTCTTAAAGGCATATACCTGACCATCGCGCTTAATCAGAAACACATCTTGGGTATCGGGATCGTCACCCAGGCTGAATCCGCGTGGCGTGTTTTCCTGTAATTCACTCATAGCGCAAAGCAGTGTCATATAAGAGGCTCCACTAAGTAGTCTGTTCCAGGTGATGAATAATAGCGTCCCGCAGATCGATTAGGCGACCGTGAAAAAAATGTCCGGTTTCTGGCATTAGATGAAGTTGCGGAGGTGGTTGCACCTGGTCTGCCCAGGTTTTAACGCTTTCGACCGGCACAATTTCATCGTCCTCACCCTGAATCAACAGCCAGGGACAGGTCGGCGAACGGTAGTCGTCCAATGCGTAAAGATTCACAGCTGGAGAAACAGTAATTAACTGCGCCAGTTCAATTTGTTGCGACACGCGTAATGCGATATATGCCCCAAAAGAAAATCCGCCTAACCAGATATCGTGATCTGGAAACTGAGATTGAGCGTAGTGAATGACGGCAAGCGCATCCTCGGTCTCGCCAATTGCCTCGGCAAACTGTCCTGTGCTCTTGCCGACGCCACGAAAATTAAAACGTATTGCGGGAACATTTAGCGAATTAAATGCTTTGGCTAGGGTGTGCGCGACCTTGTTGTCCATTGTGCCGCCATGTAGTGGGTGCGGATGACAGACCACGCTGACAGCATGAAACTGGTTATATTCTTCCGGAATAGAGACAACAGCCTCAAGCGTGCCTGCCGGCCCGGATATGCTAATGCGTTGTTCTGCTATTTGACTCATAGTGATTTGACCAATTCCTCGATAACACTTTTCTGCGCACGTACAGCTTTGCGTCCAGCTTCAACGGCTTCATCGACGCGATCAAATTCCATTAATCCAAGATGTGACAGGCGCGGACTAATGATGACATCCGGCGGATCTCCAGCCATGCGGCTGCGCGTGATGCGATCTTGCATGATGTTTATTGATCCAGCCATAACATCAAACAAACCTGGTGCTTCGGTGTGTTCATCGAAGTGGTTGTTGACCATGTGGTTTGCCCGGTCGCGTAGGCTTTTCATCCACTGTTGCAACATGCCGGTTTCCTTGTCGTGATCGATGGAGCTTGGCAGGTTGGGAATATTATTTTTACGCGGCATGTGTTTGCCAACAATGTCGCCGTTTAGATTTACAGCTATGATTTTTTCAGCGCCGAGTGCGCGACACACTGAGATAGGTACGGGATTCACTAAGCCCCCATCTACTAGCCAGGTGTCTTGATATTGAACGGGGGTAAACAGTCCAGGTAGAGCGGAGGACGCTCTTACGGCATCAAATAAAGAACCTTTTTGAAACCACACTTCCTGTCCGGTGCCGAGATTACAGGCGACTGCGGCAAAAGGCTTTTCGAGTTCTTCTATGGCGATATCGCCCAGATGTTGACTGAGAAATTCAAATAATTTGTTGCCTTCAATGAAACCGCCACCGGTTAATAGCGAGAGGTCGAGAAATTTTATCAGGCTGGATTTGGTGAGTTGCTGCGCCCAGCGTTCGAGGCGGTCAAGATCACCTTTGACCAGAGCTGCTCCAACCAGAGAGCCTATCGAAGTGCCGCATACTATCTCCGGTTCGATTCCCATGTCCTGGAGTTCGCGGATGACACCGATGTGTGACCAGCCCCGTGCAGAGCCGCTACCGAGTGCCAGTCCAATTCGGGGTTGCTGATCGGCCAATCGTTGTCGCTTTAATTGCCGGCAGCAAGTGCTTCAGGTTTTGCTGCTTGCTCGGTGGACGTCTTAACCGGGTCTGCTTGAACAGCGGTGGGCTCTTCCGCGTTTAATTCTGCAATGATAGCGGAGACGGGTTTATCAATTATAGGTGCACTGGCTACTGGTTCAGGTGCAAGTGGGCTTGTTTGATTGTTTGGCTCAGTTGTCTTGCTCTCGTCGTCCACTTCGTTTTCGACTATAGCTTGCGGAGCCTCATTTGTCTCTTCAACGGTATTTTCTACAGTTGGTGCGCTTACTTCGTCTCCGAAGGCCACTTCCTGACTCGCGACTTCACCAGAATCGGCATCCGCTAGCGAGTTACTATCTTCTTCATTGGCACTTTCTTTGGTGAGTGTTTCCGCCTGAGGAGGAGTGTTGAGTTCTGCCGCCTGCTGTTTTTGCTGTTGTACCGTCATGCTAAGTGCCTGGCTTTCCATTTCGGACATGGTTAATGCCTTTTCGGTACGCTCCAGCCTATTATTTGTCAGCGCAAGTTGGCTTTCCTTGGCTTCCAATTCTGCTTGTAATTGCGAGACTTTTGCCGAGTAAAGCGCATCTTTGGCGACCAACTCGCCGTTCTCCTTCTTTAACTTGCGGATGGAGGCATTCACTGCTTCCGGCGTCGATGAATCTCTCACCTTGATCAAGGTATCTCGTAAGGCAATTACCAGGTCTTCCTGACGTTTCTGCTGTGTAGATAGCTCTTCAACATAACGCGCCAGTAATTCTGATTGAACCTCTAATGGATTGTCTCTCACGTCATGAGTGGACAAAGCCTGCGCGACACGCGAAAGCCGATATTCTTCATCAAGTACCACCTGCTCCATAGACATACTGATTTTGTGAGAGAGAGATGCGACCTCTTCCACTATATATAGAGCCCTTTTGGCGGCAAATAGCGCTTCATCTGACAATTGTTCGACGGCTGCGCGCATGTGAGGATTGAGATTGATAAATTCTTCGGCCTTGCGATATACCTCAAGCGCCTCGTTATAGGTCTGTGGCGCAAGCTCGGCGCCGCCGCGGTATTTAACGCGCTTTAATATCTCTTTGGGTTCTTTTAATGCACTATATGTGATGGATTTCTTTTCAAGCTTACTCATCTCGGCGAGAAGACTCTCGCGTTCTTCTTTTTCGGCGCGTTTACCTTCTTCAACCTGACGAATTATGTTGTTTAGCCGTGCAATCAGACTGCCGTATTCGCCACGATATATCTCGCCGGCGTTTAGCTCATCCAGATTGGATTTGATCGTCAGTTCGTCCGCAAGCGTCGCCTTTATTTGACGCGCAACACGCTCGCCGTTTTTTAACATGGCTTCTGCGACAGCAACCTTTTGTACGACATGCTGCCGTGGCTGGTTCTGCGCTAACATATCCTTGGCTTCAGTGATTGCCTGGGTGGCGAGATCGAAATGTTGGGGCGTAAGGAAATCCAGTTCGCTTTCACGTGAACGGGTAATATAGGTTTCCGCCTCCATTATGGCCTCATTGGTAGGCATGGCCTGAAGGCGCACGACATCTTCCTTCTCTGGAGACGCCTTGATTTCCTTGATGCTGGTTGCGCAGCCATTTGCCAGTGCTAAAAGCACACCTAGCGCCACTGCGTTTAATGTCTTGTGTGATGACATATGCGAATCCTGAATTTAGTCCCTTAAATAAAGGGACTCGCCATTATATCTATCAATTCTAGAAATACAAAATTTGGAAATTGATAAGGCAGATTATGCGCCAGATTGGGTATGGTTGCTGCATTCTGGTGATGATTGTTTGAGAGGATTCGCAAAAAAACGCGATGTAAGCGATTACTTCTATTAATGGTAAACCGAATATGCAGCAATTAGTGTTGGAACTTGATGGACTTACTACGCCACGTAAGGCGGCGAATCTTGAAAAACAGTTGCGCCAAGAATTTGGCGACGACTCGATTGTGGTGGATTTTGTAGATGCAACCTTAATTGCAAATGCGAAAGATTCCTATTATGAGTCGGCTCTAATAACATTTGTTCAAAGACAGGGTATTAGGGTGTTGATAGAGCAAGGTGTATTTCAGGCTGATCTCGACATCATTGCAGATATCGATGCGAAAACACGCGCAGTCATCCAAAAGATCATGAGCAATCAGCCGGGTTTGCGAAACTTCTTCCTCGATGTTGCCAGCGGGCACTTGCGCATTTTGCACGATAGCAGCGTTAACCCTTCCAGTTTTGTGTGTGCTCTCGATAAACACAATATTGCATCACGTCTGCAGAACAGAGTCGTCAAGGAACGATTGCGAAACCTGCGGGATTATTGTGCCGTAGTGGCGGCGCTGATGTTACTAATGGGTTGTGTTCTGGACAGTTTGACCTCTGTGTGGCAGTCATGGGCGATCGTACCGTTTTTTATTGCCATACTTGCAGGTATTTGGCCTCTGCTTGAAGATGGTGTGATAGGCGCATTTCATAAACGAAAAGTGAATCACGCCAGTGTGATTTTGTTGTTGACCATGATCGCCAATTTTTATCATATGTGGTTTGAATCGGCGCTGGTGGTAACGATGTTTTCCAGCGCAGCATTTTTTGAGCGTCAATTCTTTCGCTACATTAGAACGCGTATATTTGCCCTGCGTCAGCGACTCCCTGCGAATGCTTATTTGTTAGACAATGAAAAAACTGTTTGTGAGTGTTCCTCAAACGTTCAGCCAGGTCAGACGTTACTTGTAAAAGCTGGAGAGTATGTGGCGGTGGACGGTGAGATCACAACGGGCAGCGCCAGCTTTCGAGGTTTTAACAAGCTGGAGAGAATTTCGGGAAGACTGAGCAAAGGCGACAAAGTTTATGCTGGTTGGCGTTTACTAGAGGGCGAAGTTCAAGTGAGTGTTACCAGCTCGCAGCAAGACAGTCGCTGGTCAGTTTTTTTGCAAGGTTTTCATCAATCGGTTAATTCTGTTTTTCCTGAATTGGAACGCATCCGTAAAGTGGCAATCGTTTTTTCTGCTGCGTGTTTTTGTGCCGGTTTAGCTTTACTTTGGGCCATTTATTCACCCGCGTTGAATACAGGATACTCGGTGTCTGTTGCACTTGCCTTGTTGTTAATCAGTGGTCCAGCTGCAATCACCAGCACTATTCAGGGGCGGGCGCTGTTAACGCTGATCTATCTGGCCGAACGTGGCGTATTAGTAAAGCAAGGCGTGCATTTTTCCCGTCTGGCAAATCTTAGGAAGTTATATTTTGACAAGCAGGGCGTGATTACACAGGGTGCTGCTCACGTTGAGGAAGTGATTTCACTTAGTGGTGAATCTGTTAAGTCTCTATTGCAAACTGCACGTAGCCTGGTGCCAAGAAATGCACACGATTATTTTAGAGCGGTTGTTCAGAGAGCTAGAAATGAGCAGTTGTCGCGTCAAGCAGTTGAGGATCTGAAACAGTATGGTGAGCAGGGCTTCGCTGGTGTGTTAGGTGGAGAGCAATACTTATTCGGTACCTTTCGACTGATGAAGGAAAATGGTCTGGTAACGCAAACCATTAACGACCGACTCGAACGCTGGCAACAAGATGGCGTTGATGTTTTGTTTCTCGCTAATAAGCACAACATCATTGGTATGTTTAATGTTGTTGATCCGTTGCAAAATGATATTGCGCTTTCCGTGGACGGGCTGCACGCATTGAATGTCGAACGCTTGATTTTGCTGACGGAAGATAATGAAATTTCCTCTGGAAAGCTTGCTTATCGCATGGGGTTTGATTCGGTTAAAGCAGATTTGTCCCAAAGTGATAAGTCTCAAATATTAGCGCATGAAGACAATCGTCGTTTCAGTGCGGTCGTCAGTTCACGCGAGTCTGTTTTACTCAGCGAAGGATTGCTCAAGTTTTGTGTAAGAGCACTTCAACGAAACAAAGTGTATGAAGTGAGCGACGTGGGCATACTGGGAGATAGTCTGGAGCTGCTGCCTGAGTCGGTGACGGTAAGCAGCAAAACGCTTATGCAATTGCGCAATCTAACCATTGTTTATTTTAGTTATAAATTAATAATGATAGGCGCAATACTGGCAATGGCTTTGCCTCTGTGGGCAACGATTTTGAGCGAACTACTATTTATTTACTGTATGTGGTTGGCATCTACCCGTCATGGGGTGTTGCATTGGATCAACCCAGCCAACCAGCCAAAGTCAATAATGCAATTACCCCCACCCAGAAGGCAACGGATCTTCTCAACAGGGCTAATCCGCTAAATATTTGATCGCAGCCGATCTCGGTGGCTTGCTCCTGCTTCAGGTCCAGAGCGCCGAGACCGCTGCTCACAAGCAATTGCTCATTGGGGTCCGGCCAGTTGCTTGTAGGTGAGGCACTACGTTTTAAGTGAGACATACCTTCGACGAAACTGCCCATTGCTGCGTAGCTTATGGATACAAGTCGTGAGCTCGGCCAATTGAGCAGGTAATGTATGCGATCAAATGCCGCATAGAGTTGAGAGCGTTGATCACCTTCTTCTTCGAGTCTGTGAAAGTCGCCGCTGATGCGATAGATTACCGCGCCAAATGGGCCAAGTATCACAAACCAGAAAATCACCCCGAGCAGGCGATTGTTAACTGCAACGAACGCGGCCTCAAGCGCCGCCTTGGCCAAATATCTTTCATCTTCATCCGTCAGCGCTGAATCTTTGAGATTGCTGAGATACCAATACGCGCTGTCTTCGTTTCCGTTGCTGTAAGCATCACAGAAGGACTTGATCTGGTCATAAAACGAGCGCGGACCTATGCAGAACAAAAGCACAGCGGTGGCTGCCACGAAGCCGAGTATTATGAATCCTTTTGACAGCCACAGGTACGCCAGCTCAACAATGGTGCCTGCGAGGAGCAGAATCAGTATTGCGCCAATCCAGCTATCCAGTCCAGATGACTGTCGGCGTATCCACTCACCTGCATCAGCCAGCCACTGAAACTGGCGGAATTCCTGTACTGAACCAATGAAACGTTCACCAAAAAGGGCGGCGATAATTGCGAGCAGGGTCATTCAAGAGTCCTGATATTTCGATATGAGTGCGCTCTATCATACATCAAGCGGCGTAAAGGAACACACATTAGCCAAGTCCATTACGCAGTCGTTCCCAGTTGAAGTATGGGCCTGGGTCAGTTTTTCGTTGTGGGGCGATATCGCTGTGTCCAACAATGTTTTCCGGTTTTATCCCCGGATAAGCCATCATAAGCAGACGACTCAGGCGGGTGAGCGACAAATACTGGGCGTCCTCAAATTCCACAAAATCGCTGCCCTCAAGCTCGATGCCAAGTGAGAAGTCGTTGCAACGCTCTCTGCCGCAAAACTGCGAGACACCCGCGTGCCATGCGCGTTTGCAAGTGGGTACAAACTGCACGATCTCGCCATCACGACGGATAAAAAAATGTGAAGACACGCGCATCTCACGGATCTCTTCAAAGAAAGGGTGTTGGGCATGGTCCAGGGAGTTAGTAAAAAATTGTTCGATTTCCGGGCCACCGAACTGATAGGGAGGCAGGCTGATGTTGTGTATGACGAGTAGATCGACTGCGGTATCCAGCGGCCTGTCATCGCAATTGGGAGACTGTACATAACGCGCCTGGAAAACCAGGCCGGACTTTTTGTCTATATCCATGGCGTAAACGTCTTGGCTGATATGACGCCAGTATATTCAATGTATTTATCAGTTGCTATATGCCTGGCAAAGTTCAGGTAGTTGGCGAGCTATGGGTATGTGAATGTCCGTGTTCGTGATGTGATACCTCAGTGATTGTCACCGGGACCATATGTAAACTCCCATGTCGAACACCGCGCACCGCCATAACTGAATCGGAGAATTGCTGCACATCACTAATTTTGCCGCGCAAAATAACCATTTCAAGACAGTTGTCATGATCGAGATGTACATGTGTGGTGGACATAGTTAAATCGTGATGGTCATGATGTGCTGATGTCAGACGACTGGCCAGCTCACTTTCGTGATGATTGTAAACATAACTCAAGGTCGCAACACACGCGCCCTGCGTATCTGAGTTCAGACGTTCTTTTTCAATACGTGTTCTGATGAGATCGCGCATGGCCTCGGAACGGTTGGAGTACCCCTTCTCTTTGATGAACTCATCGAACTGTGCCGCGAGATCATCTTCCAGTGACATGGTAAAACGTTCCACATAACACCTCTTAATTTACGTTTGCGCTATTTTAGCCTAATTGAGCGCCTATGGCTTAGTCGTGTGGTTAAGGTAGGCGACTGGACGGATTGCGCCAGCTTGCGGTCGAGTGGCAGTTCTGACAATTATTTACGACACCGACGCTGACATGGCTGCCGGGTGGGCTGTGACAGGTTTCGCAGCTACCCAGTACCTCGTTGTGGTCAACAGCGAGGGCGGGAACCCAGCCAAATGAAGTGTGACAATTACCGCAACGATTGGTGGTGGCAATATGAGTGATCGGTTTGTTGGGATGGCAACCGGCACATGTGCCTCTCACTTCCCCGTGATCAACTTTAAGGCCGATTAACCAGCTTCCCGGATTTTGGTGGCAATTGCCGCAATTATCAGTACTGGAAATATGGTTGACTGATTTTCCGGAGGTTATCACATTGTTATGACAAGTCTGGCAATTACCTAAAATCTCGGTGTGCTGAACAGTGGAAACCGGGTTCCAGACATTCGTGGCATGGCACGCCTCACAACGGTTGGTTGACGAGATGTGGCCAATAGGTTTGCCTGCCAGGCTGACATTGTTATGGCAGGTATCACAGCCGTTGACGATACCCTGGTGATTGAAGGTAATGACTAACCAACTGCTGGTGCTGTTGTGACAATCGTTGCACTCATTTGTTGTCGGAATATGTGTCGCATGCTTACCTCGTGCACTGACATTATTGTGGCAACTGCTGCAGGTGCCAAACAGATTGTTATGATCAAGTGCGAATACACTCCAGTTACCGCCGGCACGATGGCAGATCTGGCAATCATCACTGCTGCTGACATGTAATACACCTTTGCCGCGGGCGCTGGTGCCGTCATGACAGGAAAGACAGGCTGTATTACCGATGGTGCTGTGATTGAATTGCGTGGGCAACCATCCACTAACGCTATGGCAAATATCGCAGGATTCCGTAGTTGCTATATGTCCTGCCGATTTTCCAAGCGCTGTTGAATTGTCATGACAGTTGGCGCAGGAACCTCGAACTTCGTTGTGATCGACCAGGCTCACACTAGTGAAACTGAACACGCTGTGGCAACTACTGCAATGATTCGATGACGCAATATGTGTATCGTTTTTGCCCGGTGCAATCGCACCGGTATGACATTTTGCGCAGGTTGCGGTGACTTCGTTGTGATCAACTTTCGTTACGGTGGCAAAGTCTGGCGCGCTGGGGCTGTGGCAGGCTTCGCATGCCTGTGTGGTCGGCAAATGGTTAATCGATTTTCCGCTTGCGTACTGGCCGTTGTGGCAGCTTGAGCAGTCACCTGTCAGCGCAGCGTGGACAGCTGCGAATCCTGCCTGGATAAGCCAGGTGACTCCGGTATCGGTGTGGCACGCATTGCATTGCAATACCGTGGGAATATGGTTTTGTGGCATTCCCTCAGCGATCGCGTGATTGTGACAGCTATTACACTGCCCTATGACTTCCTGATGATCGACATTCATCACAGGCAGCCAGCCTGTGCGGTTGTGGCAAGCCTCACACGCCGTGGTGCTGGTGATGTGTTGCGGGTGTTTGCCGCGGGTATGCAGGTTGTCATGGCACTGCTGGCAATTGTTGTAAATACCGACATGATCAAAGAGCGCAGGCACCCAACTGGTGCCAATGCCGTGGCAGGTCTCGCAGTCCTCGCTAACAGGTATGTGGTAGACATGTTTGCCACTTGCAAAAACACTATTGTGACAGCGCAGGCAGTTTGTCTCGATACCCGTGTGGTCCATACGTGCCGAGGCATAAAACCCAGTAGGCTGATGGCAGCTGTCACATTCCTGTTTGGTAGGTACATGATTGGGTGATTTGGCCTGAGCAATCTGGCCATTGTGACAGCCTGAACACAGGCGAGGTGTGCCGCGAAATATACGATTGACGTGGCAGGACTCGCAACTGATCTGTAAATGGCGTCCGACGAGATCAAATCCCGTGGCAAGGTGGTCGAAGTCTTCGAATTGTTCTTCTGCTAAAACTGGCGTAAATGCCTGCAATATCAGCCAGATTATAATGTATATAGCTGAAAAAACAGGGTATTTTCCCTGCCACTGGAAACTTTTAGGATGGCTGTCTGTGTGCAACTGAGGCCCTGCGCGAAAACAATAGATATCTGTTTTCTATATCGTTTTGCGAGGCAGGAAGCTAAAGGGTAATCAGTATTCCGCTTGTACCCGGATGCCTACAACGGCGGCATTGGTAATGCCGTATTGCATAGCGGGTTGCATAATGTACTGAAAATCTGGCTGTATCATCAGCCAATCATTAATCTGAGCCGAATAGGTTAGCTCAATATTGGTTTCGTAGGTGAAGCTCGACTGGACATCGTTGTCATTGTCCCAATTGTCGGATAGGAATTGTTTTGACTGTTGCGTGTGGTTCACGGCGATGCCGAGAACGTCGTCTACGCGACCGGGGACCAGTCCTGAATAATTCACACCCGCTGCACCATACAGGCTGTAACGATTGTAACGCGGATCGGCCCAGCCGGCCTTGACGAACACACCAATGCGATCACCAATGGCCATTTCACCGAATACATAGGCACCATATGTCCCACTCTGTGGATCAAATGAGCCCGTATTCACAGCAACCGGGTCACCGGATGGGGGAATAAGTTCATCCTCTTCAGATGTACCGACATAGCCAGAAATCAGTGTGCGCAAAAACCACATACCTCCGCCAATGCGGTAATAGCCCTCTTCCCCTGGCTCGGCATTGCTCATGCCAAGTTCCATAGAGCTGAAAAAACCATCGTCATTGCTGAGATTGACGGCAACAATACCACCTTCATCCGGTGTCGCGTCGAAAACGGAGATCTGATAATAGGAATTTTCTGTAAGCTCGCTCAGAAAACGAAACCCCAAAGACGTGGCGGGGAAAGTACTAGGTCCTGCCATATTCACAACACCGCCCATACCAGGTGTTCCGTTCATATACAGATTGGCGAACTCAGAGATATAAAACTCGGAGTTCCAGTCCTGAATTCCGACGCGAATCGAAGCCTTTCCATGATCAAATGAATGCTGGTACCAGCCTTCGTAAATTTTGTACAAGGGGTCTGGTCCTGCGTCATTGCCGCTCAAACCATGGAAATCCCCCACGATATCGCCTGGGCTAGTTGCGCTGACTGTTCCGTATACGACGAATTGGGCGGAAAAAAGTCCATTCTTCCAGTAACCGGCTGCCTCGGTATCAATTTCTCCGCTAATGTCGAGGAGTAATGCGCTACCGCTCTTCACCGCTTCATTCGGGTCTGCAGCCTGGTTTAAGCCACCACTGGCCAAGCTGAAATAATCGGCTACGGCCATTAATCCGTAGGAAAAAGCTTCAGCGGGCTCTTCGGGCTCAGATGCCTTTGTGGGTGCTAATGCCGGGGCTTCCACGACGGGCGCGGGAGCGATGCTTGATCGCGGTTCTTCCGGTTGTGCACGTTCACGCACGGGCTCTGGTTCAGGTTCTGTCCTGCTTGGCTGGGAAGTATTGGGTAAGTTCTTCATTGCCTCACGCGCGCGCTCAAACGGATCCAGCGACAGGTTTGGACGACGATCACTGCGATTGGGGATATCCACCTGTGCCATTGCAGGTGAGATAACATCAAGCATTGACGAAATTAAGAGCGCCCCACTTAAGGATAAGGCGAGTTGTGTCTTTCTGTATTGCATCTTCCCAGCTTCTTGTAAATTTGCATCAACAAATCTTCTAAGTCGCCCCGTTATGCAATCCCCACATAATTCTTTTATTCTCGGGCTTATAACGGCAGATTCCTACAACGACTGAAGCAGTAGGGAGAAATCTGTTTGTCCGGCGACCAGGGCAACATTGTATGAAAATTAAGAAATTTTTCATACAAATTTCTGTCGATACTCGTTCTTATTGGTTTTAAAGGGGTTTTTGTATGCTTTATTACTTAACGTCGACTTAAATCAGCCGATTTTTTTTATTTCCTGGAATTTATTGTGTTGGTCATAGTAGATGACAAATTCGCCAAAAATACCATCATGGGTTAGAAACTGGCGCAAAATGTTCGCTGGAAAACGGATGTTGCGTCCATCGTAAGAGCGCGTAACCACGTATTTTGCGGACCCCTCATAGACCCGAATGAATTCCTCGGATGGGATGCGCAGGGAGAAAAAACTTTTTCGCAGAGAATCCGCCATCGACTAGCCTGGGAAAATCCTAATAGAGCCGATTCTATTGCGGAGTAATGTTTTTGACAAATTCGGTAATGGATTTGAATAGCTCGCCATCTTTGTGAATAGTCTTATCCACAAAGTTTTCCGATTTCGGTACCGGCTTATCATCGCTGGTAATAACCGCAGCCTTGATGTTCTGATTGACTTTGCTACCCAATTTGGTGGCGGCGATGATAGCGTAACCATTAAGGGAGGAAACTTCCCTGGAAGTAATCACGAAATCGAATTTTTCATGGGTCAAACGCTGTAAAGCTTCAAGGCCGTCACGGCAGTGAGATAGGTTGATATCCATTTGTTCGCCCAATACACGGGTTATGAGTTCGTAATTTATCTTGGAGTTTTCGATCAACAGCCCCTTGAGCGCGGGGCGTTTACCGTTAAAGCGCAATTTGTCGAGGGCGAAGGTGAGAGAGTGAACGCTGGTATCGCCTGCGGCGATTTTGTCGCAGGTGAGTTTGAGCACGTCGGCATAGGCGAGTATGTTGTTGATTTCCGTTCGACTGAAGGAGCTGTTTTTTTCCAGTGTCGATAAGTAGTCTTCAAACTGGTGGCATACCGTAGATATGATCGGGAAGCCGTAAGTACCACCACTACCCTTCATGCTGTGTATTTGTCGGTAAATAGAGAAGTAACTCTCGCGCGGATTGCTACTGTTTTCCATGTCAACAATGCTGGATTCCAGTTCGTCAAGCATGCCCGGCAAGGCTTCCAAATAGTGTTCCTTTAGTTTTGCGGTAAAATCGCCGGCAGAAGCAGACATAACAGTAGATGATTCCTTGGCTAATTTATGGAAATAAAGATTCTCAATTCGCTCTGTCAAATATCGCCCGAGTCATGGCAGACATTAACAGGAAAATTGTACCCCTTTACTCGCTATGAGTTTCTGAATGGCTTGGAGCAATGTGGATGCGTAGGTGAAGCCCTTGGGTGGATTCCTGCACATTTTGTCATTGAGGAAAAAGGGAAACTGGTTGCAGCAATGCCTGCGTATATAAAAACAAATTCGTACGGCGAGCTGGTATTCGACTGGGCCTGGGCTGAGGCCTATCAGCGTAGCGGGATGGCGTACTACCCGAAACTTGTATGTGCGATCCCATACACGCCGGCCACTGGGCCTCGCCTATTGGTAGCGCCGGGGAGAGATGTGGTGCGCTACCGTAGCGCTTTGTTGGAGGCCATGCATGCATTTGTGCAGCAGCAGAGCTTATCCGGCTTTCATTGCTTGTTTCCACACGACACTGAGCATGCGGTGTTGCAAGCGCAAGGAATGTTGCTCCGTCAGGCCTGTCAGTTTCATTGGCGTAATAATGGCTATGAAAATTTTGAAAACTTTCTTGCCGAATTCAGCTCCCGTAAACGCAAGAAAGTCTTGCGTGAACGACGGCGAGTACAGGAAGCGGGTATCGACATAGAGATACTGCATGGTGATATGCTCAATCACTCACATTGGCAGCAACTCTATCCTTTCTATCGAGACACTTTTCTGGACAAGGGAGGTGTGCCCACGTTGACGCAAACATTCTTTGAGGAAATATCCCGAAGCATGGGCGAGCAACTCATCGTTGTCGCGGCGCGACAAGATAAGAACTATGTCGCAGCGGCCATTTTTTTCAAAAGTAACGATACCCTGTACGGTCGACATTGGGGCTGCCATCAACAGTTTTCTGGTCTGCACTTTGAGCTTTGTTATTATCAGGGCATTGAATACGCTATCGCGAATAAACTGGCGCGATTCGAGCCCGGTGCTCAGGGAGAATATAAAATTTCCCGGGGGTTTTATCCAACTTCAGTCTGGTCCGCGCACTGGCTGGAAGATGTGGGATTTCGACGCGTCGTGTCAGACTTTCTCGACAGGGAAAGGGCGTATATGCGTGAATATTGC